>JAZUHW010000005.1:0-38482 GCA_045641865.1 Candidatus Nanosyncoccus sp. | reverse complement strand
GGCCGTCTCCAAGACACCCGTGACTACAAAATCTACTACGTCACCAAAGAAGCAGACAACAAATGCTGGATGACCCAAAATCTAAGCCTAGAACTCAGAACAGATAAAGCTCTCACTCCTGCAGATTCTAATGTCTCTGCCAACTGGACTCCAGAACGAAAGACTGTACCAAATGGCAACCTCAGCTCTAGCAATTGGGCTACCTCTTCAGATTACACCCACCCATACTCATTTAATCCTGCCGATGACTACTTCGTCACCAATGGTGCCACCTCTGGTAATGATCCCGAAACCACCTCTGGTGATGCTCACTACACAGCTGGCAACTACTACACTTGGTCTGCTGCTGTAGCCAGTAATGATACGGAAGGTCACAGTACTCGTTATGAAAACATGCCAGACTCCATCTGCCCCAAAGGCTGGAGACTACCACAGACCACATCCTCTTCCTCCACTGAATTTGGCGCCCTGCTCCACACTACCGGCATCACCAGTAGCGATACTAGTACTTCCTATGCCACAGACGGCTTCATCAAGATTAGACAAGACCCTTTGTGGTTGGTGCGCTCTGGCGTCGTGTACTCGGGCTCTCGCGACGTTCTCGGCAGCGGCGGGGAATATTGGTCCAGTGCTGTCTACAGCAGCTACTACGCGTACTTTCTGTACTTCTATCGGTACAATCCGTATCCTATGTACACCGACCAGCGCTTCAGCGGTCGATCTATACGTTGCTTGGCTATCTAGTACGGTTTTTATCTCTTTAGCGTTTCCTCTTAAAAATTTAACCCGCTCACGCTTCGGCTGAGTTGACAAGTATGCTACAATGGCGGGCGTGTGGTTCGTTAAAATTTTTAGTCTGTGACTTGAAACCTCACCGGTGTGGAGGCTTCAATGAACGGTGATCCTAGATAAGCTAGAGGCCTCTAGAAAGGAGTTTTAGTGATAGAGTTTCACTTTATTGTTAGAATTCTTCGACGGAGAAGACTCAAGACCAAAAAGGCTGATTAGTACTAACTAACCAGCCAACAAACCACACGGGGTGCCGAGTTCTAGGCTCGGTGCTCCGTTTATGCATCTATTATACCACAACTCATCCATCTTGTGTGCTATAATATCCTTATGACAAATCTTGAAGATATTGTGAGCCTGTGTAAGCGCCGGGGATTTATTTTTCCGGGGTCGGAAGTTTACGGAGGCATGGCCGGGACCTGGGATTATGGCCCCCTGGGAGTAGAACTAAAACGTCGCATTCAGCAGGCTTGGTGGCAGTATTTTGTGACCGAGCGCGAGGATATTATTGGGGTGGACGCGGCGATTATTATGAATCCAAAGACTTGGGTGGCTTCTGGCCATGCGGCGACTTTTGCCGACCCGTTGGTGGAATGCAAAAAATGCCACGGACGTTTCCGCGCCGACCAACTCGGCGATGTGGACGAAAGCGTCACGACTGAGGAATTTCAGGCTGCCGGCATCAAATGCCCGACTTGTGGTGCCAGCGATTGGGGCCCAATCAAGAAATTCAACATGATGTTCCAGACCCACGTGGGTGCGGTGATGGACGATACCTCGGTGGCGTATCTCCGCCCCGAGACCGCGCAGGGGATTTTCACCAATTACAAAAACGTGGTGGATAGTTTGTACCCCGATATGCCTTTTGGCATTGCACAACAGGGGAAAGCTTTTCGTAACGAGATTTCGCCACGCGATTTTGTCTTCCGTTCGCGCGAGTTCGAACAGATGGAAATTGAGTATTTTGTGCATCCCAAGGATTGGGAAAAGATTTTTGATAAGTTGCTCGCCGATTGCCATGATTTTCTCGAGAATAAGATGGGCTTAAATGCCAAAAATGTCCACGATTACGAGGTGCCCGAAAAAGACCGTGCGCATTATTCCAAGCGCACGATTGATATCATGTTTGATTATCCGATTGGCCGCGAGGAATTGCTGGGTATTGCTTACCGCACTGATTTTGACTTGCAGAATATTCAGCGTGAATCAGGGAAGAAGATGGATTATCGCGACAAAAACACCGGTGAAGTGTTCGTGCCGCACGTGATTGAGCCGTCCTTTGGGGTGGAGCGCTTGGTGATGGCTGTCCTCACCACTGCTTATGCTGAAGAAGAAATTGAAGATGGTAAGCGGGTGGTGTTGAAATTACCAGAACATTTGGCGCCATATCGTTTCTGCGTTTCACCACTTTTGAAAAACAAGCCGGAACTGGTCAAAAAAGCTCAGGAAGTTTATCAGAAACTGCGCGAGAAATACGGCAATGTCACCTGGGACGACAGTGGCAACATCGGCAAACGCTACCGCAAGCAAGATGAAATCGGCACCCCGAAGTGTATTGTTGTAGATTTTACAACACTTGAAGATGACACCGTCACCGTCCGCGACCGCGACACCACAGAGCAAGTGCGCGTAGATATCAAAGATTTATAAACAAAAAAAAGTGGTGGCTCCGTTTACGAAGTTCCGGAGACACCCAATATCAAGGATATTGGTGGCTCCGACTGGACTTGAACCAGTGACACAAGGCTCTTCAGGCCTCTGCTCTACCAACTGAGCTACAAAGCCAAATGAGAAGACAAAAGAAAAATAATTTAATTTTTTCTACCCATGAGGCTATGCGAACGCAGTTCGCAGAGCCAACACCTGTATTATATCACAAGATAGAGTATAATAGAACTATGAAATTATATCTCGACACCTCTACCCCTGTTTGCCATCTGGAATTGGATGGCAAAAAATACGACTGGGAATCTGGCCGTGATCTCGCCGAAGGTCTACACCAGTTTATCCTTGACAAATTACAAGAAAATGGTAAAACTTGGCAAGACATCAGTGAAATTCATTATTTTTCTGGCCCCGGCTCTTTTACGGGGCTTCGTATTGGCGCGACAGTGGTTAATACTTTGGCCGATCAATTACAAATCCCTTTGTATGACCACCATGGGAAAAAACACCAAGTCATTATTCCAGATTACGGCCGTCCAGCGCGCATCACGCCACCGCGTAAATAGCTGTGTTATAATTACTTTAAGACAAAAAGGAGTTTTTATGCCTGATTTTAATAAAATTTTGACACCGGGGGATTATTCTAACAATCAAATTAATGTGGTAATTGAGATTCCAGCTGGTTCTCATAATAAGATTGAGTGGGATCCCAAAAAAGCCTGTTTTATGCTAGATCGTGTGGAGCCACGCGTATTCGCCAGGCCTTGTAATTATGGTTTTATCCCACAGACAACAGGGGAAGATGGTGATGAGCTGGATGCGTTGCTTCTGACCGACGTGCCTCTACCAACCGGTATTGCCGTGAACGCGCACGTGCTCGGTGTGATGAAATTCAACGACAGCGGTGAAGTAGACGACAAAATTATCTGCGTGCCTTATTCGGATCGCAAAGAGGGAAATTACATGAACGACATTGATGATTTGCCGAAAAGCTTACTCAACCAGATTGAATTCTTCTTTAATCATTACAAAGATTTGCGCAAACCACACAAAGAAACCAAAGTTGAACGTTTTGGTAATGCTGCCGAAGCGCGTGAAGTGATTGCCGCTGCTGCTCAGCGTTGGCAAAAGTAGGTGCCGATGGCCAATCGCGTTCCGCTAGCCGAAAGAATGCGACCTCAGAAATTGTCTGAGGTGGTGGGCCAGTCTGAGATTATCGGCAAAGGGAAAATTTTGACCCAGATAGTGGAATCTGGGGAACCGGTGAATTTGATTTTTTGGGGGCCACCGGGGACGGGGAAAACTACGCTGGCGCGGATTTTGGCGCGCGAATTTAAGGCCGATTTTATTGAACTGTCGGCAGTAACGGCGGGCAAGAAAGATATTTCTGAAGTAGTCGAGCGCGCCAAAACTAACTGGAATCTCAAAACCCGCACGGTTTTGTTCGTGGACGAAATTCATCGTTTCAATAAAGCCCAGCAAGATGCATTTTTGCCCCATGTGGAGTCGGGCTTGATTATTTTGATTGGTGCAACTACCGAAAATCCGTCTTTTGAGGTGATTTCGCCCCTGATTTCGCGCTCACGCGTGGTGGTGATTGCACCACTTTCCAAAGCCGACATTATGACCGTGCTGGAACACGCTGTCAAAAAAGAAAAAGTTGCCAGCCGTGTTTCAAAAGCCGCCCTCGAATACATCGCCGAGCTTTCCGGCGGCGACGCACGGACGGCGTTGGGTGATTTGGAATTGGCGCTATCATTAGACAAAAAAGTTTCTGTAAAGACCATACAAGCCGCCGCCGGCAAAAAACTCCCCAACTACGACAAAAAAGGCGATGCACATTATGACACAATTTCCGCATTTATCAAGTCAATGCGTGGTAGTGACATTGATGCCACTCTGTATTATCTGGCCCGCATGGTTCAGGCTGGCGAAGACCCCAAGTTTATCGCTCGCCGTATGGTGATTTTTGCTAGTGAAGATATTGGCCTGGCTACTAATGGTGCCCTGAACGTTGCGGTGAGTTGTTTCCAAGCCGTGGAAAGAGTCGGCATGCCTGAATCTGGTCTCATCATGGCCCACACCGCCACGGTTCTCGCCAAAGCTAAAAAGTCTCGCGCTACTACCGATGCCTGGTATAAAGCATTAAAATTAGCCGACCAAACTCGCACCGCTCCAGTACCAACTTGGCTCCGCAACGCCCCCACCAAAATGATGAAAGAAATGGGTTTCGGCAAAGGCCAAAAATGGGAAGCTGGTTTTCATCTCGATAAAAATTATCTCCCCGACGTTATCAAAGACGAAACCATTTTTGAACAAGATTAAAGATTCATACTATATTGCAACAGAGACCAATAATTGGTATACGGATTATTAGTGTTGTCGTCGATCACTTCTTTAGCTTCGGTTAATTTATTAGTAATAATGCCGTCCACATTCATATCATCCAGGCGGCGCATATTGTCTGGATCATCAATCGTCCAAGCTACGATTTCGCTACCTTTTTGGTGGATATCGTGGATTAATTTACTACTCACACTGGTGGCCTCCACGCTATAACCATCAACATCGGGAATTTTGTTGACATCCCCATAGGCAAACAACATCACATACAGTGTCTGAATATTGGGATCAATCGCTTTGACCGTACGCAAAGTATCGTAACTAAGGGAAGAAATCATGCTAAATTTTTCTTGGTGATAATCGCGAATGAGCTTGACTACTTCTTGTTCAATGCCGTCATCATGGCCATTGCGTTTGATTTCGATGTTCAATCTAATACCGGTTTTGTTAGCCAAATCGAGTACTTCGGCTAAAGTTGCGATGCGTTCGCCAGCGAATTTGGGATCAGTGGTGTTGCCAAAATCAAGTTTTGCCAGTTCTTCATAATCCGTGTCCCAAATATCTTTGTAAACTCCGCTCATCCGCTCGGTGTCATTGTCGTGTGAAATCACAATTTTGTGATCTTTGGTTTGTTGGACGTCCAACTCAATCCAATCGGCACCGTTCTCAACCGCGCCACGAAAAGCACTCATGGTGTTTTCTGGATAGGCAGATGAAAAACCACGGTGGGCGGTGATTTCAATTGGGTGTTTGCGTGTGGTGATAATCGCATATTTGCCAGAACCCAAGGTGTAATAAACCACGCCGCCAATCAACACAACGGCAATCGCAGCCACACTTGCCCAAACATGGCGGCGTTGCACGATTTTAACAGATTGGATTTTTTTGCGATGTTCTTTTTTGTGCTTGTAAAAACGTGCCGAAATAAAACCATAAATACAGGGAACCACCATCAGGGATAATGTCATTGTGATGAGCGCAAAGATGGCTAGTAAAATCGGGTTGAGCCAATCAAGCACGCCCGATGTGTTTTGCAAAATCAAATTGATTAGCCAAATAATTGCCGTGCCGATTAGAATTAAAATACAGATGAATGCAATGTAGGCGATCTGGACCAAGAGTAACAGCAAGAAATCTTTAATGGCTGAACCTTTAATTAGTTTGACGCTTTTTGCTCGGGCTTGTTTAAAGTTTTTACCTTCCAAAACATAGTAGTGAAAAGCATACATCCAACGCACTACCAGGACCGTCAAAAGTAAAATTGTTACCCCTGTTAGAATTGCCAAAACTGTATTGTTTTCAATAAAATTACCGATGAATTCGGGCAGGGCAAAATGCCGGTTGACACCAAAAGCTAAACCAAGGCTAAGGAAGGGTAGCAGCACCAATACTACCAGAGGCAGTAAAATATTATGACGATTGATTAATCCTTTGAGACTAGCGCCACTGGCACGCACGGCCGACCAAACTTGAATCTTTTTGTTTTGGCGACTGGCATCGAGAATGATAATAATTGTGGCCACATCAAAAACTGTGTAAGCGGTCAGGGCGATGATAATTATCATCACGCCAATCCAAGTGAGGGGGTTAATCAAAAAACTGCTGATGTTGTCTGGTGCGAGATAAGGATGGCCAGTGATATTCATAATCAGCCAAATCAAGCCGGCAATCAGGGGCAAAAATACAAAAATTGTAATTAGTTTATAAAATAGTTCAAACCAAATGATGGTGCGGAGATTTTTCAACATGCTATAATTATAGCAGATATGGGCAAAGAAAAATCGCCATACCATTACAAAAAATCACACCGCCGGATTTATCGCATCGTGGCGGTTGTTATTTTGTTGGGCGGAATTGCAACTTGGCTGATTGTGAATCCAGCCAGTTATGAAAAGGTCCAAACCGAGCAACCTGTTTTAACAGAGGGAAGTACGCCGGCGCGAGAGATTTTGGCAAAATTAGAAGTCAAAGGGCGCGCGCCCAAAACTGGATATACCCGCACGGAATTTTATGATAACTGGCCTGATGTGGACGGTTGTAGTCTGCGCCAAAAAATCATCAAACGTGAAGTTGGCGACAGCGCCGTGCTGGATGGTTGTGATGTGGTGGCGGGTGAATTTGACGAGGCTTACACTGGTCAACATCTTAAATTCACGCAGAAGTCGGAGTTTAGTAAGGGGATTCAAATTGATCATGTGGTGGCGCTTTCCGATGCGTGGCAAAAAGGCGCCCAATATTTTGATTACGGAAAGCGCCACCAACTCGCCATCGACCCCTTAAATTTACTGGCGGTCGACTCGTCGGCTAACCAACAAAAATCTGATGGCGACGCCGCCACTTGGCTTCCACCCAACAAAGCTTTCCGTTGCCAATATGTCGCCCGTCAAATTTCGGTCAAATACAAATATGGCCTCTGGATAACAGAGGCGGAACGTGATGCAATGAACCAAATTCTCGACACCTGTCCCAATCAAGCAGTTATCGGAGTCTAAAATATTCACGTCCAATTTCTACCATCTGTCCGCCAGGGAGATTGAACTGTTTACCAGGTTGATATTCACGCACCGCTGTTAGAAAATCTTGTAACTGGGGTCGAGTGCAGGGCACGTGATAGCGCACCTCTGTAATATAACGTAATACCTCTAATGCGACGTCATCTGGGAGCTCCCTGAACAACTGGCGGGGAATGGCTGTCCCCTCTGGTAAAATTGCTTCAATTTCTCTCTGGAGCGCCTCTGTAATCTCGCAGGCGCGGTTTCGTAATTTTAATAGCTTTTCTTTGGTCTTTCTGGGGAGGTCCAACACCTCTGGGCGCAGGCGGTTTCTAAGATAAGTCACCTCTGTATTGGTTGGATCTTGGCGAAACGGAATATTGTGCTCTGCGGCATAGTGCAAAACATCGCGGTGATCATAAATTTTACCATCAAAACCGCCATCTATCAGGGGTCGGCGAAGTCCAGGGCGGTTCATTACCGCTAATCCACGCCAGCCGGTACCCCTGATGAGGTTAATTGCAATTGATTCTACTAAATCATCCAGATGGTGGGCCACATAGACGGCATTACCATCAAGGCTAAAGAGGAAATTGTAGCGATTTTTGCGCGCTCGTTCCTCTGTTAGTCCAGGGGAACTATCGCAGAGCATGGTTTTAGAGACGAATTTTAAGCCTTTCTCGGCGCAAAAATCGCGCACAAACTCAAAATCAGCCCGCGCCGAGGGCCGAGCATTATGATTAAAATGCGCCACCAGTAGCTCTTTAGCAGGGTATTTTTGGCACAGCAAATCCAGCATTACCATTGAATCCACCCCACCAGATACCGCTACAACTTTCATACCCCTATTTTAACATGATATAATAAGAGAAGAGTTAGTTAGATGAATGATAAATTGCGAGAAAAATTAAAAACTTTACCCTCGGCACCAGGTGTGTATTTTCACAAAAATGCTGACGGGGAAGTGATTTACGTGGGTAAAGCTGCGGTGCTCAAAAACCGCGTGCGCCAGTATTTCCAGAAGTCACACAAAGATCCCAAAACAGAGGCCTTGGTGGCCGAAATTGCTGATACCGATTGGCGTGTAACAGATAGCGAGATGGACGCGTTATTTCTCGAGTCCGAGATGATTAAACGCTATCAGCCAAAATGGAATATATTGCTTCGCGACGACAAAACTGTCAGCTATGTGCGGATAGATATGAAATCCGAAGTGCCGTATGTGAGCCTGACTCGTACTCCACAAGATGATAATGCTACATATATCGGTCCGTTTTATGGGCAGGCGATTGTAAAAAAGGCTTTGCGTATTTTACGCAAGATTTTCCCCTATTACGACAAACCATATAATGGAAAAAAGACGCTTAATACTGATTTGGGATTAACGCCAGGCATTGAAATCGGTCTCTCTACACCTAAGGAATACAAGACCAACTTGCGCAAATTAATGCGCTATCTAGAAGGCGACCGCGTGAAACTTCTCAAAGATCTGGAAAAACAGATGCAAGAGGCTTCTGCAGCTGGCAATTACGAAAAAGCCGCGGAACTACGCAACCAATTATTTGGTCTGAGGGAACTGCGCAAAAAAATCGTCTTTTCGGACCAGGAATTCCTCGACCTCTCCTCTGATGAAGCGCTATTACAGTTGCAAATGTTGTTAAAATTACAACAGCCACCACGCAGAATTGAAGGTTATGACATTTCCCATCAATCTGGCACCAATGCCGTTGCTAGCATGGTGGTTTTTACTAATGGCGTTGCCGACCGCACCGAGTATCGTAAATTTAAGATTAAAGAGGACAAAAACGACGATTTCGCCAATATGCGCGAAGTTCTGACTCGCCGGCTCAGGCACGACGAATGGCCTCGCCCAGACTTGATTCTCATCGACGGTGGCGCACCGCAACTCGCCGCTGTCCACGATATCCTCGACGCTGCCGGCATCCCGTATATCGGTCTAGCTAAAGAAGAAGAAACCATTGTTACGCTTGATAAAACTTATAATCTGCCGAATAATTCTCATATTATCAAGCTATTGCAGCGCATCCGCAATGAATCCCACCGTTTTGCCATCACCTATCACACGCTTTTGAAACGCAAAAATATGCTAAAATAGGTTTATGATTAAAAACCAAATTCTAGTTTTCTTGTTGCGTTGGATAGTTTCGAGCGCAGGGATGTGGTTGTGTATGCGTTGGTTTGGGCATATTCATACCGCCGATGTATTTTGGTTATTTATTGCCGCTGGTTTAATCTTTTCATTAGTAAATTCCATAGTAAAGCCACTCCTCACAATGCTGGCTTTGCCCCTGATAATTCTCTCAATGGGTATTTTTACAATTATTCTCAACATCGCCATGGTGGGCCTAACCATCGCACTCTTGCCGGGGGTCGACATGGGCTTTGGTGGCGCAGTTCTCACCACAATCATCATGAGTGCCCTCAACGGGCTTGTCAATTTCTTAGTTCCGGACTATAATGGAGGAGTATGAATTTTGGAGTTATTTTTCAAACAGCTACCCTTGTGACTTCGATTTTGATCGTGGTCTTAGTTTTGCTACAACAGCGCGGCGCTTCATTAGGTGCTGGCTTTGGTGGTTCGGGCGAACTTTACACCACTCGTCGTGGTCTTGATAAATCTCTTTATAACGCTACGCTAGTTTGCGTGGTAGTTTTTGTTTTGTCGATTATCGGAGCTTTGCTAATTCCAGCATAAGGTAGGCTATGAAAGCATCAACCAAACGGCGTGGGCAAAGATTACTGAAAAAGTGGAATAAAAAATCTCACGAGGTGAGTGTCAAAAGCACCGAACATTTGAAAGAAAATTTGATTGAAAAATTACCCCAGGCTCGCAATATTCGTCTGCTGATTGCGGAATGGAGTTTGTTGGTTTTGGCACTGATTTTCTTGGCTTGTGCGCAGGCCTTTTGGTATCAAAATTCTTATTCCAGCGAGACTTTTACCAATGGCGGCACTTATACCGAGGGTACTCTGGGTAAAATTCAATCTTTTAACCCCTTGTTCTCGAATACTAATAGCGAAGACGTGGTTTCGCATCTTTTGTTTGCTACACTTACGACTACAGATTACACCGGTCATACTAATGGCGACCTAGCACAATCTGTCACTAGTGACGAGAGTGCCAAAACTTGGACGGTGCGTTTGCGCGACGATCTCAAATGGTCTGATGGTGAGCCCTTGACCAATGAAGATGTGATTTTCACCGCCGGTCTCATCCAAAATCCATCAGTAAAAACCATTTATACGTCTAATTTATCAGGAGTAAAAGTTGCCGAAGAGGACGGCGCGATTGTCTTTAGGTTACCGTCGGCCTACAAAGATTTTGATTCGGTATTAGATATCCCCATTTTGCCGAAACATATTCTTCAGGATATTACCCCAGCGCAATTAGCTGATGCCGATTTTAATAATAACCCTGTAACGTCGGGGCCATTCAAGTTCAATGCCAGCCAGACCAGTGCTGTGAGTGCCAACGGGGAACGAGTGGCTTATTTGACTGCCAACCCGTCTTATTACAAGGGCAAGCCGATGCTGGATACCTTTGCGGTGCATGCTTATGAAAATTTGGGCGCGCTTAAAGATGCATTAAAATCTGGTGCGATTAACGCCACTGCCGAACTTACTTCTAAAGATGCCAAAGATGTTCTAACCGGTGACATCCAGGAAAAACAAACCGCTTTGAACAGTGGTGTGTTTGCCTTCTTTAATGTGACAAATCCAAGTGTGAGCAATAAAACTGTGCGTCAAGCCATCCGCCAAGGTGTCAATATGAATAATCTGCGCGAGATTTTAAATGGCGAAGCCCCGCTGGATTACCCAGTTTTGGAACCACAAATTACCCTCAGCAATTGGCCAGAATTGCCAAAATATGATGCCGCTGCTGCGCGGACAACTTTGCAGCAAGCCGGCGCTAGTACTGATGTGCCGATTCAAATCGCAACAGTTTCTACCGGTTATTTGCCAGACTTAGCAAATCGCTTTGCCGCGCAACTGCAAAATCTCGGCTTCAAAACTGAAGTGTCGGTTTATGAGCCAGATCAAAATTTCGTCTCTTCGGTGTTGCGCCAGCGTAATTACGATATTTTGATTGACGAAATTGATCTTGGCATTGCCCCAGATTTGTTTGCCTATTATCATTCGTCACAGGCGAATTCGTCCGGGTTGAATTTGTCGAATTATAGCAATGCCATTGCTGATGATGCCTTAATTGCGGTGCGCAGTGCTAGTACCGATCAGCGTCGGGCTCTGAAATATGAAAACTTTCTGAAGGTTTGGGCCGACGATGTCCCGGCCATTGGGATTTATCAGAGCAATTTGTCTTATTTTATGAATAAGAGTTTGCGTAGTTTTTCGGAAAATAATCGCCTAATTGACAAACTCGATCGTTTTGAAGATGTGCGTTTTTGGGCGGCGGTCCAAACTAGTAAACACCGCACACCCTAAAAGTATGCTATAATACAGTCATGCGCCTGTGGCGGAATTGGTAGACGCGCTACCTTGAGGTGGTAGTGGCCGATTATGGCTGTGCTGGTTCAACTCCAGTCGGGCGCACCAAAAAAGCCCTATTGGGCATTTTTTGTTTGTGGAAAACTTTAAGCATAAAAGGTATTGACATATTAACATAACTGGTATATAATCCCCATATAGGTAGGTCGTTTTAATAAAAATAAAAAGAAAGGAAATAAAAATGACTAAATCATCAACAAAAGTATTAGCTGCTCTCGGCTTGGTCGCTGGGCTAGGTATGGCTGCTGCTTTGCCAATGGCAACGGCTCAACCAAGTCATGCTGCTACGGAGGCTACAACTACCATTAATGCTACTGTGAGCGATTCTATTTCGATCACTGCGCAAGAGAATGTTAATATTACTGTAGGTGTCTACGATGCGCAAAGTGCAATTGGTACCTTTACGGTTGGTACTAACCATACCGCTGGATATAAAGTCTCAGTTGAAGGTGTTGGTGGTACATCCCTAGTTAATGGTGGTGAAAGCATTGCCTATCAGACAACTGCGACCGAAAAAGGGACTTCTGGTTGGAACCTTAAAACCGAACAGAAAGGTATTGCTAATTTAGCTAATGCGCCAATAGTTTACGAAAAAAGCGGTAGCCCTAGCGCTCCTGAAGGTGATACCATCAATGTTACTTATAGTGTTGCTACTAATAACGGTCAAGCCGGTGGCACCTATACTGGTACGGTCAAATTTATTGCTGCTACTCTATAAATTAGTTTAGTACAGTATAAAAGTAAGCAAGTCGGTGGACTTGCTTACTTTTATATAAAATATACCTATGCATAAGTATTGTATGCTATAATAAGGCTTAGTAATACAAAGGAGGTATATGCGCAAGAGTAAATTTGCGAAAAAAGGGCTTGTTATGGTAATTTCCGCTCTGTTGATGACACTAGGAGCAGTCGTTCCGTTACATCACACAGTTTTTTCAGAACGACGTATACAACTTAATAATACATCCGAATACCCCACTCTCCATCCTGGCGATGTTTATAGATCCACATTAAACATTCAAAACAGTGGCGACCAGATGCTAAAATACAAGATATCAGTCACTCCGTATAGTGTGAATGATTATAATTATGACACTCAGTTTGACCAGCAGAATGATTATACCTTGCTGGCGAACTGGATTGCGTTAGGCCATTCGACGGGAGCTTTAGAGGCTGGCGAATCAGTTGCAATACCATATACTATCAAGGTTCCTAATGATGTGCCGGCTGGCGGTCAATATGCTGCAGTGATAGCCGAAATGGTAGACGAAAATACAGGTCAGAGCATCGTAGCACACAGTAGTGTTGCAAAGATAATCTATGCTACCATTGATGGCGACACTACCCGTACCGGTAGCATCGATAATAATGTGATTAACGGTGTCTATTTCAACGCTCCAGTTACCGCTACCTCTGTTGTAAATAATACTGGGAATATCCATGAAGATGTCATCAGCACCCTTGAAGTCTTTGGTTTGTTTGATAATAAATCAGTCTACTCAAATGTTGACAAACCCGATAAGCACACTGTTTTGCCCAAAACCCACCGTGAGAACAAGGTCAGTTGGGATGATGCGCCCATGGTTGGCCTATTCAAGGTTAAGCAAACCGTCACCTTTATGGGGCAATCTTCAGTCAACGAAAAAGTTGTGCTGATTTGTCCACTTTGGCTATTAATCTTAATTGGCGTATTTATTGTGGGCGTAGTTTTGTGGATCATCCTGCGCATTCGTGAGCGTAGAGCAGCCGATAAGAAATCAACTAAGAAATCAACTAAAAAATAAGAGGAGGAGATAATATGAAACTTAATTTACGCACAATTGCAGTCGGAGTTGCCGCTTTTGCGACCTTGGCCATAGCTGGCTTGATACGTGCCAATACAGCAGTTACAGCTGAGGGTGAACAATCTCAACAACCAGCCATTTGGCTCCAAATTTCCCCTGTTTCTAACCGCGTTGCTTTGGCACCAGGCCAGGAAACACAGGACAAATTTACCGTCGAAAACACTGGTTCAGAGGACTTTCAATACAAAGTCTATGCTGCGCCATATTCTGTGACTAACGAAGATTATGACCTCAGTTTCTCCAATGAGAACAACTACACCAAGATCACTTCTTGGATCACTTTCCGCCAAGCAGATGGGGAATGGACCAAAGATCCCACCTTTAGCATCCCCAAAGGCGAAAAACAGACTATCGAATATCGCATCACCGTCCCACAGGATGTTCCAGCCGGTGGTCAATATGCCACTTTGTTTGCCGAATCTGTCGGCAAAGATAACGGGTCCAGCACTGGCATCAAGACCTCCTCTCGTGTAGGTTTGATTCTTTATGGTGCCGTGGCCGGTGATACTCGTCGTGAAGCCAGTATCGAAGATTACAACTATTCTCGCTTCCTTTTAGATGGTAATCTATCTGGTACCACTAAAGTCAAAAACACCGGTAACATTGATATCAACCTCAATTATAACTTCGAGGTTAAATCTCTCTTTGGTAAAACCTTATACGAGGACAAATCCGCCGTATCTGTTCTTCCAGATACCGAACGCCGTATCAAACATGAATGGGACCAGACTCCTTGGATTGGTCTCTTCCAGATTCATTACAGCGTCTCAGCCCTGGGGCAAAATCGCGACGAGACCTCTGTAGTGTGGAAAATGCCCCTGATAGCGATTATTCTTTTGATTTTGTTCTTGACAATTTTAATCATATGGACTATAATAGCAATCAGGAGTGGTAAAGAGCGCAGAAAACGTAAGAAATAAGCGCTTTTTACAAAAATCCAAACAAAAATATCAAATAAAAACAGAGAGTGAGAGTTATGAAAAAACACACTATTAAACGTTTATGTGGCGTCGCTGGTCTTTTGGCGGTTGGCGCTATGACAGCAGCAGCATTTAACATGCCTGGCCCAGAGGTACAGGCGGTTGAGAGCAGCGCCAGTACAACTGTAACAGTAAAAGTTGTCGAAAGTCCTATCAAAATTTGGCACGAAAGTAACGCCAACAATAATGATCCAATTATCAAGACCCAATTCCCAGATGAGGTCTGTCGTGTGACTTATCAAGCCACCCATCTAACCGAAGGCGGTGATTTGTTTGTAGAGCCATTCTCTGTCACTATCCCAACCCCTCGTCCAACTGATAGCTTAATTTACCCAGTGCTTCCATTCGAAGACAACGGTGCTACTACTGATGATTATAATATCGTAGCCACTGGTTATTCTTGTGATCAACCAGATCTCGTGATTGGTACGGCCATGTTGAGATTATCTTATAGTGGTCCAGCTGTACCAAAAACTGGTAACACCGGTGAATTGAATATTTTGGGTGTTAATCTAGCCCGAGCTGATTTTATTGCAATTGGTCTCTTAATTTTAGCCGCAGCCATCGTCTGTATTGTCCTCGCTGTACGCAAGAAAAATCATCCAACTCCAAAACGCCGCTAAATTAAAAAGTGTGTTATAATGAGAACAGCCTAGATCGTATTCTAGAATACACGGTCTAGGTAGTTCTTTGGGCGGTTAGCTCAGTTGGCTAGAGCGCGTCTTTGACGTAGACGAGGTCAGAGGTTCAAATCCTCTATCGCCCACCATCCACTTTATGTGGGCCGGTAGCTCAGTTGGTTAGAGCACGGGCCTTTTAAGCCCGGTGTCGAGGGTTCGAGCCCCTCCCGGCTCACCATTTTTTATGACGGAAAAAATACGAAACATTGCGATCATCGCCCACGTCGACCATGGTAAAACTACGTTGGTCGACGGTCTTTTGAAGCAATCCAATACTTTTCGTGACAATCAGGCCGAAATGTCCCAGCATCTGATTATGGACTCCGGCGACCAGGAGCACGAACGGGGAATTACTATTACGGCCAAGCAGACCTCAGTTTTTTACAAAGATTACAAGATTAACATCATTGATACCCCTGGCCACGCCGATTTCTCTGGGGAAGTTGAGCGTACCCTCAATATGGCCGACGGGGTGCTTTTGATTGTGGACGCTCAAGAAGGCCCCATGCCTCAGACTAAATTTGTATTAGAGAAGGCTTTGGCGTTGGAGCTAAAGCCAGTGGTGATTATCAACAAAACCGACAAACCTGCCGCTCGTATTACAGAGGTGGAAAGTGAAATCGCGGATTTATTCTTAGAATTGGCCGTCTCTGAAGAACAACTTAACTACCCGATTTATTATGCTATTGCCAGAGAAGGCAAAGCCGGTAAAACTACTGATTTAGACGACGATTTGACAGTAATTTTCGAATCTATCATCAACGACATCCCCGAACCAAAAATCGACCCCGATGCCAGCAAAGGTGCCCAGCTGTTAGTAGCAGCCTTGGCGGCTGATAATTATCTAGGAAAGTATGCAATTGGTAAAGTTTACAGGGGTAGCTTGCGTAAGGGAGAGCAAGTTAAGGTAGGACCTGAATTTGTTTCTGCCAAAATTGATCGTCTCTTTACTTATAAAGGCCTCGGTAAAGAGGAAGTTGATAGCGTCGAAGCTGGTGACATTGTGGCGATTACAGGGCTAGCTGACGCCAAGATTGGCGACACCGTGGCAACAGGGGACAACCCCGAGGCCTTACCAACCATTGAATTAGAATCACCGACCCTGAGCATCTACATCGGTCCTAACACTAGTCCGTTAAAGGGCCAAGAAGGTGAATTTACCACTAGCCGCCAGATTGCGGAAAGATTACAGAAGGAAATTGAGACTAATATCGCTCTTCATATCACCCCTGATGGCCTAGGGTTCAAGGTATCTGGCCGCGGTGAGCTCCATCTCTCTGTTCTAATAGAGACAATGCGTCGCGAAAGTTATGAGATGGAAGTCGGGCGCCCAGAGGTGGTTTATAAGGAAATTGATGGTAAAAAACAGGAGCCGGTAGAGGAACTTTCTCTAGAAGTGGACGCCGAGTTTGTGGGTGCGGTTTCACAAGAATTAGGGGTGCGCCGCGCGGAACTCACCACTCAGGAGCAAACCGCCTCTGGTAGCACTCGTTTTGTTTATAAAATCACCACCGCGGCTCTGATTGGCCTCAGAAACCATCTGATGACGGCCACCAAAGGCACAGTGATCATGTCCTCACGCCCTCAGGGGTATCAGCCGGTAGCTACCCCTTATAAACCAGAGCGCAACGGCGCGTTGATCGCGCATGAATCAGGAACAAGCACGGCTTATGCACTGGATGCAGCCCAGGCCCGTGGCATTCTCTATATTCCACCCCAAACCGAGGTCTATCAGGGGATGATCGTTGGCCTCAGCAACAAAAAAGAAGACATCGACATCAACGTCTGCCGCGAAAAGCAGCTCACCAATATGCGCACGCACGCCTCTGATGGTGCGATTCAGCTCACCCCTTATACGCAGCTTTCCTTGGAGCAATGCCTAGATTTTCTGCTAGATGACGAACTCCTAGAGGTCACCCCAGAGCATCTGCGCCTGCGCAAACGCGAACTCGACCCCATCAAACGCAAACGCGCCAATCGCTAAAAAAACTTGCAAAAACCCTTGACATTCCATCCCGCCTATGCTAATATAAGGGGTAGAACAGGTCATGTAAACTGTTTAATGCAAAAATAAAATAAAAGTTTAGGTCAATTTAATGTTACAAAAACATAGTATCAAAAGAAAAATCAGCCCCCAAAAAGTATTACTCTTTGGTTGGGGTGGTTTTGCTGTGCTCGGGCTCGGCATTGCCGGCTTTTCGTCGGTTCTCCCCAGCGACACCAACGCTGCCACCCAAATCAATGCCACCATCGACAAAACTGGCTACTATCTCAACATGACCGCCTCCCCTGGCGATATCGAAATGAATGTATCCCCTAGCGCTACTGGTGACACCATGGATTCCGCTAGCGATAGCCTCAATGTCAAGACTAATATCCCCACCGGCTATGAACTTTACATCTCTGCTACAAGTACCGGTGAGACTCAAAACTCCCTCTATAACACCTATACTCCGCCAGAACACACCACCGACTCCATTTCAGCTGTTGCAACTACTCCAGCCTCGGCTGCACCTCTTAATTCCAACACCTGGGGTTATGGTGTACCAAGTGGCACGGAAGGTCTCGTCACTAATCAATTCGATGCAGACTATTCCAACCCCACCATCACGGGTTCCCACTGGGCCGGTGTCCCTACTGCCATTGCCGAACCCATCCAAACCATTACCCACGCTAATGATGCTGTAGGTGGCACCAACATCAACTTCCACTACGCTGTGAGCGCCAACGCCAACAAATCCTCTGGTACCTATACTGGCACAGTTATTTATACTGCCATAGCTGATGTGCCAGAGCCACCTCGCCCCACTCCACCATCCACCTGTGACACCTACGCCCCAGGCATCACCTACATGCAAGACATCAATGACACCGTCAAAGGCAATATGACAGTAGACCAACAATACTTCGCCGTAGACAAACGTGATGACAAAGGCTACTGTATCGCCAAACTCCAAGACGGCAACATCTGGATGACCCAAAACTTAGACCTAGACATCACCACAGAAGGTCTCACCAGTGAGCTCACCGATCTTAACTCCCAAACTGCTTGGAATCAAAGCTCCACCTACAAACCTCAAACCACCGAAACCACCACTTCCAGTAGCTCCACCTACACAGACACTCGCTCTTGGAGCCTCGGAGATTATTACTACGATCCCACCGTGAATCAATCTTGCGGTACCTCCGCTCATTCCTATGCAGATTGTACCACAGGCTTCCTCACACCAGACAATCCTAATATAGATCAACACTACCACGTCGGTAACCTCTACCAATACAACACCATCACTGCTGGCTCTGGTGCTAGCGTCACTACCCAATACGAACAAGCCCCGGACTCCATCTGCCCCAAAGGCTGGCGTCTACCAAAAAGTGGCTCTACCCCCAACGAATTCTCTAATATGCTCTCACTATATGGCGCCTGGACCAGTGGTACAGGTGGTACCGTCCAAAACCTCATAAAAGAACCAATTTATATGGTGCGCGGAGGCTACGTCTACTCTGGTACGTTGTGGTACGCCGCGGCCAACGGCTACTACTGGTCATCTACCGCGTACAGTTCTTACAACGCGTACTACCTCTCCTTCTACGGTACCAGCGGCGTCGGTCCCGACAACTACAACGTCGGTCGTTACAACGGTTTCTCTGCCCGTTGCGTTGCCCGTTAGTGCGCTCTTGCCGCTCGCGAAGCGGACTTCTTCGCATACGGCACTCCTTTGATCACCCTTATGCTTTAGCTGATTTGACAAGTATGCTACAATGGCGGGCGTGTTAGTACCTTTACGTTCTTGTTTTGCAGTCGACGGTGTGGAGGCTACAAGATAAGATTGACCAGGCAATTGGTAGTTTCCAAGGAAGGAGGAATGCTGTGACCATAGAACTAGAACTTCTATGCGTGCGAGTACGCTTTCGGATTTGGCTAGCCACCAAACGTAAAAAATCTCGTTAGCATTAGCTAACGAGACCAACACACCGACGACATCACCTGGTGGGTGTCGTCTTTATGCCTTTATTATATCACATTTGTTATAATATGGGTATGTTGATAGATACACATTGTCATTTGCACGACCGGGAGTTTTTTTCGGCGGAGCAGGCGGAAAAAATGTTGGCTGCCGCGCATGAGCGGGGAATTAGCGATATCATCGTCATTGGTACCGATCTAGAGGATTCGCTAGTTGCACGCGATTTCGCTGCGACGCATGATAATGTTTATTGGACCTATGGCTCGCACCCGTCGGAAGCTGGACAAACACAGACCGCAAAGCCTCCTGAGACTAACCGTTTAGTAGCTATTGGTGAGATAGGCTTAGATTATCATTATGAGCCATATAATCGTGATGCGCAGATTAAATTGTTTGAGGAGCAGTTGCAGCTGGCGTTGGACTTGAAATTGCCGGTGGCGTTTCATATTCGCGAGGCTTTTGATGATTTCTTTGCCGTGATGGCCAATTTCCCGCAAATTACAGGGGTGGTGCATTCATTTTCGGACAACAAGAAAAATTTGCGCAAGATTTTGGAAAGTACAGATTATTATGTGGGAGTGAATGGCATGGCGACTTATTCAACTTTACCGATGCCACCGTTGGAGCGCATTTTGCTAGAAACTGACGCACCGTTTTTGGCACCAGTGCCACACCGCGGTGAGACTAATCAGCCGGCCTATGTAGCAGATATTGCCGATTGGCTAGCTAAAAAATTAAATCGCCCCGTCTCTGAAATAGCAGAGGTCACCACCGCCAACGCCAAAAAACTTTTTCGCATTTAACGCATTTTGCGTGCTATAATGAAATTAGGATTTTTCATATTTTTAAGAAATTTCATTTTATAAAATTTAATAACCCGCCGGTATAGAGAAAAATATCGGCAAGAAAGAAGGAAAGATGACAGTATTATTCATCGTCGTCGCTGCCGTGCTAGGCCTTGGAGCTGGCGCGGGAGGCGTTTATACCTATAATAAAAAACACGAAAAAGGTGGTAAAAACAAGGCGGACAATCTGGTGCGCAAGGCCAAACACGAGGCTTCGGACATTGTGTTAAAGGCCAAAAAAGACGCCGAAGAAATCGCCGACAAGTCCAAAAAGGACGAAGCCGAACGTCGTAAAGAGTGGAAGAAAACTGAAAATCGTTTGGCCGAGCGCGAGGAAACTTTGGATGGGAAACTTGATCAACTCGAGAAAAAGACCGAAAAGTTGATGAAGGAAGAGAAGAATATCGAAAGTTTGAAAAACGAAATCCGCGATATTCGTGGCAAACAACAGGCTAAGTTAGAAAAGATTGCTGGTTTATCCAAAACCAGTGCGCGCGATAAATTGATACAAATGACCGAGCGCGATATCAAACAAGATTTAGTCGGTTTGATTGCCAAAGAGCAAAAAGAGATGAAACATGATATTGATGAAACTGCGCAGGCGATTTTGTTAACCGCGATGGAGCGCATGTCCTCGGAAGTGACCGCGGACCGCACCGTCACGGCTTTGAAATTACCAGATGATGATATGAAGGGCCGTATTATTGGTAAAGAAGGTCGTAATATCCAGGCGATTCAGCGCGCTACCGGTGTGGATGTGTTGGTAGACGACACCCCTGGTATGGTGGTGTTGAGCTCTTTTGACCCAATTCGCCGCCAAGTCGCTCGCTACGCCATGGAGCGTTTGATGAAAGATGGTCGTATTAACCCATCTTCGATTGAAAAAGCCGTTGAAAAAGCCGAGCAGGAAATTGAAAAAGAAGTGATGCGCGCTGGTGAAGACGCCGCACGTGAAGTTGGCGTGGTTGGTATTCCACGCGAATTGATTCACTTGCTTGGTGAATTGAAGTTTCGTACTTCTTACGGCCAAAATGTGCTGTTGCACTCTGTTGAGATGGCCCACATTGCTGGTATGATTGCTGAGGAAATTGGCGCCGACAAACGCATTACCAAGACCGCAACTTTGCTGCACGATATTGGTAAAGCCGTTACCCATAAAATTGAAGGGAAGCATGCTGATATTGGCGCGGAATTGGCTAAAAAATATGGTATGGATGAAAAAGTTGTCCACGCTATGGCCGCACATCATAATGATATTGAAGCGACTACACCAGAGGCGGTGATTGTGAAGATTGTTGATGCGCTCTCGGCGGCTCGTCCAGGCGCACGTAATATCTCGGCCGAGAACTTTGCCGAACGTATGCGTGATCTTGAGAATATTGCTACTTCGTTCCCAGGCATTGACAAGGCCTATGCGATTTCCGCTGGTCGTGAAATTCGTGTGATTGTGGAGCCCAAGCAAATTGATGATTTGTCGGCTCTCAAACTGGCTCGTGATATTGCCAACAAGATCGAAGCTACAATGAGCTACCCAGGCACGATTAAGGTTAATGTGATTCGCGAAACTCGCGCGATTGAATATGCCAAATAAATCTGCAGCCGGTTTGGTGGAATGGTGCCGAAAGGCTCTAGCCGAGGGCTGGGGCTACGTGTGGGGGACTTACGGCACGATTTTGACGCCAGAACTTTTGGATTTTAAGTCACGACAATATCCGGATCAAGTTGGGGATATCCGTGAATTCTTAGAACAAAATTATTTAGGGAAGCACGTGACTGATTGTAGTGGCCTCGTGAAGGGCTACATGTGGTACGATCCTGAAGTTGGAGATGTTGTAAAAAATACAACGTTTTTCCCAGAGCGTAGTTCTGATGGCATGTTTGAAAATGCCGACGAAAAGGGCCCAATTGCGACCATACCAGACGAACCAGGCATATTAGTTTGGCATCAGGGCCATGTAGGAGTCTATGTTGGTGACGGTAAAGTCATCGAAGCGCATCAAGTGGAGCACGGCGTCAACCAAAAAGTGGCAATGACCGATTTGAGTGATGAACGCTGGACGCATTGGTTTAAGATTTTTTAGACTGGGCGGCTAGCCGCGACTTTGTGAGCTTGTTTTTCTAATTTGTCGTCCAGGGGTTGTAATTTGACTGGTTTGCCGGTTTGGTTTTCTATGGCTTTGGCGATTAAGAAATCTGCGACTTTAGGATTTTTGGGTAGAATTGGTCCGTGCAGATAAGTACCGATACAATTTTGATAAATACAGCCTTCGGTGCCATCAAAACCACTGTTGCCGTGACCTTTGATGACTTGTCCAAATTCTTCGGCTTGCTTGTCAAGTTGCGTAATTCCAGAATGATTTTCGTAGCCGACCACTTGGCCAAATTTTTTGGTCTTGATGACGATATTGCCAATCATACGCTTCGGCCCAGCGACAGTGGTAAGTGGCAAAATATCGGCGCCGTCGATGTGTTTTTTGCCCAGCGCGATGAAAGATTTGCCAAATAGTTGATACATACCGCAGATTACCAAAGCCGGCGCACCTTTTTCGATTAAGCGGCGGAGATAAGGGCCGATTTTTTTGAGGTCTTGTTCGATTTTTTCTTGCCCAGAATCTTGGCCACCACCGCCAAAGATAATGTCAATTTGCTCAGGCAATTTATCGCCTGGTTCGTAGGTGATAACGCGCACTTCGTAGCCACGCCATTCCAGACGGCGCTTCAAAGTGAGAACATTGCCGTGGTCACCGTAGAGATTCATTTCTTTAGGATAAAGATGGAGGATATTAATGGTCATAAAATACTCCTTCCGGAAATTAATTTGCGGATTTCGAGCATAGCGGTATAGGTAGCAAAAATACGTTTGGGTTTTTTGCTGGCGTGAGTGAATTTTTGTAGAGCTTCTGCCAGATTTGGCTCGATGTGCGCCGGTTTGATTTCGTCATATTTGAGACGTAGTGCCATATCGGCAGCGCGGATGCCCGACACCATCGATACATTAGTGAGATTAGTGAAATCAACATTCCACAGCCACGACACATCCTGGCCATCGGCAAAATGATCATTAATTGCAATCATATATTCGTGACGGCCATCCACAAAACTTTTGAGCGAAAGCTGGAAGGCGGCTGGGTTTTTAACCAAAATTAATTCAACTTCTGTATCATTGATGGTGAAAGTTTCGCCACGACCGAAAGCTGATTCTACGGTGGCGAGAGTTTTGAGCCATTTTTCCGGTTTAACTTTGGGTAAAATTTGTTGGCAAAAAGCCAGAGCACCGGCGGCGTTGTAAGCATTGTAAATGCCGCGGAGTTTTAGTTTAGTGGTATAAGATTCGTCCGCAATTTTGTAAGTGGCTTCATTGCCAAAGAGATCTTCCAAAGTAACGGTGGCTTTGTGATGCGGCTTTTTCGCGGTAGTGCCACTGAGGAGTTCGTCGTCAGAGGGGAATTGCTTGCGCATAGCTTCGTTTAAACCAAAGAAAACCGGTTTTTTGCACTTGATTTTAGCAATACGTGGATCCTCACGGTTGAGCACGACAGATTTTTTAGTTGCCTTTGCAATTTTTTGTAATAATTCAGCAGTGTGATCAATCTCACCGAAACGGTCGAGTTGGTCGCGTTGGACGTTTAAAAGCAAAGCGTGTTCAACCGGAATCATCTCGCAGAATTTGACGGCGTGGGCTTCATCTAATTCTAGTACTGCAATGTCGTAATTAAACTTACCATCCAAATTGATTTGGTCCAGCACAGAAGAGATAATGCCACGCACAAAATTGCTGCCAGTGTCGTTAGTAAAAACTTTCAGATTTTGCGCCTGCAATAATTCGCTGACGATTTTTGTAGTAGTGGTTTTGCCATTGGTACCAGAGATAATCACCACGCCATAGGGAAGTTCGCGCAGGATATTTTTCAAAAAATCTGGATCGAGCTTCTCGACCACCAGACCAGGTAAAGCCGAGCCACCGCCTTTCAAGCGACTGAGCGACTGAACAGTTTTACCGAGAGCGATGCTCAATTTATTCATAAGTCTATTATAACAAAAAAATGGTCGGGGCGACAGGACTTGAACCTGCGACCTCGGCGTCCCAAACGCCGCGCGCTACCAACTGTGCCACGCCCCGACACATGTTCTATTATACCACATGGTCGGGGATAGCAGGATCGAACTGCCGACCTCACGTCCCCCAGACGTGCGCGCTACCACTGCGCCAATCCCCGACTTTTTCATTCTACCACGAACCTCATGAGCGTGCTATAATAAAACTGTGATAGTTGATCAACCAACGCGGAGGAAAAATATTTTTCCAATTCTTATAGCAATCATTTTGCTGGTCGTGGTGGCCGGTGGCGTGATTGCGTTTTTTATAGTTTCAAGTCAGCCTAAAACTGCAGAAGTTGAATCAAAGCCAGTGCCAACCACAGCGTCTTCGCGGATGTTGATGGCCGGGACAACTTTTTGGGGGCGTCGTACGAATAAACTAGCGCGTGATTCGGAACTCGGCGTGGCTTATCCATTTTCGCAATTAAATACTTTGCAACCTGAGCAATACAACACTTGGATCAGCAATCTTGAGTGCCCTATTACCGATAATGGCCACGATTCTTATAATGAAGACACTCTGCTGAAATTTAATTGTGATCCCGATTATCTACCCGAAGCGGCTAAATATTTCAAAGTTTTTTCGCTGGGTACGAATCACGTAGACAACTGGGACCAAGCCGGCATTGATACCACCAAACAAAATCTCAAAGACAACAATATTCAATATTTTGGCAGTACCAAATACGACGATGGCCAGACTAATTGTAATATTATCGTGATCCCGACCGATGTAACTTATAGCAATGGCGAGAAAAAGACTTTTTCGATTCCGTTTGGATTTTGTAGCGCGCACGGTGTGTTTGGCGTGCCGACCGCCGATGTGATTGCTAATATTGAAAATTACGCCAAAATTGTTCCAACCATTGCGATGCCGCATATGGGTGCCGAATATAAGGCCGAGGCCGACGACATTCGCACCAATCTTTATCACAGCATGATTGATGTGGGCGCAGAAATGGTGGTGGCCGACCATCCGCATTGGATTCAAAATACTGAGGCTTACCAAGGTAAATTAATTGCTTATTCGTTGGGTAATTTTATGTTTGACCAACTATTTAATACTGAAGTTTCGCGTGGGGCAGCGCTGGACGCGACAATGACTTTTGCTAATGATGAAGATATCAAGAACCTCGAAGCTTGGAACGAATTGGGCCAAACTTGCCTTAACAAAGACGGTGATTGTTTGGCTGAAATCCAAGCCGCAAATCTGAAAAAACCAGAACTAACTTGGAAATTTGATATGCACGGTACCACTAGCGCCAATGATTGCATTACGCGTCTGGCCAGCGATGCCGAGCAGCAAGATATTTTGAACCGTCTACAATGGCAAAACACCTTGCAGAATCTTAAATAAGCTTAAGCTTCATGATATAATTAAAGTGCAATTAATTAGCAAAGGAGCAAAATATGCAATATGTATCACCAACACCAGGCTTTGGGTCGTCTTTCTTTATCATTTTAGGAGTTTTGATGATTATTGGAGGCATTGTCCAGCTTTGTCGTAGAAAATTCAGCGTTGACAGCAAAAGCTTGAAAAACTATACCAAACAATCAATGCAAAAATTTGCTTGTTACTCAGGCGTGGCGTTTATTGTAGCTGGTTTGGCTTTGATTCTCGGTAAATTATTCCGTATTGAAGGCACTGGGGATTTACTATTCTGGATTGGTATTGGCATTGCACTTGTCGCTATTATCGCAATTTGCGTGATGGGGGTCAAAATTCCTCAACTTAAGAAGACTGCAAAAACCAAAAAGAAAAAGTAACTTACTCTGTTTTGTGTTAAAATATAACTAATCTGGGTGTGGCGCAGTTGGTAGCGCGCAGCGTTCGGGACGCTGAGGTCGGCAGTTCAAGTCTGCTCACCCAGACCATGTTAAAATTAATTTGTAGGAGAAAATAATGGCAAAACTTCCAGCAGCACCAGGTCGTAAAAAACCAAATCAAAGTAGTAGTAATGGTCTACGTACTGCGATTTTTGTGGTTTTACTTTTGCTTTGTGGTGTGGCTTTAATTAATGCTTTTAACAACAGTAAAAAAGTCGAGGAAGTGCCGCTGTCCGATGTAATTAACCGTGCCAATTCTCCAGATAGTAATATTAGTAAAATTACCGTGGCCGGCAATGAAGTTAAAGTTACTTTGAAGGGCGAGGAACAGCCGACTCAAATTTCACGCAAAGATGGTTCGGGAACTTTGTACGACCAAGGTTTGGTGGACCATTGTAAAGATCTCCAGGGTGATGAGCGCAATAAATGTCAAGAAAAATATCCAGCCATTGAATATAATGAAGCAGTTGATGTGGGTGGCATTATTTTCGAAGTCGCAATGGTAGTAGTGCCATTGATTTTCATCGCGGTGTTGTTTGTAGTGATGATGCGTCGGGCACAGTCCATGAACAATTCTTCGATGGGTTTTGGCCGTTCCAAGGCGCGTGTCTATGGTCCAGACAAGAAAAAAGTTACTTTTGCCGATGTGGCGGGGAACGAAGCGGCCAAACAAGATTTGTCTGAGATTGTTGATTTCCTCAAAAAACCGAAAAAATACGAACAATTAGGTGCCAAAATCCCACGTGGTGTTTTGCTAGCTGGCGACCCTGGTACCGGTAAAACTTTGATGGCGCGTGCCGTGGCTGGTGAAGCTAATGTGCCATTCTTCTCGATTTCTGGTTCGGAATTTGCCGAGATGTTTGTAGGTGTGGGCGCGTCCCGTGTACGTGATTTGTTTAGTAAGGCGAAAAAGAATGCGCCATCAATTATCTTTATCGATGAAATTGATGCGGTGGCTCACAAACGTGATGCGCGCGGTGGTGCTGGCCGCGAGGACGAGCAAACTCTCAACCAAATTTTGGTGGAAATGGATGGTTTTGATAACGAGTCCGGCGTGATCGTGATCGCGGCCACCAACCGTGTCGACATGCTCGACAAAGCTTTGCTGCGTCCTGGTCGTTTTGATCGCCACGTGGATGTGGCCTTACCAGAACGCAAAGACCGTATTGAAATTTTAAAGATTCATTTTAAAGGGAAACCGGTTTCTAAGACTATTGATTTGGAAGCTTTGGCCGCCAAAACTGCTGGTTCGTCTGGTGCGGACCTGGCCAACATTGCCAACGAAGCCGCCATTACCGCAGCTCGCGAAGGCCACAAAACTATTACCGCTAAAGATGTCACCGCAGCTTTTGAACGCGTGGCAATTGGTCCAGAACGCAAGAGCAAAGTCATGAACGACCACGAACGTAAATTGACGGCTTATCACGAAGCCGGTCACGCCGTGGTGGGGCATGTTTTACCAGATTCAGATCCGGTGCACAAAGTTACAATTATTCCGCGTGGTCGTACTGGCGGCGTGACCTGGTTCTTGCCACCAGAAGATCGTAGTTACAAAAACATTTATGAACTGAAAGATGTTTTGGCTCGTGCGATGGGTGGTCGTAGTGCCGAAAAAATGATGTTTGGCCCTGATGCCGTCACCACTGGTGCATCTTCGGACTTACGTAATGTTGCCGAGCTCGCCAAGGGCATGGTGATTGAAGAAGGTATGGGCAAACACACTCGTAACCGCGTTTTCCCGGATGAATCAACTGGTTATTATACAATCACCACAGGCAAACCTTATTCTGAAAAAACTGCCGAATTGATTGATAATGAAATCAAACTTTTGACCGACGAAGCCACAGCGCGTGCTGATGCGGTACTGAAAGCTAATAAAGAAGTATTAGACAAATTAGCTGAAGCCTTGCTCAAAAAAGAGACTCTCGAAGAAAAAGAATTAAAGCCAATCCTCGAGGGCGCCAAACTTCCTGCAGCTGCAAAATTACACTAAGCCTGTGCTATAATAAAATAGATGAAACGCTTTAAGTTTAAATCGGTGGTGGCTTTGGCCAATTCTAAACTTTCGGTGCGCTTTGCAGCGATTGTTTTGGCGGGCTCGACTTTACTTTCAGCGTTACTTGGTCTCTTCCGCGACCGTCTTCTCAACTCTTACTATCTTGATACTTATCCAACTGGCATTGATGCTTATACAGCAGCTTTCACGATTCCAGACTTCATGTTTTTTATCTTAACTTCTGGTGCGTTAGCAGTTTCATTTATTCCGGTTTTTAATCAACGTCTCGTTAATGGCAATAAAAAATCGGCCTGGCAACTTTCGTCTAGCATGATTAACTTTATGGCGCTGCTTACCATGATTGCCAGTATTTTGATTATGATTTTTGCTGATCCGCTGGTGCGTTATGTGGTGGGGCCGGGCTTGGACGAATCAGGTACGATTCTGGCGATTAACATGATGCGCGTGATTGCGATTAACCCGTTCCTATTTGCGATTGCTACAGTGCTTTCGTCCATTCAGCAGGCAGTGGGGCGTTTTGTGCTTTATGCGTTAGCGCCGGCGCTCTATAATGTCGGGATTTTGATTGGTATCACTTGTTTCACCGGTGGCATCAACATTTTTGGCATTCAGATTTTCGAAGGCGGCATTATGGGTGTTGCGGTTGGCGTGATTTTCGGTGCGATTTTGCAGTTGGTGGCGAATATCATCGGCTTGATTGGTATGGGCGTTGATTATCAATTCAAGATTTTTTGGAAAAATCAAGGTTTTCGTTCCGTGCTAAAACTTTTGCCGGCGCGTTCGTTGGACCAGGGGATTGATTATGTTAACACCATTGTCAGCACCAACTTGTCATCGCGCATGGGCGCAGGGGCGCTGCGTAGTTTCCAGCAGGCCACGAATCTCCACCAAATGCCGGTGAATTTAATCGGTGTAGCGATTTCCACAGCCTTTTTCCCGAAATTAACAGAGGACTTGGGCGAAAATGATCAAGAAGGCCGAATCAAATTTAACCATACTTTTCGCCAGGCTCTTCGCACGATTATTTGGATTGCTTTGCCGGTGTCGGTAATTGCATTCTTCACTCGTGGTTATGTAGTGAGCTTTATTAAAAATGGTGGTGACGCTTTGATTTCTTCCATTTTAGCAACTTTGGTAATTGCGATTTTTGCACGTTCAGTATTTCACATTGCCTCGCGTGGATTTTATGCGCATCAAGATACGAAAACACCATTTTGGGTTAGTGTGGTAGCGATTGGTTTAACTATGCTAATGTCCGTGCTGTTTTCGATTTGGGGTTTGGGCCCCGAAGGTCTGGGCTGGGCACAGTCAGTTGGGGCAATTTTGGAAATCATCATCTTGCTATGGCTATTACAACGCCGTTCCGGCCATAAAATTCTTAACTCTACTTTTTGGAGTGGTTGTCTGCGCATGGCTTTTGCCGGCGTGATTACCGGTTGTGTAGCTTATTCAATGACCAAATTCTTCCCGCTGCTTTCAACCGACGATTCATTCTTTATCATTTTCCCGAAATTTTGCTTGATCACGATAGTCAGCTTGATTGCCTATGCGATTGCCAGTTATTTCTTGAATTTAAGCGAAGTCCAACCGTTTTTTAACCGTCTCAAAAGACTTTTCCGTAAACACCCTAAGCCCGAAACTGATATTAAAAAATAGCATGGTATAATAATACTTATGGAAATTTGGCAAACTATCGTCTTGGGGTTGATTCAGGGAATTACTGAATTCATTCCGGTGTCTTCTTCTGGGCATTTGGAGATTTTCCAGTACTTCTTTATGAGTGACCAAGCCGATAATTTCCATATGTTTGTGGAATTCATCAATCTTGGCACATTGTTAGCGCTGATTATTTACTTTCGCAAACGCATTGTACAGATCTTGAAAGATATTTTTATCAAACATGATTTTTCCTTTGCACTGAAAATTATTATTACCTGTATTCCAGCTGGTTTGGCGGGGCTACTTTTGGCGGATTTTATTGAACACAATGATTTCTTTTCTAGTATTATTACAGTAGCCGCTGCAATGGGGATCGTCGGTATTATTATGATGTTTGTAGATCATCTACCACACGCATCCAAACTCGAAAATGAGACTAAATTATCTTATCCACGGGCCTTGGCTATTGGTTTAGCGCAAGTTTTAGCATTAATCCCAGGGACTTCGCGCTCCGGTACTACGATTATTGCGGGGCGTTTTGCAGGGTTGGATAACAAACACGCGGCCGAGTATTCGTTTTTAGTTTCAATTCCAATTATGTGTGGTGTTTGTCTCAAGATGTTTTTGTCCAGCGAAAACCGTGATTATCTCTTTGCTAACTTCGGTAATTTAGCCCTGGCTAATCTGGTAGCTTTTGTGGCGGGTGCCTTGGCAATCACCTTTGTGATGCGCTATTTGGCCAAACCAAAGGCCCTCAAGACCTTCGGTGCTTACAGAATCATCGTTTCCTGCATAGTGCTTATCCTTGCATTATTATAAAATCTTTGCTAATATGGGGAACGTTGGCTCTTTTTCTGGGTGAAGAATGGTCGTAAAAAAAGAGCCGGAATATTAAAAGGAGAAAATTGATATATGCGTATCAGTCTACGAAACGTCCGTAATTTCGGTCGCAAGAAGGCTACCATGCAAATCAAGCCTGCCTCTTGGCAGAAATTCATCGAGATTTAATCTCGACCTAAAAAGAACCCCCTACGGGGTTCTTTTTTTATAGTTCACGTTGGGAAACGGCGTAGCGGTCGTCGTCGCGGTCGAATTTATCGGTGGCGTCGGGGTTGCCGAGTAGGTATTCAATTAAGCTTTGATAAGTTAAAAGCCCCACGATTTCAGATTCTTTATCAATCACCAGCAGAAAATGACAGTTAGTGCGCGCAAAAGCTGCCAAGGCCTGTTCCAAAGTATAATCGCCACGAGCATAATACACCTTTGGGTCCAGATATTTTTTGGCACGGTCGGTTTCTTTGATAGATAAACTATTCAAGGCTTCAGTATGCAAAACACCAATCACCTCTTTACGGCTATTCACAATTGGAAAATGCGCAAAACCAGATTTGTATAATTTATCCAGCATCAATGGTCCGAGAATTTCATTTTCATGTACAAAGGTAATATCAGAATGGGGAATCATAATTTCAGATACGCGGGTGCGACGAAAATTTGAAGCCGCAATCACCATATCACGTTCGCGATCGTTCAAAATTTCCTTCGGCGTACGACGTAAAACTGCCATTAATTCTTTACTATTGCGGGGCGTATAAGGAACCGGTGCACGATATTGATCAAGTTTTGGATCGACCCACCGCGTAAATTGTCTCAAAATTAAATCCATGTTAATATATATTATATAGCAAAAAGGAGGATTATGAGTAAAAAAGCCGCGATTATTATTGGAGTGATTGTTTTAGTTTTAGGTGGGATGATTGCGTGGGCAGTGGTTCAGGCCAATATGTCAGCCAAAAAATACGATACTTATGATTTGTATTCTTATATTGAAGGGAATGATGATAATGGTCATATTGCCGATCATGTTAAAGGCAATAAGGATGCCAAGGTATTGATTTTTGAATATGCGGACTATCAATGTTCAGGCTGTGCTTCCAATGTAGCATCGGTCAATAAATTAGTTGAAAAATACGGTGACAAAATTGGTATTGTATTCCGTACTTATGTGTTGTCTTATCATACCAATGGTAAGGCGGCAGATTATGCGGCTGAAGCAGCTGGCCTCCAAGGTTACTGGAAAGAATATGGTGAAAAGTTGTTTGCCAACCAAAACGATTGGTTCTATTCTGATGCGTCGCAACGCACTACACAGTTTGAACAATACTTCACTGAAGTAACGGGCGGTAAAGGTAATTTGGATCAATTCCGCTCTGATGTGAATAGTGCTAACGTGGCAGCTAAATTTGACTTTGATAAAAAGCTAAGCGAACGTCTAGGTACAATTGAATATACCCCAGCTTTTTATATGGATGGTAAATTTATCGATTGGGCTAATAATTCTCAATCTTCTGGTAGCGATATTGTTAAAAATACTGAGAAAAAGAACTTTGTCGATTTTATGAGCGAGCTAATCGACAAAAAACTAGCCGAACAAAAATAACCCCTAATTTTATGCTATAATTGAGGCATGAGAATTTTAGCGCACGAATTAAAAAAACATTTATCAAAATCTGTTTTGGTATCTGGTTGGGTGAATTCCCGCCGTGATCATGGTGGTCTGATTTTTATTGATTTGCGTGACCATACTGGGGTGATTCAATTAGTAATTACACCCGAGACTACAGATGCGTTTAAATTGGCCGAAACTTTGCGTGATGAATTTGTAATTACCGCAACTGGTAAAATTCGTGAGCGTGCGCCAGAGTTGAAGAATCCGAATATTGAAACTGGCGATATTGAATTGGTCGTTGAAGAATTGAAGTTATTGAACCGCTCCGAGCCGTTGCCGGTGAATACGCATGATGACGGCCCGGCGTCCAGCGAAGAACAGCGTTTGCGTTATCGTTTCTTGGACCTGCGTCGTCCTTCTATGCAAAAGATGCTCCGACGCCGGGCCGAATTCTATCAGATTATGCGCAAATACATGGATGAACATGATTTTATTGAGATTGCGACACCGATTTTGGCGAATTCGTCACCAGAAGGTGCACGTGATTTTATCGTGCCGAGCCGTGTCCACCCAGGCAAGTTTTATGCTTTGCCACAGGCCCCACAACAGTTCAAGCAGTTGTTGATGGTCGGCGGCGTGCCTCGTTATTATCAAATGGCACCATGCTTCCGCGACGAAGACCCACGCGCAGACCGTCTTTACGGTGATTTTTATCAGTTAGATTTAGAGATGTCCTTTGTGGATGATGGCGAAGTCGTGCGCAAAACTACCGAGCCATTGATGCAGAAGCTCGTCACTGATTTTGGCGGCAAAAAATTGTTATCCAAAGATATTCCCCGCATTCCGTATCGCGAAGCGATGGACAAATACGGTACCGACAAACCAGATTTACGTTACGATTTATTCTTGATTGATTTGACCAAAGTTTTTACCAAAACTGATTTTAAGGTTTTCCAGACCGAATGTGTGAAAGCGATTTGTGTGCCAGGTGGCGCGACACTTAGTCGCAAACAAATCGACAATTTCACCGACCTTGCGCGCAAAACTGGTGCTGGCGGCCTGGCATATCTCCTATACGAAAACGGGGAAGTACGCAGCCCAGTCACGAAATTCATGACCAAAGAAGAATTAGATCAAGTTGCGAAATTAACTGGTGCGAAAGATGGCGACGCTGTGTTCTTTGGCGCAGCCGACCGCGACCAAGTCAACAAGACCCTTGGCGCATTGCGTGTAGCCTTTGCTGAACATTTTGAGCTAGCTGACCCCAATGTCGTGGCCCTGTGTTGGATTGTTGACTTTCCATTTTACGAATGGGACGAGGGTACTGACAAATTAGACTTCGGCCACAACCCGTTCTCGTTGCCAAAAGGTGGCTTAGAGGCGCTCGAAAACACCGAGAACAAATTAGATATTGTCGCCGACCAATACGATATGGTGATGAATGGTAACGAGGTTTGTTCTGGCGCGGTGCGTAATTACAGTCCAGAGATTATGTATAAGGCCTTTGGTTTACTTGGCTATGACAAAAAATATGTTGAGAAACGTTTCGGCGGTATGTTGAATGCCTTCAAATTTGGCGCCCCACCGCACGCTGGCTGCGCCTATGGTTTGGAGCGTATTTTTATGATTTTAACCGGAATTACCAATATTCGTGATGTCGTTGCCTTCCCAAAGAACGGCGCTGGCGTAGATGTAATGATGCAATCCCCATCAGAGGTAGAACCAGAACTTTTGCGCGATACCCGCATCGAAGTTGTCCCCGAAGACGAAGATTAACCAAAAAGGTCTTGACAAGTTTTTTCATAAGCGGTATAATCTGAGTATACTTTATTTTGGCTAAAGTAACACAAAAATAAAAACAATTAAAAAAGCGAGGATTTGATTGTGAAAATCAAAAAAACTGCGAAACAAAAAACTAAATTAGTATTATCAACTTTAACAGCTGCTGCGATTGCGGTGCCGGCGATCGGCTTTGCGGGATATTACATTTCCCAAAACCATAATTCCTATGCTGAAACCCAAGCTGCCGATGCTTTTATAGCTTTAGTAAATAATATAAAGCCAGACACCGCTCGTTCTTTACACACTACTGAGGTAGCAGTAACCCATGAAGCAAACAGGGTCGCAAACGATGGTTTTCCTGAGCCTTTTAAAAATGATCAGTTTGCTTACTGTGCTGATGAGTCGTATTATGAGGCAACAGGAGGGATGGAGCGTCTTCCTTGGGGAGATCAGGAGGCAGTGAAAAAAGCACTGGGGAGAATCGAAAGATTGGAATGCGCGAACTATGGCATTGGTACCATTAATAACGATCTCGAAGGCCTGCAATATATGACTGGCTTAACGTATATCAATTTATCTAATAATGAATTATCAGGTGGATTGCATTTAGGTAAGTTGTTGGATCAGAAGGCAATGTCACAGATTACAGAAGTTAATTTAAACTATAATAAGCTAAATGAGGTGTCATTAGGTGATGTTCAAAGCTTAGAAACCTTAAATGTGGCGGAAAACCAATTAGAATATCTTGATGTTCGTGGGGCGCCAAACCTACAGACCTTGGACGCTTCTTTTAATCCCAACTTATCTTTTAAAACTTTTGAAGCCTTTAAACCTAATCCGGCATTAGTTAAGGTTTATCTTGAAGAAACAAATATCGGATCATTCACGGATGGAGCTCCACTAAAAAACTTAGAAACGTTAGATTTAGACGAAGCCCAAGTCACAGAATTTGATGCCACCATGGTTCCTAATGTAAAAAATTTGCATTTGAATAATAATAAATTATCTCAACTCGACGTCTCCGCCCTTTCTCAGCTAGAAACTCTCTATGCCGGTAGAAATAATTTACAGACACTTGATTTATCTCACAATACGATGCTTGAAGTTGCCCTTATCTACTCTAATAATTTAGTTGATTTGAATGCAGCTGGCGCATCTAACTTAATGGCAATAGGAGCCTGGGAAAACCAGCTTACAAATCTTAATATTTCAAATACACCAAAATTATTATTGGCTGGTGCCTGGGATAATAAGATGACTAGCATGGAATTATCTAATATTCCACAATTACGCCTGATAGCGCTTGATGATATCTTACTGAAAACTGATATTGTGACAGACCAAGTTGCTGGCGCCGCAGATTTTGATTTGAAGGATTTTCGATTTATTGGACGATTAGATCTTTCTGATCCAGGCTTCGTGAACGAACCTCTACCTGAGAATTTGGATATCGGGACGACTTTCGTCGAGAGCCCATATTACAATTTCAATCTTGACAGTAAGATCTTAGCAGTGAATGACCTAGAAGGTACGAAAGGTTATGCACAAGTTGTGCCATACTGTGGTGACGCAGAAATCTGTACTCAAGAAATTATTGAGGGTATCAGCGTGCAATCCATACTGAAGCGTTTGCCTCTAACCTATAAATTGCAATTAGCAAGTTGGGCCAATCCAGATATGCCAGTACCACATACTGACGGTGGTAATGCCAGTGCTCCAAATACTGGTTTCGGTAGTGCTACAACCATCGTAGCCGCAACCTCAATTGCTGTACCAACCTTGATTGCCAGCCTACTTGCTGCTCGCACTATCCGTAATCGCAAGCGCGGACATATCAAATTTGATTAACATAAAATAATACAAAAAAACAAGAAAGGAAAAAATGAAAATTAAAAAATCAACCAAAGCAAAAGCTAAGGTAGCCTTGTCGGTATTAGCGGCAGCTGCCGTAGCCGTCCCGACTGCCGGGTTTGCTATATCAAAACTGGCCGAAAGCCAGAGTTCTTATGCGCGTGTAGGAGGTAATGACACGCTGATTAAAATTGAAGATCCGGGCTTTAATGCTTGTATTGAAAACATTTATTCAGAGAAATATGAGGACCATGAAAAAGGTCCATACTGGTTACAAGAACATCTAGATCGGTTTGATAGAATTGAGTGTAAAGGTCAAGAGATTGGGGAGTTGGCGGACATAGACCTCTCGCCTTTTAGAAACTTGAATACTCTGGGGCTGTACGATTCTATGATAGACTCATTATCAATCCAAGAGACAACGTCTTTAAAAACGGTTTATCTTGCGAATAACAAACAATTGCAGACTCTTAAAGTAGTAGACACCCCAGCTCTAGAGACGCTTCGAGTTGACTATAACTATGAGCTGTTAAAATCACCACTGACATCTATACAGCTTAGCAATAACAATCAGTTAAACCAAGAATCCATACAGTCTATTCTAAATCTCGTTGCTCACAGCCAGGACTTACTTAATTTAAGCATACAGAATAACCCAGATGTTTTAGGTGAGAAATTAGGCTTGCCCGAAGGGGTTGCTATCAATCTTAAAACCCTTGATTTGAGCAATAATGATTTACGAGCTGTTGATATACGAGGCCATATGAATTTAGAGAGTTTGAAATTGGCTAATAATTATAAATTAGACTATCTTGACGTTGCACATAATCAGCTAAGTAATTTAGACATTTCGGGCTCAAATAATATTAAAGAATTATATGTTTATGATAATCAATTGGTAAACTTAGATGTATCAAACTTGACCAATCTTGACATATTAGCTGCTTATAGTAATCAGCTAGAAAATGTTGTCTTTGGCACACGTCAAGAACCAGCAAGTATGATTTTATTGTCTGACAATAAGCTAACTTCAATTGATATGGCAAAAATTGCTCCTGTAGAATTAGTAACGCTCGATCGTAACAATATTACATCTATCGTGCTTGACGATAGTGATACCAGCCTACATGGTTTGACGGCTGACGACATCATGATTCGTAGTAACCGTTTAATGAGCGACCAGATTGCTGGTACGAGAGATATTGATTTGAAAGGATTCCCATTAGTTGGACAGATCCCATTGAAGAATCGCAGGGGAGGTGAAACGCCAGAGAATTATTTGGGTAACTCAATACCTAAGACTGAAAACTATACATTTAATGAGTCAAATAGTCAGTTAGCAATTAGCAACTTAGAAGGTACTAAAGGTTATGTACAGACACAAGCTTTGATCGATGATGATACACTTGCGGAACTCAAAGAACAATATAAAGATGGGCCGGACAAAGTAAAATATATTATTAGTATTCTCCCCTACTTTACCTATAAATTGCAATTATATGAGGGTGCAGATCCAATTCCAGTACCTCATACTGACGGTGGTAACGCCGGTGCTCCAAATACCGGTTTTGGTAGTGCTACAACCATCGTTACCGCAGCTTCCATTGCTGTGCCAACCCTAATTGCTAGCCTCTTAGTGACTCGCGCGATTCGTAATCGCAAACGCGGTCATTTGAAATTCGACTAAAAAGCAGTTTTGTATTTGATATGTGACCTGTTGGGAGGCAGGTCACTTTTTGGTAAAAAGTCCCGAAAAACCCTTGCAGATTTGACAAAAGTTTGCTACAATAGGTTTAGTTGAGCATGTCGCCTACGGCGCGACCTCTGTAAAAAGATAGAAATTATGCGAGGGCATAAATCTTGTGGCTTTAAAAAGTCAGACGGAATTGTCGCGCTCGGTCAAAATTTCGAATTAACAATTAGAAGCGATTAAAGATTTTAAAGACGTAGCATCAGCAGTCGAACTTCGATTGCTAGTTATGTCAATGCATAAAAAGGTACATAAGGGCACTGATAGTGGATGCCTTGACAATCAATACCGATGAAGGACGTAGGACTCTGCGATAAGCCTCGGGGATCTGAGAACGAGAAGCGATCCGGGGATTTCCGAATGGGGAAACCTATCTTGGGTCATGCCAAGATGTCGCTACCTGAACACATAGGGTAGAAGACGGGAACCGGCCGAACTGAATCATCTTAGTAGGTCGAGGAAAAGAGAATAACCAATGATTCCGAAAGTAGTGGCGAGCGAAATTGGAACAGCCCAAACCTCAAGATAATCTTACGGTTTAACGGCCAGAATTATTAGAGGGGTTGCGATATTAGATAATTTTTATGCCGAATTGTCAATAGACGGTTCGGCATAAAAACAGATAGCGTTAACTAAGCTGGTAAAGACACAATCCAATAGATCGTAGCAGAAGCACTTGGAATGGTGCGCCAGAGAGGGTGAAAGCCCTGTATGCGAAACGGTCTTTGGCTTTATTTATCTTTTATCAAGTAGGACGGGGCACGAGAAACCCTGTTTGAATCCGGCAGGACCACCTGCCAAGGCTAAATATATTGATTGATCGATAGCGAACTAGTACAGTGATGGAAAGGTGAAAAGAACCCCGGGAGGGGAGTGAAATAGATCCTGAAACTCAGTGCCTACAAGGTGTCGGAGC
>JAZUHW010000004.1:0-59679 GCA_045641865.1 Candidatus Nanosyncoccus sp. | reverse complement strand
TTCACATAGACGGCGCGGTTTGGCACCTCGATGTCGGCTCATCACATCCTGGAGGGGGAGCACCTTCCAAGGGTCCGGCTGTTCGCCGGTTAAAGTGGTACGCGAGCTGGGTTCAGAACGTCGTGAGACAGTTCGGTTTATATCCGGCATGATCGTTAGGAATTTTGAGGAGATCTGTCTCTAGTACGAGAGGACCGAGATGGACGAACCTCTAGTGTATCGGTTGTGGCCACCTGCTGCATTGCCGAGTAGCTATGTTCGGAAGAGATAAGCGCTGAAAGCATATTAAGCGCGAAGCCCACTCCAAGATAAGGATTCCCTATGAAGTCCCAGAAAGATGATCTGGTTGATAGGCGCAAGGTGGAAGTGCGGCAACGTATGGAGCCAAAGCGTACTAATAGACTCATTGCCTTTTTATGCCCAGGTTACCCCTGTAAGTCTTTGACTTTATGGTGGTAATCTGGTAGACTTAACTAGCAATCGGTGTTTGTAAGCACCGCGCGTTTTTAAAATCTTTGCACCATTGGTTTGATGGACATCAATTTGCATTCAGGAGCATGTTTGGTGCCCATGGCGCTGGGGAAATACCTGTTCTCATTCCGAACACAGAAGTCAAGCCCAGTAGCGGCGATTATACTGCCACAAGCGGGAAACTAGCAAGGTGCCAAATTATACGAAAAAGCCACCCCAACGGGTGGCTTTTCGTCTTTTCTGGGGTTTGACAAAGCATAACGTTTTTGCGATAATGGAGAGCAGGAAAAGTTATGTTAGAGTTAAAAGGAATTCAGAAGGCTTATTCTAATAAGCGTTTTACACAACAAGTTTTAAAAAATATTAATCTATCTTTTCGCGACAGCGAATTCGTGGTGTTGCTCGGGCCTAGTGGTAGCGGCAAGACCACTTTTTTAAATATTGTCAGCGGTCTTGATAGCCATGACGAAGGTGATATTTTAATTAACAAAGTTTCAACCAAAAAATATCGCCAAAAAGATTGGGACAAATATCGCAATCATACCATTGGTTTTATTTTCCAAAATTATAATTTGATTTCACATCAAAGTGTTCAGGCGAATGTCGAATTAGCTTTGGCACTCTCTGGCAAAAACACCATTCAGCGTCAACGTGCCGCCAAACGTGCACTCAAACAAGTTGGTCTAGAAAAAGAAGCCCACAAGCTCCCGAATCAACTTTCCGGCGGCCAAATGCAACGCGTGGCGATTGCTCGTGCGATCGTTGGTAATCCTGACATTATCTTTGCTGATGAGCCAACTGGTGCCCTCGACACCAAGAGTGGTAAAGAAATTATGAATTTGTTGAAGGAACTCGGTAAAAACAAGCTTGTAATTGTTGCAACTCATAACTCTGCTTTGGCGCGTCGTTATGCTACTCGCACCGTGCACATTGAAGATGGCAAAATCACCAAGGACACCAATCCTTTCGATGCCACCAATGCCCGACCGAGCAAACATTATCGCAAAAAACGTACTTCGCTATCATTCATTGCGGCTTATCGTCTGTCGCTCTCAAATTTATGGCACAAAAAAGGTCGTGCATTTATCACCATTGCTGCGGGTGCGGTTGGTATTATTGGTATTGCGTTTATTATTGCGCTGGCCAATGGTATGCGCACTTATGTTGGCAATATGGAAGCGAACACTTTATCACAATATCCACTGCAGATTACCCAGTCCAAATCTAAACTTTCTACGGCCAACTCAATTGCCAGCACTAATAAACTCGAAACCCCACTCGAAACCACCGAAAAAGCTGCCGAAATTAACAAAAATACTCCCGAAGGTCGCGTTGCACTCAAAGGCATTATCGGTCCGCTACTATCTTCTAACGGTGTCACTAAAGATGGCGACTTAAAAGCCCGCAACAACGACATTGCCAGCCTTAAATCCTATCTTGATACTAATCCCGACAATTTTAATAATTATGTTACTTCGGTTGAATATAATTACAACACCGCGCCGGTGATTTATGCCAATAATTCCAATGGCGTTTATGAAGTTTATCCAAATCCTTTGCTCGGTTCGATTGGCTCGAATTCTGGTAGTATGAGCGCTAGCTCTAAGGCTTCGGCCACTAGTGCTAGCTCTTTCCAAAGCGTTTTCCAATCTTTCTCACCATTACCAAAAGATAAATCAATTTACGAGGATAGTTATAAAGTTTTGGCTGGTCATTGGCCTGAGAATAGTCACGAAGCTGTGCTAGTTCTGCACCAAGATGGCACTATAAATGATAGTACGCTCTACACTCTTGGTCTGCGTAATTTCCAAAAAGACGTCGAGCCTTTAATTGAAAAGGCTGCCAACGGGGAAGCATTTAAATTCCCTGGGCAGGATGAGACTTTTGCCTACGAAGATTTTCTTAATGTAAGGTTCAAAGTCATCAGCCCAGCCGAAGCCTATGCCTACAATAGTCGACATGGCGTTTGGGAAGATATGTCATGGGATTTTAGCTATATGGACAAAATCATCAAAAACGCTGAAGATTTAAATATCGTCGGTGTAGTTTTACCACCACAAGATTCCAAAAATGCTATGACTTTAACCTATGGCATTAACTACGCTTACGACCTTAACACCTATAATCTCGACAAGGTAAAAAATTCTGGTGTGGTGCAGGCGCAATTGGCTAGCCCAGATGTAGATGTTTTGTCCGGCCAATCTTTTGCGGCGTTGAATGATTCTGAGCACGTGTTTGATAATTTTGATTTTAGCAATGTTGTTAGTATCAATCTCAGTAAACTTGGCGAAGCTATTAGAATTAATCAAGCAGCGCTTGATGCAATGGACCCAACAGGGAAGATTCGCGAGTTTAAGCTTTCTGAAGAAGAAATGCTCAAATTGGTGATTGATGCAATTGATGATGAAGAAATAGAAAAAATCATCGAACAGTTTGGCAAGGTAGAAGATTTTAGCGAGGGTATGATTCAAGTCACGCAGGCCCTTACAAAAAAGTATCTCGAGGAAGCGGAAAAGCACCCTGGCTTGTTACCTGAAGATTTCTTTAAACAAGAATGGATACATGATTATGTCTATGCATTATGCCTAAAATATTCAGTTGATATTACAGAGACGACCATTGATAATATTATTTCCTTATCTACCAAAATTGAAAATGCTTTAATTAATTATATTTATAATGAGGTCAAAGCCGTTTTGGTAAGCGTAGTTGACTGGCTGTTCGACGATAGCGCCGGCCACGTGGTTGAATTTTACCCCGAGAAATTAAGCGAAGTCGTCAGGGTCAATGTCACCACCACCCAAATTACGCAAATGTATAATGCCATCACCGGCATGAGCAGCCGCACTTATAAAAAGAATTTGGCCGACTTTGGTTATGTTGATTTGAATGATCCAATTGCCCTGACGATTTATCCGAAAGATTTCGATGGTAAAGAAAAAATTAACGAGATTATCAGTAAATACAATGCCGAGCAGCAGGACAAAGGCGCCACCGAAAAGGTGATTGATTACACTGATTATTCCAAGATTTTTGTGAATGTGATGGCCGGCGCGATTACCGCAATTAGTGTGATTTTGATTGCCTTTATTTCTGGCTCGTTGATTGTTTCGTCTCTCTTAATTGGTGTGATTGCGTTTATCTCGGTGTTACAACGTAAACGTGAAATTGGTATCCTACGTGCGATTGGTGCGCGCAAACGTGATGTTGCGCGTGTCTTTAATGCCGAGACAATTTTAGTTGGTTTCTTTGCCGGTGTCTTTGGCGTCGGTTTGGTAGCCCTACTTTGCATACCGATTAACATGGCGGCCAAAAACAATGCGCACTTCGATTATGATATTGCGATTTTGCCGTGGTGGGCGGTGTTTGCGCTAATTGGCCTGAGCATCTTATTGACCTTCATTGCCGGATTTATCCCAGCCAAAATCGCCAGCCGCAAAAACCCGGTCGACGCCATCAAAGACGAATAAACAATAAGTTTATTCTTCGCTAGCTTCCTCGATAGCAGAGAGCAAAGCGTCTTCGACATTCTTTTTCTTCTTCTTGGCGGGTTTCTTGGCGACGTTGATTTCAATGTCGTAGCCAGTTAATTTAGAAGCCAAACGCACATTTTGTCCCTGTTTACCGATAGCGAGAGATTGTTGATCTTCAGCCACAAAAACTTTGGCTTTTTTGTCGTCAATCTCAATTTTCATAATTTCAGCTGGAGACAAAGCTTCACGAATATACTCAGATGCGTTGTCACTCCAGTTAATGATGTCAATTTTTTCGCGATCGCCAATTTCGTCCATCACAGCTTGAATACGGATGCCACGACCACCGACGAAGGTTCCAACTGGGTCAATGCCAGGCGCAGACGAAGTCACCGCAATCTTGGTACGACGGCCAGCTTCGCGGGCAATACCTTTAATTTCTACAGCGCCACTGTCAAGTTCGGGCACTTCTTGACGGAATAATTCTTCAATAAATTCTGGGCAACCACGGGATAGAATCAATTGCGCACCTCTGTCGCCACGTTCAATTTTTTTGAGGAACACACGAATGCGTTCGCCAGCACTGTGGTATTCACCCTCGATTTGCTCAGAACGAGGCATAATACCGGTAGCGCGGCCAATATCAACGCGAATTACACGCGGGTCAATATGTGAGACCAAACCAGTCATGATAGTGCCGACCTTGTCTTCATATTCAGTAATCACGGCATCGCGTTCTGCTTCGCGGAGGCGTTGGACAATGACTTGTTTGGCGGTCATTGCAGCTACACGACCAAAGCTCTTCACAGCGTGTTTTTCTTCTTTTTCATCTTCAGTGGTAACAAAAACCGTCGCGGCTCCAGTTTTGAGATTCAAAACTGCGCGTACATCCATATCGCGATCACCATTTTCTTTGCGCCAAGCGGCAGCAATGGCGGTCTCAATTACATCGAGCACCGTATCTTCGGGTAAATTCTTTTCTTCAGCGATGATTTTTACCATCTGAGTCATTTGTTTGAGGTCTAAACCTTCCATCTTTCTCCTTTCTATTAAAAACGCCGTCCCTTTTCGGGCCGGCCATTATCTGTATGCCCCTATTATAGCACAAAAATCTGCAAAAATAAACCCCAAAATGCTTAAAGTGTGCTATAATAGGGGTAACAGTCATTTACTTAAATAATATTAATTAACTAACAAAAGGAACTTTTTATGAAGCAAACAGAAGAAGATCGCCGTGCGAAACTTCTCAAAATGCGTGCCGAACGCTTACCGGACATCAAAAAACAGTTCGAAGAAAATCAGAAGCGCCAGTTTAATACCCAGGCGGCCGCAACCAAAAAAGCTAAAGAGGCTGTCAAGAAAAACAGTACCAAAAAGGCTGCCCAAACTGCCGCCGAACAGCGTAAAATTAAATTGTCAGTGAATACCCGCAAGAGCGAGATGGTTCAACACCAACGTATGCTGTCTCAGGATGTTAATGCGCAAGCCACTCAGCATATTATTGGCGTGCCGGTGAATAAATCGCGTTACAATGGCCACAACGGTTCACAGGTGACTAAGGCTCAGCTCAAAAATGCTCGTCCCGACCCTGACGCCGTGCGTATTATCCCAATTGGCGGCCTCGGCGAATTTGGTATCGGCAAAAACATGACCGTCATTGAATATAAATCCGAAATGATCGTGATTGACATGGGGACTTTGTTCGCCTCGGCCGATTATCCAGGGGTGAATTATCTAATTCCTGATATTCAGTACCTCGAAGATAACAAAGATAAAGTCAAGGCGATTTGTTTCACCCACGCTCACTTAGATCACATCGGTGCTTGCCGCCATCTGTTGCCGAAATTTAAAAAACTGACCCCGATTTATGGTACCAGTTTTACTATTGGTATGATTAAAAAACAAATGTCTGAGCTTGATGACGAGCCAGATTTGAATTATCAAATTGTTGACCCGTTCAAGCACGAAAAAATCCGCGTTTCCAAGCACATGACAGTGGAATTTATTCATGTATTGCATTCCATCCCGGGCTGTACAGCAATTGTGGTGCGTACACCGAATGGTGCAATTTATCTTTCTGGTGACTGGCGCCACGAAGCCAATCCGGTAGATACCCAGGCCGACATTCCGCGTATTGACGAAATTGTCAAAAAAGAAGGCATTGCCTTGATGCTCAATGAAGCTACTAATATCGATTCGCCAGGGAAGCATCCACATTCCGAATTCGATGTTGGCGATAATCTTGGTAAAATTATGGATCATTATGCTTCGGGCCGCATTATTGTGTCGTGTTTCTCATCCCAAATTGGTCGTATTGAATTAATCCTCAAAGAAGCCGCAGCCAGAGGTCGTAAAGTCGCTTTTGCTGGCTTCTCGATGATTAACAACCTCGAAGTAGCATTGCGCTCCAAGTCTATCAAGGTGCCAAAAGACACCATCATGAAAATGGAAGACATCATTAAATTACGTGACGACAAGGTCACAATTGTTTGTACCGGTTCGCAAGGCGAAATGAATGCTACGTTGACACGTATGATTACCGGCGCACATCGCCATATCAAAGTTAAGCCGTCTGACACGATCGTCTTTAGTTCTAACCCAATTCCGGGGAACGAGCCTCATGTGGTTACGACCGTTGACGGTCTGTTGCGCGAAGGTGCTCAGGTGATCCAAAATGGCAAAACCCATTTGACCAACATTGGCCCACTTCATCTGTCTGGTCACGCTTACTACGAAGATCACGTAGAACTAATTGAACGTTTGAAACCGGTCAATTACATGCCTTACCACGGTGAATTTTACATGCTTGAGCACAGTGCCGAGATGGCCGAGAATGCTTGTGGCATCCCCCGTGACCATATCATTGTAGCCGATAATGGTGATGTCATTGAACTGACACCAGGGAAGAAAATTCGCAAATGTGGCCGTGTCCACGTTGGTAATAAATTATTTGATGATGCTAATCAGCCGGTTCACGAAGCCGTGGTCAAAGACCGCATCCACATTTCTCGCGAAGGTATTTTCGTGGTAATGCTAACTTTGTCCAAGAAAACTGGTCGTTTGATAAAAACTCCTGATATCATTTCGCGTGCCTTTATCTATCTTGATAATTCTGAGGAATTGATTGGTAAAATTCGTCATTATCTGCGCACCAAGACCGACAAATCAATTTCTACCGATCCCGAAATGAAGGTTTTGAAAGAAGAGATTCGCGATGATATCTCGCACATTCTTTATGATGCTACTGGTCACACGCCCATTGTGATTCCGGTCATAAATAAGGTATAATAGAATTATGATTGCACACATCGCTGGTAAAGTAGCTGAGAAATTTGCCGATTGCATTATTGTGGATGTACATGGCGTTGGTTACGAAGTGATGGTGACGACTCTAGATTTTGATAAAACTAATCTTGATACGGAAGTGAAGTTTTACACTTATCACGCGGTGCGCGAAAACGATGAGAAATTGTATGGTTTTTCAACTTTAGCCGCAAAAAAATTGTTTGAACTTTTGATTTCGGTGCAGGGCATTGGTCCCAAAGCTGCGATGGCGATTTTATCTTTGGCCAATCCGGAAGAAGTCCGTAACGCCTTGGCCAATGCGGACGCCGCCTTTGTCGCCAAAGCTTCTGGCGTCGGCAAAAAGTCTGCTGAACGCGTGATAGTGGATCTGCGCGACAAAGTCGGCGTCCCGACCCACTATGGCGCCACCCAGACCACTTCAAAATTACCAGAAAACGACGAAGCCCTTGATGCCCTCATTGCCCTTGGTTTCCCACTCAAAGAGGCCACCGCTGCTTTGGCCAAAGTTGACCCTACTCTCCCCACTTCCGACCGCGTCCGCCAAGCCCTCAAAGGTTGACCTCTGTAAAAAAGTCCAAAAAAGTCGCTGATTTTTGTTGACAACGGTTAGCATAAGGACTATAATAGTTGTAAGAGTGTCATTGTTATTTTTATAGAAACAAACAAAATAGCAATTTTCTAACCATAAGGGAAGGTCATGTACAGTAAGTTTTTTACTATCAAAACTAAAATTATTTCCAAGTTGAATTTATTAAATTCGTATTTGCCATTTCAGGTCAAAGCGAAGATTTTGTTGCCAACTTTAATGGTGGCGGCAATCGCTGTGCCAGCTGGCGCGATTGCACTGTCGCACGTTTTTCAGGCCAACCCTTCTGGCGCCGTTGACGGCACCGAAGAAGTTCAAAACATTCCCCATGCTACCAGTGCTATGCCTTCACCTTTCGTCGACCAGAATTTTTATGATCGTGTTGAGGCTGAATTTAAGACTGAATTCCCAGATGAAACTGTCGATCCGTCCGGCTTATCTGACACACAATTAGCCAAAATTAAAACAATAGAGTGGTACGATTACGGTAAACCAGATGTTGATCAAGTTTCAAATGTGAGCGGCATTGAAAAGCTTACTGGGTTAACGACTTTCTGGACAACTTACAGTAAAATTACTTCGATCGACGTTTCACATAATATTGCATTGACAAGGTTGGCAGTGCAGCACGCCCAACTTACTTCTCTTGATATCTCTAAAAATACTGCATTAAAAGAACTCTCGCTTCAGGAAGGCAATCAACTCGCTTCTATTGATATTTCAAAAAATACTGACTTAGAGAATCTTAATCTTTGGGGAAACCGGCTTACCTCTTTGGATATTTCTAAAAATCCTATGTTAAAAGACATCAATATTGCTTGGAATAACTTTACCTCCATTGATTTTTCTAACCATCCATCTCTAGTGGGGTTAACCGCTGGATTCAACAACTCGCTTGTTTCCGTGGATGTATCTGGTTGTCCTCAATTTTGGGCCCTCGACGTTAGTAATAACCCACAATTAAAAATTCTTGATGTATCAAATGACCCTCAGATGGACCATTTTTTCCTTACCTGGAGGGACGCTCCCGTTTTAGAATGGCTTAATCTTTCAAATGACCAACTCACTTCACTAGATGTTTCTGAAAAAACTGCCTTAAAATATCTTGATGTTTCGAATAATAAGCTTAAGTCCTTAAATATCTCGAAGAATAGCAACTTAACAGAGCTCAATATCTATGCTAATCAATTATCTTCTCTCGATCTACGGCAAAATAATAACCTTGAGTCATTACGTGCAGACAACATTTTGTTACGTACAAATATCGTGGGAACGCAAAGTGGCAATAAGAAAAATTTCGATTTATCCAAGCTGCAATTTATTGGTGATAACGCGGGAGTCTATAATAACACTATCCCCAACACAGAAAATTATACTTTTGATGAGACCAATAGAGTGTTATCGGTGAATAATCTAGCTGGCACCGGTGGCTATGCACAGATTATAGCAACTTCTGCTGATGCTCATGCTGATTACAAACTTCAACTCCCTAAAGTCTACAAACTTCACTATAACTTGAATGGTGGCACGTCTAGTGCTATTGCCGATAGTGAATGTGAATCGATGGATGGCGGTTGTTCTGTGAATGTGACTAAGGAAGCGCCAAGGCGTGATGGCTTTGTGTTCCTTGGTTGGTCTATTAGCTCTACCGCTACTACTGCACAATATCAAGCTGGTGATAATTTTGCTTTGTCCGATCCAAATACCGAGCAGACTCTCTACGCGGTTTGGATAGCCGAAGGTCCAGTACCTCTGACCACTTACTATTTGTCGTATGACGCTAATGGTGGTGCTGGTGTGCCGGACACGCAAGAATGCAAATCTAACACGGGCAGCTGTAATTTTGATATTAGCAAAACTACACCTCTAAATCCTGGTTATTATTTCTTAGGCTGGTCCAAAGATAGCACCAGTAAAAAAGCCGAATATCATCCGGGCGAGACTTTCGCTACTTCAGAAATTAAGAATGTACTTTATGCTGTTTGGGAGCAAGCTGGCCCTGGACCAACTCCTACTCCAACCGGCACGCTTTCTTGGAAGCATGGTCGTGACCACGTGAAGGGTAGCAAAGATAACGCTGTCTTTAATATTGATTACCCATTATCTGATTTTAAAGAATTAAAGCTGAACGACAAAACCCTCGAAAAGGATAAAGATTATACCATCACCACTCCAGCTCAAATGGCAAGCGCTGATAATGCCAACAACAATTCTAAGAATAGTAGCTACTTTAGCGTTAATGATAACCCAACTAGCACCACGATTACCATTAAAGGGGAATACCTTGATACCTTAAACCCAAATACCTACAATATCGTAGCATCGTTTAGCCAGGACGATATTAATACCACAATTAATATTATCAAATCTGACAGCCCAACTCCAGTTCCAGTCCCAGGCACCTCAGGTGATACCGGTACACCAAATACTGGTGAAGGCGAGCATCAAGCTAACCCGGCTATTGTAACGCTTTGTATTTTAATTCCACTCTTAGCCGCAGCTCTTACCTTCGTGTCTTACAAAATCTTCAAACCCAAACGCAAATCCCCACTCGAATATTACACCTATAAAGGCTAAAATCTTTTGTCAGATTATGCATGGCGTGATATAATCATTTTATGGTAAAAAATCATAAGCACTTAACTTATCAACAACAAATTGGTGCCGTAATCGAAAGATTACGCGTACAAAAAGGGTGGACGCAGGCCGATTTGGCCAACAAAGTTGGTTCTAGCCAATCCGCGATTCATCGTATTGAAAAAGGAAATCAGAATGTCTCCTTGGAGATGATTAATAAACTTTCCAAGGTCCTAGGTTCCCAAATTCTCTCTATAAATGACGCTGTTTCGCAGAGTTTCCGCATTGAAGGTGGGCGTCGTTTGCATGGTAGTATTTCTGTGAATACCAGTAAAAATGCGGCAGTTGGATTACTTTGCGCAGCGATTTTGAATCGTGGCAAAACCACTTTGCGTCATATTGCTCGTATTGAAGAAGTCTTTCGCATCATTGAAGTTTTGGAATCAATTGGTATTAAATGTCGTTGGTTAAATGGCCAGCGTGATTTGGAGATTATGCCACCAGATGAATTAAAAATGTCGCATTTAGATATGGATGCCGCCCGTCGTACGCGTTCAGTTTTGATGTTGATGGGGCCACTTTTACATTATTTTGAGCATTTCCGTTTGCCTTATGCTGGCGGTTGCTCACTTGGTATCCGTACGGTCGAGCCACATCTAAGGGGATTGTCGGCTTTTGGTCTGCGCATTGATGCCGCTCGCAATACCGGTATTTATGAAATTTCCGTGGACAAACATTTGTTGAGAGGTAAAGTTCCTAAAAAAGTTGTATTGGTCGAGCGTGGTGACACCGTGACTGAAAACATCTTGATGGCGGCAGCGTTATATCCAGGCGAAACGACTATCGTTGGTGCATCGCCCAACTATATGGTTCAGGACATCTGTTTCTTCTTACAGGAATTAGGTGTGCAGATTGAGGGAATTGGTACTACCACTCTCAAGGTTACCGGTTGCCAAACCATTAACAAAGATATTGAATATTCTCCCTCTGAAGATCCAATTGAAGCCATGTCATTTATTACTACAGCTCTTGTAACTGATTCGCAAATCAAAATTGAACGTGCACCGATTGAATTTTTAGAGATTGAGTTAGAAATTCTGCGTAGCATGCATGCACATATTGATCAATCACCTGAATATGTGAGCAACAACGGACGCACACGTCTGGTAGATTTAACGATCAAACGTTCACGCCTTGTAGCGCCAGCTGACAAAATTCATCCGATGCCATTCCCGGGTCTTAATATCGACAACTTGCCATTCTTCTCTGTTATTGCAACAGTTGCGAAGGGTCGCACTTTGATTCACGACTGGGTGTTTGAAAATCGTGCGATTTATATTACCGAATTAACTCGTCTTAATGCCAAAGTCGAATTGTTGGATGCTCACCGAGTTTACGTGGAAGGTCCAACTAATTTCCATGCTGCTGAATTAGTAGCGCCACCAGCCTTGCGTCCAGCCGTGGTGCTTTTGATTGCGATGCTAGCCGCGCCTGGCACCTCAATCTTGCGTAATATTTATTCCATCAATCGTGGTTATCAAGATTTTGCCAAACGTCTAAATCAACTTGGCGCCGACATCGTGCCTCTGCGTGAAATGTAGAGTGTTATAATAAACTTATGAATGAAACAGATCCGATTTTTGCGCGCCTCAATCCGCCCCAAAGGGAAGCAGTTGAGACTTTGTCTGGACCTCTGTTAATTTTGGCGGGTGCTGGTTCTGGTAAGACTAAAACCCTTACTCATCGCATCGCAAATTTGATTGCCCACGGCGTTCCCCCGCACGCCATCCTCGCCGTTACCTTTACTAACAAAGCCGCTCGCGAAATGCGTACCAGGCTTTGGAATTTGACCGAGGGAACTGGGGAACCACCATATTCTTTCATGCCGTATATGGGGACCTTCCACAGTATTTGTGTGAAGATTCTGCGAATTGAGCACGAAGCCGCTGGTATTGGTCGTGACTTTGTGATTTACGACACATCAGATCAAATTTCATTAATCAAGCGCATCATGAAGACTCTCGATATCCCCGAAAAAACTTTACGAGCCAAATCTGTGCAAGCTGCGATTAGCAAACAAAAGAATGCTGATATATCACCAGATGAATATTCTACTTCAGCCTACACGCCCAACCAAAAGAAAATCGCCCAGATTTTTGAACGTTATGAAATCAATAAAAAACGTTATTCGGCACTTGATTTTGATGATTTATTACTGGAAGTCGTGCATTTGTTTCACAAAAATCCAGACATACGGGCCAAATGGCGTGATCGTTTTCAGCACATTTTGATTGATGAGTATCAAGATACTAATCTCGTTCAATATCAACTAGTCAAAGCCTTGGTTAATGATGATCGTAATATTTGCGTAGTAGGGGATGATTGGCAGTCGATTTACTCCTGGCGTGGGGCTGATTTTACCAATATCCTTAATTTTGAACGTGACTTTCCTGGTGCCAAAGTCATTAAATTAGAGCAAAACTATCGTAGCACTGGTGCGATTCTTGATGCTTCGCAAAAAGTGATTAATTGCAATAAGACCCGCACAGAAAAAAATCTTTTCACTAAAGCTGATGCTGGTAATCCGGTGACTATTCAGGCTTTGAACGACGAGAACGGTGAGGCCCGTTGGGTGGCCAGCACTATCAACCGTCTAGTACGTCATCAAGGTTATGCGTATCATGATATAGCAGTTTTGTATCGTACTAATGCTCAGTCTTATGCTTTTGAAAAAGCTTTCATCGCGGCAATGGTGCCATACAAAATTATTGGTGGTGTGCGTTTTTATGATCGCCGTGAGGTTAAAGACGTGTTGGCGATTTTACATCTGTTGATTAATTCTGATGACCCAGTCAGTCTTGAACGCGTCATCAAAAACGTGCTCATTGGGATTGGCACAACTAGCTTGAGCAAGATTATCGATTATCTTAATAAAAGCCCTGAGCATCATTTAACAGATTCGGATTTATTAGAACTTTTACCCGCTAAGGCTGCCCAAGCCCTTAAAAAACTCACAAAATTTATCACTAAAACTGACCTCACAACTGCCCCGACAGTCATTATCCAGGGGGCTATCAAACATTTTGATTTTGAAACTTTACTCCAAGATCAAAATACTGATGACGATGATCGCATGGCCAACTTGGCAGTCTTAGTCAGCAACGCTGAGCCCTATGAAACTTTACCAGATTTTTTGGCTGACGCTTCATTAATGTCAAGCACCGACGAAAGTACTAAAAAAGATTCGGTTACTTTAATGACGCTACATGCTGCTAAAGGACTCGAATTCCCAGTCGTTTTGATTGTGGGTATGGAAGAAGGACTTTTCCCCAGTGGTCGTTCCGAAACTGAAGACCAACTTGAGGAAGAGCGTCGCTTGGCTTATGTGGGTATGACCAGAGCCATGAAGGAATTATTCTTAACCTATGCTCGCTCGCGTTTTAGCTTTGGTGGACGCAATTATACTATGCCTTCACGTTTTTTGATGGAGATAGGTCATGACCCCTATAATGCTGACCTCTTCGATGACTTTTCCACCGAAATATGGTATAATGATTAAGCATGAGAATAACAACACGTCTCAAATCCGTTTTTGTTGCCGTAGGCACGGCTGTTGCCGTAGTTTTTGGTTTGGTTTTTGCTAGCACCGTCTCTAATACTTTTGCTGCTAATACTTCTGGGCGTCCTGTTTCAGATATGCACTATGTGACAATTTATAATCAAAATGAGAAAATTTCTGTGCGCACTGATGCTACTACCGTTCAAGAGGTGTTAGATCGCGCTAATATTATGGTTAACCAGTTTGATTCGATTGATCCATCACCAGATACCATTATTAATTCTGATAATTTCCAGATTAATATTCACCATGCTCGTCCAGTTGTGATTATTGATGGTAAAACCCACAAATATACTATGACTTCTAGTTATGACATGAAGACTATCGCCTCTGATGCTGGTCTGACACTTTATGATGGCGACGAAATCGAGATGGTGGCTGAGGCCGATACTTTTCTTGAAGCTGGCGCGACCAACACTTATAAAATTACCCGTAACGGGGGTCGTACAATCACCATTGAAGAGTCAATCCCGTTTGGTGAAGAGACTGTGAAAGATTACGAAATGCCAGTAGGTGAAACCAGAGTTGCGCAAGTTGGTGAGGAGGGCCGTAAAGTTCTCAAATATAAGGTCAACTTTGTCGATGGCGTTGAAACCTCGCGTGAGTTAGTTTCCGAAGAAGTGGTTAAGCAGCCTACTAACCGTATTATCGCTGAAGGTGCTAAACCGTCTATTTCGCCACAACAGGGAACCTGTGCTGATTGGGTTCGTGCTGCTGGTGTAGCTGAAGCTGATGTGCCATATGCTTTACAGTTGATTTATCATGAGTCGGGTTGTCGTGTTGATGCTCAAAATCCTTCGGGTGCCTATGGTATTCCACAGGCTCTGCCAGGCAGCAAGATGGCTGCTTTCGGCGATGACTGGCGTACGAACCCAATTACTCAGATTAAATGGATGGCCAGTTATGTGCGTAAATACGGCGGCTGGCAGGGTGCAATGCAATTCTGGTGGGAGCACGGTTGGTACTAATGCCCAATAAAGCACTTGGTCAACACTGGCTCAAAAATCGAGAAATTTTAGAACAGATTGCTGATTTGGCTATTACAGAGATGGATGGGGAAATACCCCAAGCGCAAACTTGTGTCGAAATCGGTCCAGGTTTGGGTTTTTTGACTTCTAGCTTACTGCGCCGTTTCCCAGAGGTGGTTGCGGTTGAATTTGATGCTGATTTGGCAGCTAAATTACCTCAGTCTTTCCCTGGTAAAAATTTGCAGGTCGTGGCTCAAGACATCCTAAAATTTGATTTTTCCTCTGTAAAACCGCCTTTTGTGGCGGCAGGGAACATCCCCTATTATCTTACTTCGCCCCTGATTCGCAAATTACTAACCCTAGATCCTGCCCCTGAGCGTGTTGTCTTATTGATACAAAAAGAGGTAGCTGAGCGTGTTGCCGCTACCCCTGGTAAGCATACCTTTCTTTCTCTGTTTGCGCAAAATTACACCTCTGTCACGCTGGGGCCAGTGGTACCTCGCGCAGAGTTTACGCCACCCCCTAAAGTTGATAGTCAAGTGGTTGTTTTACAACCTCATCCAGCGATCGTTGAACCTCAGGTGTTAGATTTAGTCAAAATTGGTTTCAGTAACCCCCGCAAAAAATTAGTTGCAAATTTAGCCGTTGGTCTACATTTATCTAAAGAACAGATTAAAGCCATTTTTTCACAATTGAGCCTGAATCTAGATGCACGTCCTGCCGATCTCAATTTAATAGATTGGCAAAAACTCCACAAAGCTCTTGTCAAAATCAAGCATAAGCGCTAAAATAGATACAATATATGTAAAAGGGAGGGCATGATGGACCCAACAAAAGACAACACTAACGATAATGCTGATGTTAAACCAGAGGTCGATACTACGTCGACACCTGATAAGATGCCAGATACAACAGGGGCTTCAGATGCTCCTGAAATTCCAGAAATTCCAACATCGGATAAACCGGTTGGCGCCGTAGATATTGATTCACTGGCTGATCCAAAAACTCCAGATATTCCAGAGGCTCCCATAACACCCGCGCCGGAAGTTCCAGAAATGCCAAACATGGATGAAGAAAAACCATCTTCTATTGAGGATGATCCTAATATTACAATTGATTCTACTAAAGAGCCCAAAGATGATCCCGAAGAGCACAAGGTCCTAGATGTTGAGCCAGCACCACCTGCCCCGGGGTCAATTGGCAGTGTTAAATCTGGTCCTGCTACAGAGTCTGAAGCGACCAAAATCCCTGTTGCAACTGGGCCAATGACAGCGGTTCCAATCAATACTGATGGCGATGACGCAGCAGCGACACCTGCCGTAGAGACGCCTGAACCTCCTGTCCCCGAATCAACGGCTGAAGAGCTGGTGATGGAAGCAGCTAATACGCCTCCGGTAGCGCCAGAAGAGCCTGAGCCGACTATCACTGTGCAACAGCCTAAGCAATCCCGCCGTACCACTATGATTTTAATTATTATTTTGGCAATCATTTTGTTAGGTGCCTGTATTGCAGGAATTGTTTTCTTGATGCAAGGCAGTACACAGTCAAATAAGACTACGAACCAACCTACCATCACGACAACTTCCACTTCGGAGTTAGCTTGCGCAATGGACATAACGGCTGCCCAAACTGAAGCTCTACAAGTGCCAGTCCAAAAAGCGCAAAATGTCAAAAAATTTAGTTACAACAACAATGCTTTAACAGAAATGAGCGATACCACACATTATACTTTTGAAAATGCCGACGTTGCTAAAGAAAAAATAGAAGTACTAAAGACTAATTATCAGAACCTTTATACAGGCATTTCTTTAACGCAGGATCCCTTTGAAAGTAATTTCAATATCAGTGATGCGGCAGTAACGGTTACGCACACTGCCAATGCTGATCAGTTAAATGCTAAAAACGCACCAATTGTAGGTTTGAAGTTAGATAATTCCGGTGCAGTCACAACTGATCAAACTGAGCTCAAAGATCTTTTTGAAAAATCAGGATATATTTGCGTTTCTGCTGACAGTACTTCCACTAAACAATAAATTATCTATTGGTTAGCATATTTCATCCAGTATTGTTGGCCGTTGGTGATGTCGTAATTAATAAGCTCATAAGCTTTTAGTGCATCGGTTTGTTTTGGTTGCTCACCAGTTTGTTCCATATAGACATTTGTTAGAATCGGATTTTCTTGGCACACTTCATCTAATAGATAACCGAGGCTAGATTTTTTAACATTCAAGACGTTATACATGGTGTTGGCTAAGCAGTTTGGTGAAGTGGTAGGCAGCTCCAAATCTTTTTTATCAATGTCAAAATTAGTATAGATAAAATATGGTGTTTGATAAGCTAATTGAGCGACTTCTGGGTCGTCATTAGTTGCAATTGGTGCAAGGGAGCCTCCAGCGTGATCGCCAAAGAATAAAATAGCAGTTCGTTGCTCTAAGTCCTCAATAGCATTGATGAATTCACCCAGTGATTGATCTGTTCTGTAAAGACTCTCATAATATTTAGCGGTGTCTATTCCTTGTGGAGATGTATTCACGCCACCATCAACACTAACAATCCAGAATCGCGAGTTCTTATAGTCCCTTTGCATATAAGGTCCGTGATTTTGCACCGTTAAAATATTGAACAACTGCTTGTCGTCGTTATTTTTGATTTTATCAAAAACTTCATGGTAGGCTGAGTAATCATTAATAAACGATTCTCCTGGGTCCTTTTTTATGTAATGTAACTGCTCCTCTGTGAAGAAATCAATAAAACCTTCTTTAGGTAAAGAAACGGTCCTTTTATACAGCGTTCCATTATAATTATGAACCGTTGCCGTATAGAAATTATCTTTTTTGACGGTATTAGCAATGGCTGGGATTTGGTCGACATAAGGGACAATAGTTGAAAAAGGGATGGTATTGGTCCAGTAATTTGTTAGCCCCGTATCCACTTCGAATTCTATATTGGCGGTCCCCCCTCCATACATAGGTGACGACATGTAGCCATATGGATGATTAGCAAAGATGTGATGGAGATTTGGGGTAACGTCTCCACCATCATATAAGTAATATTGTTTAATAATAGAAGGGTCATAAAAAGACTCACCCAGTATAATAATAAGTTTATCAACAGTGTCTTTAAGCTCTGTACGTTCTTGATTACCCGCTTGCTGTTTGGCGTTATATTGCATTGCTAACGTTTTTATTCTTTCCTCATTGTAGCCTGCAGGCTCTTCAATTTTTGAACTGCGTAAATTATAGATAAAACCTGATACAAAACCGAGCTTTTCATAGTTGCCAGCTTGCCCTAAGTCGCTTAACTCTGTAACACCCATCCATTCAGCTGGTTGACCATGGTGGACCTGATTAGCTTGGTCGGTTAGTGGCTTAATTAAGAAATTAAGCCCCACACCAGCGGCAATAGCTATGATTGTCCGTTGAATTAGGGCATGACGTCGCCACCAAGGTATTTTTTTATTAACCCAATACTGATGTGCTAAAACGGTTAAAAATACACTGAGCCCTAAAATTAGCATGATTGCAATAATAGTGCGTGTTAGATGATTGCTGTCAACAAATTGGGTTAAAGCTTCGGTTTGTCCAACCATTTGTAAATCATCAGGTGATAAAGGGTTATTTTGAGCTGCAAATTTATATTGATTAGCAAACATTAGGCCAATAATGACCGACGAAACTAAGCCGGTCGCTAAAAATGGTCGCAGGATTGCGCTTAAGAAAGTCAGTAGCGCAAAAATCACTGCCGCACTGTACCAATAAAGGGAAGGGTTATCGAAAAAGAAAGCCCAAGTTTTATCTACATCATCACCCATATAACGATACTGCACATACCAAGCCAAGAGCATCGCCATCCCGGCCAAAAAAATTATCATCAAAAGAATATGGATTGTGCTTTTCAAAATTTTTGGCCAAATTTTGGGTTTTTGTTTCTGTTCAGCCATACTTGAATTATAGCATAAAAGCATAAAAAATTCACCCCTATAAATTACAGAGGTGAATTTTGTTTGTTTGTCTTATTTGCAGTCTTTGCAGTACCCACAGTCACATTTTTCACCAGCGAGTTTGCTAGCAAAATCAGCTAGGTAGAAGCCAATTACGCCACCAATCATTGGGAAAATCACGTAAGCTAAGAGAGCCATCATCACATTGCCCATCAAAGCACCAAAGCTAGCTGCGGAGCTAGGCAAAATTTGGTACATCAAAGCAATTGCTGGGTTAAAGATGAAAGAATTGGTCATCTCAAAGTAGCTTTGTGAAACCACGATACCAAAGATGATTGCAAAAGTGATACCACCAGTGACGGTGAGAGCAAATGTTGCAACGTTCTTTTTGTAGCGAAGGGCACGTGCAAAGAAGAATCCGATGAAGATAGCACCGAATAATTCAATCAAAGTGACGGCCCAGAAAGTTTCGCCAGTGATTGCTGTCATTTGTGGCAATTCGATTGAAGTACCGCTTCCGAGACGGAAGGAGTTAATAATCAAAAGACCTAACCACGCACCAAGAACTTGGGCGAGGATGTAAAGGACGCCACGAATTGCAGACATACGGCGACTTGCCATCATACCAACCGTAATAAATGGGTTGAGATTGGCACCAGAAAGAGCAAATACAGCAATAGTAATTGCGATGGTACCAAAAATGATGTAAAGTGGCTGAACACCTAGTGTGAGTAGGAAAATTGCTAGTAACATAGTACCAACAAGTTCGCCAACAATTGCACCGTAAATCTTTGGTGTCTTAAAAATTGTTAAAATGTTTTCGTTAGGGTCGAATTTGCGAGCAAAAAAGCCAGCAAAAACTTTTGTGTTTTGTGTGCCCACCTTAGTTGTCGTAACTGTTTTCTTGGCAGTCGACTTCTTCGGCGAAGACTTTTTAACGGTCTTCTTTTTGGTCTTGGCTGTAGCCATTACGAATACCTCCTTACTTTGATATTTCCACCATTATAGCATATATATGATACAATTGTAAGTAGAAAATTATAAAAGTTTAATCAATGGAGGTGTGAGTGGGTATCATAGTTTCAAAGGATCAAGACCGAACTAAGTTGCAGAAGCGCATCACGGCCGATTTACACAATCGTGCCAAAGCTAGCCAAGACGAAGATCCGGGTAAAACTCCAGATTTCGCCGAAGATTCTGCGTACGTCAAAGATCTCAAAAAAACTGGTCGTTTTTCATGGATCTGGATTGTTTTGATTGTTTTGGCGATTATCTCGCTGATTATTATCTTTTTGTTTTAAGTTTTGAGTCATGCTTTTAGGCATTAACTTTATCTTGGTGTGTTAAAATAAGATTATGAAATACAATACGAAGCCACTCAGCGGCACTGCCGAATTGCTACCGCCAGAACAGGCGCATTTTAACTATCTTTATAGTAATTTAACGCAAACTTTTTGGCAGGCCGGTTATCATCATATTGTGACGCCGATTCTAAATCGCACCGATACTTTACTAGCTAAAGCCGGCGGGGAAACGGAAAAGCAAATTTATCGCGTGTTTAAAACTGACGAAGACCCTCAAGATTCTACACAGGCTTTGCGCTTTGATCACACTGTACCTCTGGCACGCTATGTGGTTGAGCATAATAATGATTTAGTTTTTCCTTTTAAGGTTTGCCAGGTTGACCGTAATTTTAGGGGTGAAAGAGCCCAGCACGGTCGTCTGCGCGAATTTTACCAATGTGATATTGATGTAGTTGGTCGAGGTGACCTTCCAATTGCTTATGACGCCGATGTAATTTATACACTCAGCCAAGCGTTGGCCTCAATCTTAACTCTGCAATGCGAAATGCAAATTAGCAACCGCAAACTTTTAACTGGTTTATTAGAAGAATTAGATTTACAAGAACAGACCAGCGAGATTCTTCACATTATTGATCGTGCGCCGAAGGTTAATTTAGAGCAAACTGTTTCCGCTCTCAAGGAGCTTGGTGTCAAATCTGATGACGTTGTAAAAATTACAACATTTATGACCATCAAAGGTGAGCGTGCAGTTGTCATGCCAAAGTTGCAAAAAATGCATTGTGACAATCAAACTTTTGTCAGTGGTATGTCCGAGTTAGATCAAGTACTCAAAAATCTTGAGCAAACCCTTGATTCTGACCAACAAGTTAAATGTATTGCCAGCTTGGCGATTGTACGTGGCCTAGATTATTATACCGGTACAATTTTTGAAACGGTTGTTACCGAGCATCCAGAATATGGTTCAGTTTGTGGTGGTGGTCGTTATGATAATTTATGCGGTTATTATACCAATCAAGTTTTTCCAGGTGTGGGTGGCTCAATTGGTCTATCTCGTTTGTTTGCGACCCTTCAACCAACTGACTTTGTACAACCAGACACGGCCCAATCAGTAGATTTGGTAATTGCCCCAATTTCCGATGCTGAATTCATGGCTGCTACAAAATTAGCGTCCGAACTGAGAGCCGAAGGCTTAGCCGTAGATGTTATGTTTGCTGGTAAAAAGTTAGGGGATCGTTTGACTTACGCTACCAAAATTGCCCCAGCCGTCATCGTAGTGGGAGAAGACGAAGCTAAATCACAAAGCTTCAAAGTCAAAGATTTTGCTACTGGCAAAGAAATGCCCCTAGAAGAATATCTTAAAGATTAACTGTATCAATATTTTTATTGTCAACAAAGAGGGAATAGTTCCCTGTTCCTAAACCTGGCTGGCTAAAAATTAAAGTGCGGAAATCTTGGTCTGCCACAAAGCTGCGGAGAATAGTTCCCCGCTGGTTGCGAATTTGGATACTGCTACCACTTTGAACTGCCCGTGAGAGATCAAAATCCAGGGAACTTTGCTGTGACCCAACTGGTTTTTCAATCATATCGGAGCCTAAAATTAAAACATTGCCACCGTGGATCGCATAACTGCGTTTAGTGGTGATGCCATTACCAAAACGTCCTGCACCATAAGTTTCGAGTAAACCATTGCCCCAGATGTCAAGATTCCCGGAGGAGTGAATAGTGCCGCCATCTACACCAGTGCCGTTACTGATTAAAATATTTTGGGTATTAGCAACTAGATTGACGCTTAAAGTCTTTTCACCAGTATAGTTAATAGCAGTGTCAGTTTCGGTTGCAATATTCACGCCATTCAGATTGAGCTGCACGTCTTCGGCACTAGTAATATTAATTTGGTGTGTAGTTGTTCCGGTTAGGTTATATTCGCCATCTTCAGTGAGCGTGATATCGGTGTCTTTTTCATCCAAGTTAATATCATGCGCAGTTTCAACTATGGCCTGGTTTGTATTGGTCACGGTGGTAGTTTGCTGGGTATTTTGTGCAGCGAGATTGGCATTATCAATACAGAGAATAATACACAAGACGACCGCCACTGATAATAAAACGACCAAAATGGCTATCCACCAGATTAGGATACGACCCCGTTGCTCTGTTTTTTCTAATCGCTCTTGATCAATAGCCATACCTTCTCCCGCTTAATTATAGGATGATTATATCATAATTTGCATAAACGGTTTAAAAAAATACCAAAATAGGGCAGAATTGACAGTAGATATTAAGACATAAAAACTATAGAAGTCAATGGACTTTATCGCGCCACCCCTGTTATAATCCAAAATATTAAAACATAAACTTTTCAAAAAATCAATATTGACAAACATACTCCTCATGCTAAAATGGAAGTAGGTCTTCGGACGAATCTGATCGTTGAGAGGCGCCGGAAGTCCTATTAAAAAGAAAAACAGGTGGGGATGTGGAGTTATTCTGCCTATTTTCACCTAGAAATTAAACCAAAAAGCAATGACCTTTAGACGCACTCAAAACCAGTGCGTCTTCTTTTTGTATTAAAAAATACCCCTAACCGGGGCAAAAAAAATGGTGCGGGCGAAGAGACTCTAACTCTCGACCTCTTCCTTGGCAAGGAAGCGCTCTAAACAACTGAGCTACGCCCGCATAAGGTCATTATAGCACAACTTTAAGCGAATCGACATAAATTTTGTGCTAAAATATAACTATGGCACTATGGCGGAGTGGTTACGCAGCGGTCTGCAAAACCGTTTACGCCGGTTCAATTCCGGCTGGTGCCTCCAGATACTGCCCGGATGGCGGAATTGGTATACGCGTTCGACTTAAAATCGAATGAGGAAACTCATGTGGGTTCAAGTCCCACTCCGGGCACCAATATATTATTTAAAGGAGGAAAAATGTCAACCACAGCAATTATTATTATCGTGATCTGCGCAGTAGTTTTGATTATTCTTGCGCTGATTTGGGGCACTTACAATGGCCTCGTCAAACTTAACGAGCGGGTGAATGAGGCTTGGTCCGATATCACTGTTCAGCTCAAATATCGTGCCGATTTGATTCCAAATCTCATTGAGACCGTCAAGGGTTATGCTAAGCACGAAAAAACTGCTTTTGATAATGTCACTAAAGCACGTTCAGCAGTTTTGAGTGCTAAAACTGTTAAAGACACAGCTAATGCCGAAAAAACTCTCGAGGGCGCTTTAGCCAAAGTTTTTGCAGTTGCCGAAGCTTATCCAGATCTCAAAGCTAGCGAAAATTACAAAGAGCTTCAAGTTCAGCTTCAAGACACTGAAGATAAAATTCAAGCTGCTCGCCGCTTTTACAATAATGGCGCTAAAGAGCTTAATACTAAGATCAAAATGTTCCCTTACAATTTGATCAATAAAATGCTCCACTTTAAAGTTCGTGAATACTACACAGTTGACGAAGATACGGCTAAGAAAATTGCCGATGCACCAGAAGTAAAATTCTAAGAGGTTAGATGTATAAACAAATTGCCAAAAACAAGCGCAATACTTTTCTGATTATGTCGATTTTTGTGCTAATCATCGGGGGAATTGGTCTAGCATTCACTTTTATGTATAACGATTGGAGTATCGCAGTATTTGTGTTTGTGATTGCGGCAATTTATGCCTTGATTCAATATTTTGCAGCCACAAAACTAGCTGTGGCGATGACTGGTGCTAAGCCTGTTACCAAAAGAGAGCAACCACGTCTCTATAAAGCCGTAGAAAACGTCTCTCTAACCGCCGGTTTGCCAATGCCTAAAGTTTACGTGATTGACGATCCAGCGCCTAATGCTTTTGCAACAGGACGCAAACCCGAAGTTGCCGTAGTAGCCGCTTCGACTGGTCTCTTAGAGATCATGAACGACAAAGAACTGACCGCTGTAATGGCGCATGAAATTTCGCATATTAAAAACTATGATATTCGGGTGTCGATGATTACTTTTGGCTTAGTTTGTCTGATTGGTTTTATTGCTGATATTGGTATGCGTTTGGTGATTTTTGGCGGGCGGGGGAATAACGATCGTGGCCCATTCGGCCTGATTGTGATGTTGATTGTGGCGATTTGTGCACCAATTGTGGCAGCCATGACTCAAATGGCGGTGTCACGCCAACGTGAATTTTTGGCCGACGCTTCAGCGGTGCAAATAACTCGTTACCCAGAGGGAATGATTGCTGCACTCAAAAAACTCCAAGAGTATACTCAGCCAATGAAACGTCAAAATACTGCTACTTCGGCGATGTTTATTAACGAACCACTTCGTAAAGGTGGGCTCAATAGACTATTTAGCACTCACCCACCACTAGAAAAACGCATTGAAAGGTTAGAGCATGGCAAGAAAACCTTCTAAAAAACCGGCCAAAAAGACTTGTGGAAAACCTGTGGAAAAGTCACGTTTCAAACAGGGGTATAAGCAGAGTTTTACAAAACACCGTGCCAAGGTCTGGCAGCGCAAAACCGCGCGTTTTCGACCACACCAATCTTTCCGCCGTTCTTACCGCGAAGATTATGCCCGCAATCTAACCGTGCCAGGTTTACTTCATCATACCGTTGACACTTTCAAGATGATTTTTAAGCATTGGAAGACTTTTGGTTTGATGCTGGTTTTGGCGATGATTTTTAATATCGTCTTAGTCGGTATTATGAGTGAAGATACCTACACTCAATTTCAAGATATGCTCGACCAAACTCAAGAAAATCTTGGTGTTGAGGGAATTGGTTATTTTGCCAAAGCTGGTTTGTTATTAATGTCTACCATTACTACTGGTGGTTTATCTCAAGGAACTAGCGAAGTCCAACAAGTTTTTGCTGTAATTATTTTTCTGTTAATCTGGTTGGCAACGATTTTCTTGATTCGCCACTATCTGGCTGGCAATAACCCCAAACTACGTGACGCACTCTATAACGCCTTCACACCACTGGTCTCAACTTTTGTGGTGTTGGCGATAATTTTTACTCAACTCATCCCTGTTTTTATTGTAATTATCACTTATTCAGCGGCTGTGACCACTGGTTTCTTATCCACACCGTTTTATGCGCTGATTTATTTCATTTTTGCGGCCTTGATGTTGCTGCTTTCGGGATATTTCTTGTCCAGTTCCTTGATTGCATTGGTGGCCGTAACAGCGCCAGGACTTTATCCAATGACTGCCATCCGTACCGCGTCTGATTTGATGCAGGGCCGTCGTATCAAATTTATTATTCGTATCCTTTATATCGCGATTGTTTTAATTATTTTGTGGGTAGTAATTATGCTACCAATCACTGCGCTTGACCTCTGGCTCAAGAGCATGATTGACTGGCTTTCAGGTGTGCCAATTGTTCCGTTCTTCCTGCTCTTCATGACTTGTTTCACCTTCATCTTTGCGACAACTTATCTATATTTGTTCTACAGGAGGATGCTCGATGCCCCAGAAACTAAATAAGACCGAAGCCAAAGCCCGCATTGCTAAATTACGTGATTTGATCAACGATTATCGCTATCATTATCATGTGTTGGACGAATCAACTATGAGCGAGTCAGCGGCTGATTCACTCAAGCATGAACTATCGCAGCTCGAAGAGCAGTTTCCAGATTTAATTACACCTGATTCCCCGACTCAGCGTGTAGCTGGTAAACCACTTGATAAATTCAAAAAAGTCAAACACCAAGAACGTATGATTAGCCTGGCCGATGTCTTTTCTCGGGAAGAAGTTGAAGCTTGGGTAGAGCGCAATCGCAAATTGATTCCAGGTGGCAAAATCGAAGAATTATTCACTGATATCAAAATGGATGGTTTGGCTTGTGCCCTGATTTATCGTAATGGTTTGCTCGATCAAGCAGTGACGCGGGGCGACGGCATGGTCGGGGAAGATGTAACCATGAATGTACGCACCATCGAGAATGTGCCACTTAGTATTAAGACTGACGAGCCTTATGTTGAAGCTCGTGGCGAAATCGTAATTTTCAAAAAAGATTTTGAAAGGCTGAACGAACAACAAGCTAAAAAAGGTCTCAAGCCTTTTGCTAATCCGCGTAATCTTGCGGCCGGTAGTATTCGCCAACTCAACCCCAAAATTACCGCTTCGCGTCCGCTCAAATTTATGGCCTATGACCTGGTAATTCCAAATAGTTCCAAACATTCCGACGCTTACAAAAAACTACGTGCGCTTGGTTTCCGTACTTCCGGCGAGGATCGCGTTTGGAAGGGAAACGACAAAAATATTTTCAAATATATCGACCAACTTGACGAATACCGCCAGAGTTTACCGTTTGGCACAGACGGCGCGGTGATTAAAATTAACGATCGCAAAATCTACAAAGAACTGGGTATCGTCGGCAAAACTCCACGCGCGGCGATTGCCTTCAAATTCCCCGCCGAAGAGTCAACTACCAAGGTGCGAGACATCGTCATCAGCATTGGTCGCACGGGTGCGGCTACGCCGGTGGCAATTTTGGACCCAGTTGTGGTAGCTGGTAGCACGGTGCGCCATGCGTCACTGCATAATGCCGATGAAATTGCGCGTTTAGATGTGCGCGTGGGCGATACGATTATTATTTACAAAGCCGGCGATATTATCCCACAGGTCAAAGAAGTTTTGACAACTTTGCGTCCCGCTGGCACGCATAAATTTAACTATCAAAAAGCCTTAAAAGAACAATACCCAGAATTAGAATTTGAACGCCCAGATGGAGAAGTGGTCTACCGCGTTAAAGGTGCCAACTCTGATTTGATTCTCAAGCGCGCGATTGAATATTATGCTAGCAAACCGGCACTCAATATTGAAGGCTTGGGTGGTAAAAATGTTGAAGCTTTGGTTGATGCTGGTTTAGTTCAATCTATTGCCGATCTTTATCGTTTAGAGGAGCCACAAATCGCCAGCTTAGAGCGTTTTGGCGACATCTCGGCGCGTAATTTAGTCGAAGCCATCAAAGCATCCAAGCAACCTGCGCTTGCAAAATTCATCACCGCACTAGGTATTCGCCATATTGGCGCACAAACTGCCAATACTTTGGCACAAAACTTTGGTTCAATCGAAAAACTCCAAAATGCTACACAAGAAGATCTCATTAATATCCCAGATATCGGCGACATTGTAGCCGAATCAATTTTAGCTTACTTTGCCGACGAAGATAATCTAGCTTTACTACACGAACTCAAGGATCTTGGCGTTAAACCGGTTCATCAGGATCAATCTGCTTTGCCACTAGTTGGCCAGAGTTATATTGTTACTGGCACGCTTGAAACTATGGGTCGCAACGAAGCCGAAGATAAATTGCGCGCTCTCGGTGCTACCGTTACAAAATCTGTTACCAAAACCACCACGGCTTTAATTGTTGGTGAAAAACCTGGTAAATCCAAAACCGATAAAGCCGCCAAACTTGGTATTGAAGTGATTTCGGAAAAAGATTTGTTGCGTCTTTTGAATATGGTATAATAACGATAAGCAATATACAGAAAATACGGAGAAAACATGGGTTTAATCAAAAAGACTTTGAACAAAGAACGCTCAATGGACGCTAGTCCGGCACCAGCCGTGGTGCGTCCAACTGATGACAAAGCCATTTTGGCCCTTGATATTGGTACCGAATTTGTAAAGGCGGTCATTGCCCGTCGCAACAAAAACAATGAACTTGATATTATCGGTGTTAGCCGTGCCCATCAAGAATCTAGTAATATGCATGCCGGTGCGATTGCCGATATTCCAGCCGTAGTTAATGTTTGTGAACAGGCGCTCAATCAGGCTGAAAGCACCGCCAATATTACGGCTAAAACCGTGGTGGTGGGCATCGCGGGGGAATTAATCAAAGGCGCCACCTCTACGATTCGTTATCGTCGTAAAGACGGTGACAAACCTTTGAGCGAACAAGAAATGTCATTGATTATTGAACGTGTCCAAGAACGTGCTGGCGAGCAGGCTCGCGATGAAGTCGCACTCGAAACTGGTAACCCAAATGTAGAAGTTCGTTTAATTAACTCGGCTATTGTTTCAATGCAAATCGATGGTTACAAAATTAGCAACCCAATCGGCTTTAAAGGTAGCGATGTCACGATTCAGTTTTATACTGCTTTTGCGCCGCTCGTGCATATTTCTGCGATTGAAAAAGTCTGTGCCGAATTAAATCTTGATTTACTAGCCGTGGCCGTAGAGCCATTTGCAGTTTGCCGTGCTTGTCTCGGTGACGAACTCGACAGCAATTTTTCTGGCATCGTGATGGATATTGGTGGTGGCACCACCGATCTTGCCGTAGTTAATGATGGTGGCGTTGAAGGCACCAAGATGTTTAGCATTGGTGGTCGCAGTTTTACTCACCAAATGGCCGAAGCGCTTGGCACCGATTTTGACACTGCTGAACGTTATAAATTGTCGCTTGAAACTACCAAAGTTAATCCTAAAGTTTACAAAAAGGCTGTTGAAGCGTTGGAGCGTAATCTTGATGTTTGGCTTTCTGGCGTCAGCTTGACTTTAGAAGAATTTGATCTGACTGATATGCTTCCTGGTCGCATTTTGCTCTGTGGTGGTGGGGCTGGCTTGCACATGTTACAAGAAACTTTAGCTACTTCTGATTGGTACGAAGAATTGCCATTTTCGCGCCGCCCAATTATTCATTTAGTAGAATCCAACGATATTCCGGGCATCAACAACACTACCGATGCGGTGCTTGACCATTCTTACATCACTGCGCTGGGGCTTTTACGTGTTGCCCTCGACACTTTGACCGATGATACAGAAACTGGTAGCCTACGTGGTAAGCTGTCTAAAATTCTTCAGAATTAATTTTGGATACTTTAGCGAATTTACCCATTGATAAATTATCGAGTTGATATGGACCGAATTCAAAGCGATGCAGTTTGACGACTTGATAACCGAGTGCTGCGAAAGTGCGGCGAATTTGACGGTTGCGGCCCTCGCTCATTTCTACTTGCCAGTTTTTTCTGTCGTTTAGCATTTCTAAACCTAATTTACTTACACCATCGGCTAATTCTACCCCTGATGTAATGGCTTGTTCATCAGCAGCCGTTAAATCATGATCCAATTGCACTTTGTAGCGTTTGATTTTTATGAATTTCGGGTGTGTCATTTGGAAAGCAAAATCACCATCGTTGGTTAGCAAAATCAAACCCGAGGAATCCTTGTCGAGTCGTCCCACGGTTTTTAAATTGTAATATTCTTTAGGTAAAAGTTCATAAATCGTGGGCGTATCGCCCTGGCGATGACGCGAGCAAACATAGCCGACCGGCTTATTGAGCATTAAATAAGAAAAATGTGCCTGGAAAGGCACTACTTCTCCATTATAGCATACTTTATCGTTTTTGTCAATTTTTACCCCAAGAGTGGCTGGCTGGTCATTTACCAAAACTTTACCAGCTTCGATCGCGATATCGGCTTCGCGGCGCGACAACCCCACGCGTTCCGCGATAAATTTATTGAGCCGGAGTGGCGTCACCTAGTACCTCGTGCACTACATTAACGACATCTTCAATACCAACTTGCGATTTAACTAAGTAACGGTCTGCACCAAGCGCTTCACCACGTTGGCGTTGGTCTTCTGAAGACAGTGCTGTCATCATGATGACTTTGATATTTTGTGTTTCGGGTGTGGAGCGCAAAATGTCCAGCATATCAAAGCCAGAGATTTTCGGCATCATTACGTCCGCCACAATTAAATCTGGTTTTTCGCGCACGGCAATTGCCAATGCCTCTTCGCCGTCACCAGCCGAAACAATTTCGTAGCCTTCGGCTTGTAGGCGGATACCATAAATTTCGCGTAGGCTCGCATCATCTTCTACGAGCATAACTTTTTTACCCATTGTTACCTCCTTGGGGTTGATTATTATTTTGTGCTTGATAAGCGGCTAATGATTCAGCGTTTTGTACAGCAATGTTCATGCGTTCATATTCATCGTCCGACAAACGCGGCAAGGCCACATAAAATGTAGAACCTTTACCGGGCGTACTCTCAGCCCAAACGCGTCCGTTCATTACCTCGACCTGTTTTTTGACCAAGAACAATCCTAAACCGGTGCCGCCAACTGTGCGTGTGTCTGAACTGTCAACGCGATAGAATCTTTGGAAAATGTGTTCAAGGTCTTCTTGATTAATCCCGATACCAGTATCGGCAACGCTGATAATAACGTGGTGCTCATCACCAGTTACGTTAACATGGATTTTGCCACCTGACGGTGTGTATTTTACAGCGTTTTCTATTAAATTGTCCAGGGTGCCTCGCAAAAGCAACATGTCGACCTTACTGTATAAGACTTGATTAATTTGCGCTGTTTGGTTGGGACTAGCTGATCCAAAAGTCAATTGCAGCTGTTTTTTAGTAATCTCAGTTTTGCTATATTCATTAACTAGCTGTTGAATAGTAGCGGTCATTTCTACAGGGACAAGGTGGAGCTGCATGCTACCATCTGTCATTTTTGCTACATCCAGAAGATCTTTGAAGAGTCCACCTAAGCGCTGACAAGCCTGATGTGCTTCTTCGAGATATTGCCGTGCACGTTCATCAATTGTAGCAGTTTGAGGGTTCAAAGCTAGGCTGAGATACCCTTCAATTGAAGCAACGGGTGTGCGCATTTCGTGGCTGGCCGTTGCAATAAAATCCATTTGTTGGCTTTCGAGCTTAGCAACATTCGTAATATCACGTAGAACTACTACGCGGTCGCTATGTAAATCATTTTGATCAGCCGGAGCAATGGTTAAGGCAACAATCATTTTTTGGTTGTCTTGGCGAGGAGTTAAAACATAGGTATAAGTTTTGAATAATTTATTCTGGCGAAAAGCTTCATCGAATTGGGTATTGCCATTTTGCACTGTGTTGCCTTTTTCATCAGTTAAATTTAACACTGAAGCATAGTTAAGTCCAATTGCATCTTCTTCTTTGTCAAATCCTGTCATTTTTAGCCCAGCTGGATTAATCATTTTGACTGTACCACGGTCATCTAACAACAAGATGCCATCAATTGTTGCTTTAAGGGCCATTTCAGCTGAAGTAACCACGTCGTCTTTGGCCATCAATTGTGCAACAGGGCTGGTCTTGTTTTTCTTAGCGAAAATGCTCATGTATTTATTTTAACACAAGCGCAACAAAATGTGATATTATATATACAATATGAATAAAGATGTCATCTACATAGAGCCGGAGGACGATATCACAGATGTCCTCACTAAACTGCGAAAATCTTCGCAAAAGGTGGTGGCGTTGGTGCCGCCTCAAAAAAGTAGTATTTTGCGTAGCGCAGTTAATGTCAAATTAATTAACAAAACCGCTCAAGGCGCCCAAAAGGCAGCAGTTTTTGTAACGACCGATCCTGGCGTTATAAAATTAGCTGCTCTTTCGCAAGTGCCGGTAGCCAAGGATTTGCGTTCACGTCCTGAAATTCCTACTGCTGAGGATGTCCAAGGAGCCCAGAAAAAAGAGCAGGTTATTGAAGAAGATCTTTCCGATAAGGATAAAAAAGACGACGCAAAAGATTCCGAAAAACCTAAAGATGATGACAAAGATAAGCCCAAAAAATCTAAAGACAGTAAGGATAAAAAGGGGAAAGATGGCAAAAAGGGCAAGAAAGTTCCTTCTATCAACAAAACGCGTCGCATCATTATTATTTGTTCCATCGCCGGCGTGCTCCTAATCGGTTTTCTCATCTGGGCAATCTTTATTGCGCCGGCTGTGAAAATTATCTTGACTGTTAAAACCAGTTCTAATGATTTTTCTGAAAGTGCCTCTTTTGTTACGACCGAATCAAGTGCTGAACCCGAGAAAGGTCGTCTCTACCTAGAACAAAAGACCCTTGAGCAGCCTGCTAACGTCAAGTTCCAGGCCACTGGTCAGCAAGATAAAGGTAACAAAGCCTCTGGTTCTTTGACGGTTTCGACGGTTTTTCACAGTGCTGGTACAATCACTATCCCATCTGGTGGCACCTTCGTCTATAACGGCATGACTTATGCTGCTAATTCTGCAGCTACGATTTCTTGGGACGGTAAAGATGATTCCCAATGTGATCCAGGTAGTGGCATCGCGGCTGGGTGTTATAAACACACTACTGTTAACGTTTCAGCTAGTGAGCCAGGCACTAAATATAATATTGATGCCAAAGATGGTGGTTGGGTGGCAAATATTGGAGACATATCTGTGAAAAGCAGCACAGCCATGTCAGGTGGTAGTTCAAATGTAGTCACTGTCGTTCAACAATCCGATGTGGATAAAGCGAAAGAGTCTCTCGGCGAGAATAACGATGAGGCAAAAATCACTCTGCAAAAACAATTCGGTGATTCCTATGTTGTGATTGAAAATAGCTTCAACGCTGATACTCCTAATCCAATTGCTAAACCAGCGGTTGGCGAAGAAGTTCCATCTGGTACTCAACCGACATTGTCTTCTACTGCGACTTTTAAGTTGTCTGCTGTTAAAGCTGATGATCTGAAGACCTTTATCAAACATAAGGCCAACCTTGGTGATGACCAGAAAATTTATTCTCTAGGTAATCCTATCTTTGATCGTTTTGCTGAAGCCAGTAACGGTATGTATAATGCGCGCATCAAGACGACTTATCATGCTGGTCCAGATGTGTCCGAAGATAACGTTCGTGAAAAAGCCAAGGGCAAAAAACTCGGTGATATTAAATCTGCGCTAGCTTCAGTTAATGGTATTGCCGACGTAGAATTTCAGCCTTCAGTTTTCTGGGTATTCTCGGTGCCCAACGATGACAATAAAGTTCAAATTGAAATTAAAATTGAGGACGCACAATGAGATTAATTGGACTTGATGTTGGTACTAAAAGAATTGGTTTGGCCAAAGCTGATTCTAATGTACGTATTGCCATGCCTCATGGCACGATTGATGTCGATGGTTCAGAAATGATGCAAATTGCTTCGTTTGCTCGCATTTATGGGGCTCATTATTTCGTTGTTGGTTTACCCCGTAATTCTAAAGGCGAAGAAACCGCTCAGAGTCGTTATGTGCGTAAATTTGTACGAGAATTAAAAAAAGTTTTACCTGATGCAAAAATTCGTTTTCAAGATGAGTCTCTGACTTCAGTAGAAGCTCAACGTCGCCTCGAAGCGCGCAAAAAACCTTACGAAAAAGGTGATATTGACGCGGAGGCTGCTGCGATTATTCTCCAGGATTTTCTTGAGGATTTTTTCGGTAAACAGAATGTGCCCGATCGTGAAAAGGCTACGCGAAAAAAAACTAAAAAATCCAAGAAGCCCCGTGGTAAGTACATCTTACTCTCGGTAGTGGCCCTATTGGTCTTTTTGGGTATTGGTGGATATATCTTCTATCGTACCCAATCCGTTCCTGTTCTTAGCAATATTGATTGTGCTAATAACCAAACTGGTGATTGTGCTACAATTGATTTTGAAGTGCAGAGTGGTGATAGTGTTCAAAAAGTCGCTACTGGTTTACAGGAAAAAGGTCTAATTCGTAATGCTATAGTTTTCCAGGTGTTTTATTATGTTCATCATGCTAATGATGCTATCAAGCCGGGTGAATATACCTTTAGTAAAGCCATGACCTTAGATGAAATTACTGGTCAATTAGTAAATGGAGCTTCTAACGTTTTCCGCCTAACTATTGTCCCTGGTGAGACCATCCAACAAATCAAGCAGAAACTTGCCGATCATGGATATAAATCTGAAGAAATTGAAGCCGCTTTTTCTAAAACTTATAACCATCCCGTTTTGGCTGATAAGCCCGCTGAGGCCTCACTCGAAGGTTATATGTTTGGTGATACTTATGAGTTTTACAAGACTGATTCGGTAGAGAAAATTATTACTACCATGCTTGACCAACTTTACAAAACTATCCAAGACAATAATCTCAAAGCCGGCTTTGAAGCCCATGGATTCAATCTGTACCAGGGGATTACACTTGCTTCCATTGTTGAGCAAGAGGCTAGATCGAACAATGACCAACGCATCGTGGCTCAGGTATTTTATTCGCGCTTAGCTTCTGATCGAGCACTTGGTAGTGACGTAACTGTCAAATATGCACTTGACCTCATTGATCCTAATCGTCAGACTTATACCGATAATGATTCTGCCCTTAACGTTGATTCCCCTTATAATACACGCAAAAACAAAGGTCTCCCACCTGGCCCCATCTGTAACCCGGGTTATTCTGCGCTTTATGCGGTTGCCAGCCCATCAGATACAAACTACTTGTTCTTCTTGACAGGAGACGATGGTTTCATGTATTATAGTGAGACAGAGGAAGGGCACCAACAGAATATCTCTGCACACTGCCAAGACCTCTGTAAAACTGCGTTATGAGTAAAGTAAAATCTGATAAAAAATCTGTTTTGCGTCATCTTTTACCATATTTTGGTGTGGCGATAGTAGTCTTGGGCCTGGTTTTTGTTGGTTCACTTAATAAATCCGATCTCAGTTCTACTAGCTTAAATATGAACTCTATTGCCGCTAATAATTACCAGATGAGTGCAGATCAAATCTCGGAAATGTATACAGTAGCAAATGTCTCTAGTGCTAATAACCTTGCTAGTACCGATACTGTCAGTAGTAATTATGTGATTTCTTCGGTTATGCGTGAAAATGGGCAGGTTAATGCTCAGCATATTGATAAGCCTAGTATTGTAAATACTTCGCATATTTCACGTGGGGTGATTCATTATACGGTGCTAGATGGCGATACCATCCAATCAATTGCTAGAGCTTTTGGTCTAACTAATCTCCAGATTCGTTGGTCAAATGGGTTACGTAGTGATGATGTCACCCCTAATCAGACTCTAGTTCTGCCAAGTGTGCCAGGTATTGTTTATACAGTTAAGGCGGGTGACACTATCGAAGGAATTGCATCGCGTTATGGCTCTACCAGGACCGAAATTATTTCAATTAATGATTTAGAAGAAACTGCTACTCCAACAGAGGGGGCTCAGATTGTTATCCCTGGTGGTGTTTTACCAGAGAATGAACGCCCAGAGAATATGACGGCGGCCCAGATTGCGGCGCGTGCTTCTGTCCGTACCTATACTTATTCTGGTTCGACTGCTGGCCGTGAAAATATGCATGTGGTCTATGAAAATGTTTGGACTGATCCTGGTAACCGGATGGCTCCTGGTCAGTGTGTATGGTATGCTTGGTGGTGGCGCAAACATAGTCCACTTTCTCTCGGTGCATTACCAGACGGTATGATGGGTAATGCTGCCGCTTGGGCTAGTATTTTGGCTGGCTATGGTTACCGAGTCGATCACATTCCACAGGTTGGTGCTGTCTTCCAGACTGCCAGTGGCTATTATGGTCACGTTGGTGTGGTAATCGGTATTAATTCTGACGGTTCTATCACTGTGCGCGAGATGAATTACGGTGGTCGTGCCTTCGTTGTGACCGAATCAATTATTCCTGCAAATCAAGTTGGCAACTTTAACTACATTCACTAAGATGATTAAATTTACAATTATCACCCTGTTTCCAGAGGCAATTAAACCCTACCTTGATAGCTCCATGCTTTATAAAGCTCAAGATCGGGGTTTAGCTGAATTTGAATTAGTCAATTTGCGTGATTTTGGCCTCGGGCCGCACAAATCCGTAGACGATACCCCTTATGGGGGTGGTGATGGTATGTTATTACGTTGCGAGCCGATTTTTGCCGCCATCGAATCTATCAAAGCCAAATCGCCTGATGCCAAGGTAATTTTGCCTACACCTGCTGGAGAAACATGGAATCAAGAAATGGTGGCGAATATGGCTTCCGAAGGACATTATATTATTTTGTGTCCGCATTATGAGGGTTACGACGAACGCATTTTGAGTATTGTAGATTACAAGATTTCGCTGGGAAATTACATTCTGACCGGTGGGGAATTACCTGCACTTTGTATTGTTGATTCGATTGTACGCTTAATCCCAGGGGTCCTGGGTGGCGAAAAATCTGCCGAAATTGAGAGTTTTACAGATGGCGAAACTTTAGAATATCCTCAATACACCAAGCCAGCTGACTTTCGGGGCATAAAAGTCCCAGATGTTTTGCTATCTGGTAATCATGCTGCGATTGATAAGTGGCGTGATGAACACCGACCGAAAAAGAGAAGCTAATTTCTTAGCTTCTCTTCCGCTGATGCGCGCCCACCCTAGGGCACATTGGTTTGTTTTAATCCGCTGTTTGTTTTAATGTAGTCTCCACACTCCACTTAAATAATCAGTGGAACCCTGTGAAGCGTACCAGCTTAAGATTATAATAGCATAAGCACTATATATTGTCAAGCAGCACCTCACATCTGTTAAATGTTGTAAAATCTACAACATTAGTCTTGCTCGACCAAGGTAAACTCTTTGCCAGCAATTTCAATTATAGATTCGGGCTCAGCGCCTTGGTTAGTAAGTTCGGCGCGAATACCCATTTTCTTTAAAATATCACGTAATCGGTTAACAGAGGCGAAATTCTCTAAATCAGTGCGCCGTGCAAATTTTTCAATTTTCTCCCCCGTCACTACAAACTTATCGTCAATTTTCTCAACTTTCCATACGTCTTTCAACTGTTTATCGCTAAGCTTGATAACGGGAATGTCGTCAGGAGTAGAGATAAAAGCTGCTTCTGCGGGGGGTCCGGAGTTACGACGAGGATTAGCGCGCGACACCCGTGACGACGGGCTGTCGTGACGCGACCCCGCAGAAGCACTTTTGTTCTTCTCGCTTGATAATTTTATGGTTTTCTTAAGCTCACGTAAAACAGCTGTAATGCCTTGATGAGCAGTTGAGGAAATTGCAAAGACTTTGGCTTTAGGATGAACAGAGAGAATTGCTTGTTTCTGCATTTCGATGATGTCTTTATCGACGCCCTCGCATTTGGTCAATGCCACGATTTCAGGACGGTTGGCAAGATCGGAATATTTTTCGAGTTCGGTGCGAATGGTTTTATAGGCGGCTCCAGCGTCGTCATTGTAAACATCTACTAGATGTAGGATTACTGCTGTACGATCGATATGGCGCAAGAAGTCGTGCCCAAGCCCTTTACCTTCCGAGGCACCTTCAATCAGGCCAGGAATATCAGCAATCAAAATATCACTTTTGTCGATGGTCGCAACGCCTAATTGTGGGCGTAAAGTCGTGAATGGATAAGCCGCAATTTTGGGTTTAGCATCCGAAACCACAGAGAGAAAAGTGGATTTACCGGCGCTAGGCAGGCCTACTAAGCCTACGTCAGCTAGCATTTTTAGCTCTAGTTCAACCTCTAATGCTTCGCCAGGTTCGCCAACTTCGGCGACCCTCGGTGTCTGGCGAGTCGATGATTTAAAATGCGCATTGCCAAAGCCACCATCGCCACCTTTGGCAATCACTTCCATTTGTCCGTCGCGGGTCAAATCAGCTAGTACAAGGCGAGAAGAATGTTCTTCCTCGGGACCGCTCGAGGCCGCTTGGCCAAGCTTTAGTCCCTCGGAAGAAGCATTCTTCCTCGTCTCATATACAACCGTTCCAATCGGCACCTCGACAATCAAATCTGCGCCACTGCGGCCGGCGGCTTGTTGCTTGCCACCATTTTGACCATTTTCGGCTTTTAATTCTGGATTGTAGCGAAAATCTACCAGAGTATCAGTGTCTTTATCGGCCTTAAAGATAATTGAGCCGCCTTTACCCCCGTTACCACCATCTGGTCCACCTTTAGGAATATAGATTTCACGACGAAACGAGACCGCACCATCGCCGCCTTTACCAGCTTGTAATCGCACTTTCGCCGTATCTGCAAACATAACCACATTATAGCATATCGGCCCCATGCTATAATTGAGATATGGATTTATCTGCGGAGGTACAAACAGCCAAAGGTGTGGGCGAAAAAACTGCTGCGCTTTTACGCAAGGCCGGCATCTACACTATTGGCGATTTACTTTATAATTTGCCCCGCGATTATGAAAATTATCAAGTTGCCAGCAAAATTGCCGACATTCGACCGGGGAAGATTGCGGTACAGGGGAAAATTGATAATTTTCACACTCGTTATGCCCGTAGTCGCCACCTCACTATTACAGAAGCGACTATTAGCGATGACACTGGCAGCATGAGAGTAATTTGGTTTAATCAGCCTTACCGCGCCAAGCAGTTTATCGAGGGTAAAGAATACTATTTTCAGGGGTCTTATGACTTTCGTAACGGTCGTTATCAGCTAACCAGCCCGACCGCACATCTGGCGACTGATGTAGATACAGCAGCAGCTTATCAACCGATTTATGCGGCGCATGGCAGCCTCAAACCAATCTTTTTCAAGAATTTGATTGCTGGTCTCAGGAGTAATTTTGCCAGTATCCCCGATCTTTTGCCAATTACAGCATCGGCACCCAAGTTTGTCAAGCCCGGGGCCAGGGGTGAGAGCCTATTTCAACTTCATTTTCCCGAGACTGCCAAAGATGTGAAACAGGGGCGAGAATATTTGGCTTATGAAGAATTATTTGAATATATTTTGGCGGCACGGCTCAATCAGCAGGAAAATCAAAAATTAGCTGCTGTCCCTCTAAAATTTAATGTTGAAAAGACCAAAAAACTAGTTGCAAGCCTCCCCTTTAAATTAACCAATGCCCAGAGGCGGGTAGCCTGGGAGATTTTGCAAGATTTAGAGAAACCTACTCCTACGAACCGTTTGATCCAAGGTGATGTGGGGGCTGGTAAGACCGTCGTGGCGGCTCTAGCTGCCCACCAGACGGCGCACAATGGCCACCAGACGGCTTTTCTAGCGCCCACCGCCATCTTGGCCACCCAGCATGCTCAGACGCTCAAAACGCTCCTAGAGCCCTTAGGAGTAAAAATCGCTTTATTAACAGGGGCGACCAAAAATAAGCCGGCTCTCAAAAAACAGATTGCATCAGGTGAGATTGACTTAGTAGTGGGCACACATGCCCTATTAACAGATGACACTACTTTTAAATCACTAGCTTTTTGTGTGATTGATGAGCAGCATCGTTTCGGGGTGGAACAGAGGCAAAAACTTTTGCTCAAAAGCTTTCAAGCCACTGCTCCACATCTGTTAGCTATGACTGCCACCCCCATTCCACGTTCACTCCAGTTGACCATTTTTGGTGACTTAGACATCTCCGTCATTAACGAACTCCCTAAAGGGCGTCAACCGATTCAGACCCGCATTTTACCAGAACTACATTTTGAACAGCATCTCTATCCTCAAGTCCGAGAGACTTTAGAAAAAGGCCAGCAAATTTACTGGATTTGTCCAATGGTAGAAGATAGCCCTGCTTCTGAGACGATTTCGGTCAAAAAACAGGCCGAGAAATTGACCAAAATTTTCAAAAAAGCCAAAGTTACTTATCTTCATGGCCGAATGAAACCAGCCGAGAAAGACCAGATGATGGATGATTTTCTAAATCACAAAATTGATATTTTGGTTTCTACTACAGTAGTAGAAGTGGGTGTGGACGTGCCAAATGCCACTTTAATGGTGATTATGGATGCGGAACACTATGGCCTAGCGCAGTTGCACCAGCTGAGGGGTCGGGTGGGGCGTGGTCGTGAGCAGAGTTTTTGTTTTTTAGCTACTCCGGACGACCACGCCCCCAGTCGCCGCTTACGTGAACTGGCCAAATCTACTGACGGTTTTTATCTATCCGAAGTCGATCTGCAATTACGTGGTCCAGGGGAAATTTATGGTGCTCTTCAGCATGGTGCCCTCAATCTACGCATCGCTAATCTCTCTGATACACGCCTGATTGCGGCCGCTAGCCAGCACGCTAGTGCATTTGCCAAAAACCCCGAAAATATGGTACAATATAAAGAGTTAAATCAGCGTATTAAACAGTATCAACAATTAACGACTCTCAATTAAATGTATTCGTCTTCCATGATCATCAAAAACCCCAAAACCTCACGGCGTTTGATTGGCACGCACCAAAAACTAGACCGAGTGGCATATCGAGCTCTGATGAAAAATATACCTCAGGATACTTTTTTCCCCACCGCCAAAGAGATTGTCTATTTTGAGGGCATGCGCGGTCCAGATGGCTTGAAACGCAAAAGTCCAGGGGTGGACGAACCCTCACATTTTATTTTGCCGGATGAAGATGACCATCAATTAATCAAAATGATACTTGATCATCAGTATAATCTGCGACAAGCACTCAAGAAAAAAGATACTGTGCGTGCCGCCTTTGAGGCAGCCTGGATGGCGCATGCTATTACCGACGGCTTAACACCCGCCCACCATTTTCCGCTTAATGATGCGACTAAAGAATTAATGTCCGACAAGGATTTTGTGAAGATTTTTGGCGAACCCATCAAGGGTGTGATGCGTGGAAGAAACATGCTTCAAATGGCTCGTAACAACTGGCTTTACTGGGGTGCGCATGGCTATATGACTAAGCACGTAGGTTTTGAATACGGCGTTGCTCTAGCAACTGCATCGATGTCGTCAAAACAATTAACCCCTCGTTTCAAAAAATCTGATTTTAAAGATATTGATATTGAAACTGAATTTTACCGTTCACTGCGTCAGATTTATAATCTCAATATGTACAAACGCTTCTGTAAAAAAGGTTGGACCACCCATCTGGCGCTTGAGACCAAACGTTTCTTGCTCCCAGAAATCGTCAAAGTAATTACATTAGGTTGGGCTTCAGCATTGCCGGGAGCATCCCAAAAGGCAAAAAAATGACCACGGGCAAAACCAAAATAACAGGGGGCAAATTCAAAGGACGCTGGCTGCGCACCCCTGATACAGTGGTAACCCATCCAATGGGTTCGCGTGAGCGCTTAGCTTTATTCAATATCCTTACCCCCTATTTACCGGATGCCCTCGTGCTAGATGCTTATGCTGGTTCAGGGGCTTTGGGTCTAGAGGCTTTGTCGCGTGGGGCTCAGTCAGTTGGTTTGATAGAGGAAAATCATACAGCAGCGCAAACTATTCGCGCAAACATCTCGGCTTTAGAAGTGGAGGAAAACGCCATAGTTTTAGAGGAGAGAGTGGAAGATTTTCCGCCTACGGCTCAATTTGACATTGTTTTTGCCGATCCCCCCTATAATAGCTATGGACATGATACACTTTGGACTATTATTCGACGATTACTCCCAGTGATTAAACCAAGTGGCATTTTTGTATTATCGCACCCAGTAGATTCTCCACCTTTGATTTTTAAAGGCTTTGAACAGGTGACCGAGCGCAAGTATGCCGGTGCTAAGATTTCAATTTTTCAGCGCAACTCGTGATATAATGAGCACAGGCCCGGGTGGTGGAATTGGTAGACACGTATGCCTTAGGAGCATATGCCGCAAGGTGTGCAGGTTCAAGTCCTGTCCCGGGTACCAGAAGTAAGAAAAAAATCCCCCTGTTACAGGGGGATTTTCTACTTCGTTGACACCCCGAAAAATTTTGCCATATTTTCGGCTAATTTGTACTCCTCTTGTAAAATATTAAGAGTAGCACCAGACCAAATTCTAGCAAACTCTTTGTCCTGAGAAAAATATTCTCACTCTTTTCTTAACATGATTGCTGAATTGGTAAGATTAAATGACTCTTTACGATTCCAGCGATGGCCACATAAATTATCTGTGAGCTCGACTAAAATTTGTCCAGTCTGCTCATGAACACAGATCACTATACCCTTAACTACGCCATAACCTGGCGAAAAGCACATAATGTAATCACGCGCTTTAAAATGGTCGATGCGACGCAAATGAGCCAGAATCGGTTTTTCAATAGTTTCTGGCATAGCTAATGTTACTTGTTCAAGCAAGAAAGCAACATGATTTTTGCGTTCTCATAATTTATGTTCCCGTTTGCGTAAGCTTTCACAGAGCCGCTGATTTTCCTTTCGAGCATTTTCCATTCTCTCAATCTTTTGGCGAACTTGCTTATAAGATGATCGGAGACGGTTCTCCTTGCGTCTTAAATCTGCACGTAACTGCCTCAGATTGGCGCGACCTAAATTGATGAGGTCCTGGTCGTTACGGATTGGAATATTTTGCCATCTCGGTGCTAAATCAGCCAAAAGCTCTTGATAAGTGGGCGGTGTAGGGGTGTCAACTTTCTGGTTTTTACCAGATCAAAACAGGCCCATAACAGCCCTCCTTTCTTCCTGGGTGCCAATTTGTTAAGGTACAAAATCGGCCACCCTTTGATCAATTACAAGAATGACCTTGTCCTAGTATTCTACCACACTTTGGCAAAAATGTCAATATGTGCTACAATTAATCATAAGCATAAAAAGGGAAGGCTGTGGATAGAATCGCAAAATTTTTAAATCAGCATATAGTCGGTAATGTTTTTGATAAGTTGAGTATCCGTGAAGCCTATAGTGCCGACCGCTCAATTTTGAGTACCGTGCCACGCATGGTGGCTATCCCAGAGAGCACTACGGATTTGCGTAAAATTGTACGTTTTTCGAATCAATTAGCAGAGCGTGATTTTCGCCTCCCTATTACTATCAGGGGTGGAGGGAATGACAAAACCGGTGCCTCAGTGAGTAGTGGTTTGCTCATTTCCATGGAAAAACTCAATAAAATTCAAGAGATTGACGTGCGTAACCGCCTAGTGCGGGTACAGGCGGGCATTACCTTACAAGAGCTCAACGCTGCCTTGTCGCTCCATGGGCTGACCATCCCAATTGCTGGGCACAAGCATGACACTATCGGAGGGCTCATCGCTAATTGCCCAGCCGACGATTATGCCAGTAAATATGGTGGAATTTATAATATTGTGCAACAAATCGAGGTGGTATTATCTAACAGCAATCTGTTACAGACGCAAACTCTGCGTCCGCGAGCTCTCGAAAAACAAAAGCAAACTAACTCATTTACCAGCACTATTTACCGCGATATCGACACGATTTTGTCAGATTACTGGCCTACAGTCAGGGAGTTATCCGTGCAGCCACTAGATTCGGCTGGTTATGCTACCAGCACTTTAGTACGTGATGAAAATACTTTTAGCCTTTTACCGCTATTCTTTAATTCTCAGGGGACTTTAGGTATTATTTCAGAGGTGATTTTGAAAGCTGTGCCTTTGCCAGCCGATATTAAGCACATTATGATTACAAGCCGAAATATCAGGCCAGCAGTTGATCTATTACATTATATTATGACGCGAGAACCTCTGTCTTTAAATATTTATAGTGCATCAATTTTTGGCCAAGCCATGAAATATGGTAATTGTTCGAAGTTATTCAAACAGGAGCCTAAGGGGGAGCTGGTTATTGTAGCAAGTTTTAACTATTCGGCGCGCAAAAATCGTCGCATTATGCGCGATATTGTAGCTCATTTACCTCGTAACAGTAGGGCGATTATGGAGGATCAGACTAACAGTCTTGATTTTCAGGCTTTACAGAGTATGGTTAATAGCTACTTGAATGACGGTATTAGAGGGGAACGGGTTGCCATTGCGGATGATGCTCGTGTTTTTGCCGAACAACTCCCCAGTTTTATAGCTGATGTGAAGGAATTGGGTAAGGCTATGCACATCGATACTGCTATCTTTGGTTCATTTGCCACTTCAAATTATTCAGTACGTCCAGAAATGGTATTAAACACTATCGGTGGGCGCAAAACAATTTTGCAATTTTTGCGTAAATATAATGAACTCGTTGAAAAACATCATGGTTCTATCACCGGTGGTGGCCCAGAGGGCAGTGTGAAGGCTTTGGTTCATAAGCTTACCCCAACCGAGCGTAAACTTTATACCGCTATTAAATTAACTTTTGATCCACAAAATATCCTTAATCCACATATTAAATTAGGCGCTAATCCACGCACTTCAATTCATCGTTTGCGTAAATTTTACAAAAATTATCTTGTCGAGCCCTAGAATTCCTATGTTATAATAGGGGTTATGAAAACTACTACAAAGAAATTATCTGATACCAAGGTAGAACTTCACGTCACACTAGACGCGAAAGATCTCCAAGCGGCGCAAGACAAGGCTGTTGAGCGTCTTTCACAAAAAGTAACTGTGCCGGGCTTCCGCAAAGGCAAGGCTCCAGCCAAAGAGGCTTTAAAACATATGGATCCGAATGAACTCGGTGAGACTATGCTCGACATTGCCGTGCGCACCTCTGTACCCCTGGCTTTTGCTGATGCTGGCGAAAACCCTCTAATGATCCCAGAGGTTAACGTTACAAAATTTGTGCCAGGCGAATTGGTGGAATACACCGCAACTGCTGAAATTTTGCCCGAAATCAAAGTTGGCAATTTTAAGGGTTTGAAAGTTAAAAAAGAAGTCATTAAAGTCGCCGACAAAGATGTTGATGAGATTTTGAATAATATCGCAAATTCTTATGCCGAGAAAAAAGCTGTCAAACGTAAAGCCAAGTTGGGCGACGAAGTTATTATCGATTTTGTCGGCAAAAAAGATGGTGAGGCTTTCGAAGGCGGCAGCGCCAAAGATCACCATCTGTTACTCGGCTCTAAACAATTTATCCCAGGTTTCGAAGATGGCGTAGTGGGCCACGAGCCAGGTGATAAATTTGAACTTAAATTAACTTTCCCGAAAGATTATCACAACAAAGATTTAGCCGGTGCCAAGACTGTTTTTGAGGTGCTTTTGAAACAAGTGAACGAGGTGAAAAAACCAAAATTAGACAACGCGCTGGCCAAAAAATGTGGCCCGTTCAAGACTATTGATGAGCTTAAAAAAGACATCCGTAAGAATCTAGAAGCTCAAAATGGGCAACGTATCAACGCCAAATATCAAGACGATTTAGTAGCTGCTTTGGTGAAAAAATCTACCGTTATCGCCCCTGATATCATGATCCAGGATCAATTGCGTATGATAAAAGACGATATGTCTCGCAATGTTGCGTCACATGGTATGACTTTGGAGCAATGGCTCAAAACTCGCCAGATGACTGAAGAAGAATGGATTGAAAAAGAGGCCAAAGCTGTGGCTGAAAACCGCGTCAAAGCTTCTCTGGTACTCCAGGTACTTTCGCGTGACCAAAAAATCGCCGTAGAAGATAAAGACGTTGATGCTAAAATCAATGAATTAAAAGAAATTTATAAGCAAGCTCCTGATGCTCTCAAGCAGCTCAAAGATCCAAACGTTCGCCAAGATATCAAGAACCGCATGACTATTGAAAAAACTATTCAATTCTTAGTTGATGCCAATAAATAAGCTTTTCTTTTAAAAGAGAGTATGGTATAATACTTGTAAGAGTTTCACGCTTGTTTGTTATTGCTGTAAGCAAACGGGCACAGAATAATACTAATTTTAAGAGGAAATTTTAATGCCAACGATTAATCAGTTGATTCGTAAGCCACGCAAAAAGGCTGCCAAAAAATCCAAGGCTCCTGCGCTTGGCTCAATCGTCAATACATTGAAAACTCGTCACTACAATCAAGCTGCTCCGCTCAAGCGTGGCGTTTGTTTGAAAGTGACTACCAAAACCCCTAAGAAACCAAACTCTGCTCTGCGCAAGGTCGCTCGTGTGCGCCTAACTAATGGCCAAGAAGTTTGGGCTTACATCGGTGGGGAAGGCCACAACTTGCAGGAGCACGCTGTGGTGTTAGTCCGTGGTGGTCGTGTGCCAGATCTTCCTGGTGTGCGTTATCACATTGTCCGCGGTACCCTTGATTTGCAGGGTGTCGATGGACGCAAACAAGGTCGATCAAAATATGGTGCAAAGAAGGAGTCTTAAATTATGCCACGTAAAGTTACAAAATCACTGCAGCGCAAATTGACCCCTGATCGCCGTTATCAGTCGGTCCTCGTTCAGCGTTTAATCAACAAATCTATGCTTAACGGCAAAAAGCAAGTTGCCGAACGTGCAGTTTATTCTGCTCTTGAAGGTGCAGCTAAGAAATTAGGTAGCGAAAACCCAGTTGAGGTCTTTGAAAAAGCCCTCGCCAATGTTTCGCCAGATTTTGAAGTTAAATCTCGCCGTGTTGGTGGTGCTAACTATCAAATTCCATTCCCAATTTCTGGTCATCGTCAGCAACACTTTGCCTTTAGCTGGTTAGTACAATCTGCTCGTGAACGCAGCGGTATGCCTTATGCCAAACGTCTTGAGCTCGAAATCGTCGATGCTTACAACGAAACTGGTGCCGCCTTCAAGAAGAAAGAAGATTGTCATCGTATGGCTGAAGCCAACCGTGCTTTTGCGCATTTTGCGCGTTAAAAATTTGAAAATCTGCCCCCAGCTGTGTTATAATTAAACATAAGTATAAAAGGAGGGCAGATTTTTATGGTACGAATCGCGATCAATGGTTTTGGACGCATCGGTCGCGCTGCCTTCAAAATTGCTTTTGAACGTCGCGATGTCGAGATTGTGGCGATTAATGATTTAGCTGATGTCAGCACCCTTGCCTATCTGTTACAATACGATTCTAACTACGGTATTTATAGCCATCGCGTTACGCCCTTCGACCGTGGCATTATCGTGGCTGGGCGTCGTATCCCAGTATTTTCTACACCAGATCCGACTCGTTTGCCTTGGGGTGCGCTTGGCGTTGACGTAGTGATGGAATGCTCAGGACGTTTACGTGAGCCAAATCAAGCCCGTGCGCATTTGAGTGCTGGTGCACAAAAAGTGGTTATTTCTGCCCCTGTTAAGGGTGATTCTGGTGACGTTAAAACCATTGTGCTGGGTGTGAATGAAGAAACGGTTGTGCCAGACGATCAAATTTTATCGAATGCTTCTTGCACCACCAACTGTGTTGCTCCAATTATGAAAATTATCGATGATGCTTTTGGTGTGAGCAAAGCGATGATGACTACGATTCATTCTTATACCTCTTCGCAAGCTTTGTTGGACGGCCCCGCTGCTGATCCGCGCGAAGCCCGTTCAGCTGCCGAAAACATTGTGCCGACTAGCACCGGTGCGTCACAAGCTGCGGCTCTGACGATACCGAGCCTGAAGGGCAAGTTTAATGGTTTATCCGTACGCGTACCGACCCCAGTGGTCTCATTAGCCGACATTACAGCAGTAACGCGACGTAGTGTTACAGCCGAAGAGTTGAATCAACTTTTTGAATTAGCTGCGAACGAACCATATTACCAAGGAATTTTAAGTGTTACACGAGCACCTTTGGTTTCGTCTGACTTAAAAGGCAACTCTCATTCCTGTGTGATTGATTTATCGTTAACAGATGTGGTAGAGGAAAATCTAGTTAAGGTGGTGGCTTGGTATGACAATGAATGGGGCTATGCTAACCGCTTAGTAGAATTATCGGCCGATCTCGGTAGTACAGTGTCTCGCAAATTAACGATTTTTGTAGGCGCGGATTACGATGGACGTAAAGCAAAATCTGCTATAGTTCAATATCTCCAACATACTTATCAAGATGTCGATGTCGTAGATGTAGCAACGGCATTAAGCGATAGCGCTGATTTAAATGAGCCTACAGCAGTGGCCGAACAAGTTTCTCGCCATCCGGCCTATAGTTATGGAATTTTACTTCAGGGGTCTGAAGCGAATTTAGTCAATCAAATCGAACATTTTCCTCATCTTGAAGCCGTTAATTCGACTGACCTAGGTGTTGTTAGGGCGAGTCGTCAACATCGAGCTGCCAATGTTTTGTGTCTGTCGACGAGTAAATTATCTTTTTCGGAAATGCGTAATTTAACTAGAACATTTTTGCAAACTCCTTCCTTGCCGCATGAAGAACAGAGAGGAGAATATTGATGGCAGTTGTAGCTCCCATTATTATGACTGAAGATCCGCAAACTTACCGGGCTCAAATCGAAACTCTACACACACTGACTAAACGAGCACAAATTGTGGTGAGCGATGGAGATTTGATAGATCAGCGTACCATACCAATTGATGCAGTCTGGTGGCCTAAAAATTGGGCGGTTGATGTCTATTTGATGTCGGCAAACCCTTCAAAATATCTTGGGACATTGACCCAAATTCACCCAACCACAGTTATTTTGTCAGCCGAAGCTAATGAGGACTTGTTTCCCTTAATCCAAAAATTAAAACAAGCTGATATCAAAGTTGGCCTTGCTATCCCCAAAACACTTTACCCAGGTTCGGCTGAAAGCTTGCTGAAAATTGTTGACCACGCTTTAATTTTGGCCGGAGGCTATGGTCCACAAGAAGGTGAAGCGGATCTTTTACAAATAGAAAAAGTCCCTATCCTGCGTAATCTCAAGCACAGTCTCGAAGTTGGTTTTGTGGGTGGCGTGAAACTAGAAAATATTCGTGAAATCGCTCACGCCGATATGGATGTGGTCTATGTAGGCCAAGCTGTGACTAAAATGACCGACCCCGCTGCGGCTTACAAGCAATTAGTTGAAGAAGCTGATCAGAAGGGGGTAAGACTCTAATGGCACGCGTGGTATGCTTGGGTGCAGCGCTTCAAGATATTTATTTGATCGACAAAAAAGATTTTACATCTGTGGAAATCGGCAAAAAGTCAGTTTTTAATCATATCGAAATTGGTAATAAAATTGACGTTGACCGTATGTCGCATCAAGTCGGTGGAGGCGGTGCTAATACGGCGGTATCATTTGCGCGCCACGGGCATGAGGCAGTTTTATTGACCAATATTGCGCGTGATAATTCTGGTGACGCAGTTCTAGAAATGTTAGATCGCGAGAACATTGATAGTAGTTATGTCCAGTTTAATTCGGAACACAAAACGGGCTGCTCGATTGTGTTATTGGACGAAGCTAAGGGCGAACGTACGATTTTAACGCATCGGGGCGCTGCTGGTCATTTTAATAATTTGACTGCTGATGATCTTGAATTAATTCAACCAGATTGGCTTTATATCACAACTTTACACGGCGATTTTGACGTACTGGAGGCATTCATCAAGCAAGCCCATAAAATTGGTTGCAAAATTATGTTTAATCCAGGCAATCAGGAATTGGAGCAAAAAAAGCGCATCGTTGAATTATTGCCGAAAGTTGATATTTTGTTAGTTAATAAAGAGGAAGCCAGCCAAATTGTCCACGGGGCTCTTTTGGATGAACTTTTAGAGCGTCTACAGCGCTATACGAAAACCGTGATTGTTACTTCTGGCGTTATGGGGGGTATAGCAGGGAATGGCGAAGAAACAATTCGTTTTGGTTTGTACTCTAATGTCAAAATTGCTGATTCTACAGGGGCGGGTGACGCTTTTGGCGCTGGTTTTTTGGCACATTTGGCCGCTGGGCACGATTTTAAAGATTCACTAATTTTTGCTTCGGCTAATTCCACCTCTGTAATTAGCCAGTTGGGGGCACAGGCTGGTATTTTGACTGGCCGTGAGAGTCTTCACCCGATGCCCCTACAAGTGTTATAATAGTATATTATGTCAAAGTTCAAATTAGTCAGTTCGTATCAGCCAACTGGCGATCAGCCTCAGGCGATTGCCCAGTTAACTGCTGGTATTGAGAATGGTGAAAAAGCCCAGACTCTCTTGGGTGTGACTGGCTCTGGTAAAACTTTTACGATGGCCAATATCATCCAAAATACTCAAAAACCGACTTTGATTTTGGCGCATAATAAGACTTTGGCGGCGCAGTTGTATTCTGAATTTCGCGAATTTTTCCCTGATAATGAGGTACATTTTTTCGTTAGCTATTTTGATTATTATCAGCCCGAGGCCTACATTGCCGCAACTGACACCTATATTGAAAAAGATTCAGCAATTAATGAGGAAATTGACCGTTTGCGTCATGGCGCTACGGAAGCGTTACTATCTCGTCGCGATGTGATTGTAGTCGCCTCTGTTTCCTGTATTTATGGCATTGGCTCACCAGAACATTACACGGAGATGTCATTGCCACTTAAACGCACGGGGAATCAATGGACCAAAATTTCTCAGCAGGACTTTTTGCAGCATTTAATTGCAATGCAATATCATCGGAATGATATGGTGCTGGAGCGCGGCAATTTCCGTATGCATGGTGATACGGTCGATTTGTTCCCGGCTAATGGTGAATATATTTACAGGTTTGAATTTGCTTTTGAACAGCTAGAAGAGGTGAAAATTCTTGAGCCTTTGACTTTGGAACTGCGCGAAAAACCAGATCAAATTCACATTTTCCCAAATACGCATTATGCTACGCCGAAAGATGACCTGGAGCGTGCCATCGGCAATATTCAAACGGAATATGAAACCCGTCTGGCTTATTTCGAAAAACATCAAAAATATCTCGAAGCTCAACGTTTATCCCAACGCACTAAATATGACTTAGAAATGCTTCAAGAAACCGGTTTTGTGAAGGGAATTGAAAACTATTCGCGTCATTTGGAAGGTCGTGCCCCAGGGCAGCCACCCTATACACTACTTGACTTTTTCCCGAAAGATTATCTACTATTTGTGGACGAATCGCATATGACTTTGCCGCAGGTGCGGGGAATGTACAATGGCGATCATGCGCGCAAATCTACTCTGGTAGAATATGGCTTCCGTTTGCCGAGCGCGCTGGACAATCGACCACTGAATTTTGGCGAATTTGAAAAACGAGTCAACCAAGCGATTTATGTTTCGGCCACCCCTGGTCAGTATGAATTAGAGCACTCACCGCAGCCGGTAGAACAGGTGATTCGTCCGACCGGTCTCTTAGATCCAGTCGTAGAAGTCCGCTCCTCTGAGGGACAAATTGATAATTTACTGGAAGAAATTGACCAAAGAATCGCCAAGGGACAACGCACTCTGGTAACCACTTTAACTAAACGTATGGCTGAAGATTTGGCAGACCACCTACACGACAGAGGTATCAAGGTAGCATATCTGCATTCTGATATTGATACTCTGGAACGTGGCGATATTTTGCGTGATTTACGGGCTGGTGTTTATGATGTTTTGGTTGGTATTAATTTGTTACGTGAAGGGCTAGATTTACCAGAAGTATCTCTAGTCGCGATTCTTGATGCCGATAAAGAAGGCTTCCTCCGTTCCGAGCCGGCTCTGGTGCAGACCATTGGCCGTGCTGCCCGTCATGTTGAGGGTAAGGTGATAATGTACGCGGACAATGTAACAGAGAGCATGCAAAAAGCCATCTCTGAAACCAATCGTCGTCGTGGTATCCAGCAGGAATATAACGAAAAAAATCATATTACCCCGCAATCTATTTCTAAAGAAATCAGCAAGGGCTTGCGCGCAATTATTCCAGAGAAAGAACAGGTTACTAAGCTCAATCTCAAGAAAATCGCCCCTGAGGAGTTCCCAGGATTAGTTAAAGAACTCACTGCTCAGATGGAAATGGCTGCTGCTAACCTAGAATTCGAGCGTGCCGCTGCTCTCCGCGACCAAATCGCCGAAATTCAAAAATTAAAGCGTTGAGAGGGCGTATAAAGCCACCCCTGTTGCAACAGAGACATTGAAGGACTCTTTTTGGCCCTGCATGGGGATTTCGAGGAATAAATCTATCTGGTCGTATAGCTCCTGAGGAATACCTTCTACCTCTTCACCGAGTAGTAAAAACAGCTTATCACCTAATTTTGACTTTAAATCAGGATCATTTAACAAACAGAGGCGTTCATCTTTTAGGTTGTTCTCAAGTCCCACAATCTGCCACCCCTGTTTGCGGTATTTCGCAATCGTATCTGTTAGATCAGAGGTGATACTACATTTAACCAAATCTTCGGCCCCAAGGGCAGTTTTACCAATCTGGTGGTCCAATTTGTCTCGTAAATGTGGTAAAAGCCCCTTATCGTGTACTCTGGGCGTATATCCAGAAAATACTGCCTCAGACACGCCAAAACCTTCACAGGTGCGCAAAATCGCCCCTACGTTGTAAGTAGAGCGAATATTATGTAAGCAAACTATCAGTTGTTTTTTATTCATTGAGATCGGCGATTTCTATATCAGGATTGTCGGTGTCAATTACAACCTGGAAGAAAGGTTCTGGGCTTTGGATTACACCATCTAATTGTAGGGCTTCTTCAGGGATATCATCTCTTAACAATGTCACAACTCGTAGATGAGCATTGTTTTCGGCAGCCTGTTGGCTTGGTTCAGCGGTCGTGGCGTAATGCCCAACCCTAAAGGTCATGTTCCCCTTGAGCTTACCAACATTAGCCATAACTGGGCCGCTTTTGCCGTCTACGTTATTCTGTACTACCTGCAATTGTACACCATTTTCACCGGTAGTGATTTGGGCAGCCCGATGAGCGGTATATTCAGGTTGGTTTAATTCTTCAAGACTATGCTGCGGAGTTGTAGCACTTTGATAAAAACCAATGGCACTACCAGCTAGAACAGCACCTACGACCAAAGTGGCGACAGTGCCAACGACTTTACGGTAAGCTGGGTGTTGTTTGATTTTCTCGGTTCGGGGCAAACGCTCCAATTGATTCCAGCCTGAATCTTGATTGTTAGGGTTTGTATTTTGAGGGGAAAATTCGGTGTTATTCATAAATTACCTTTCCTTTGTTTGTATATCTATTATACCACAGTAGTGCCAGATATGTGCCACTTTGGTGGGTAAATATACTCAATTGGTTGAGATTTAGGGCGATAATGTTTTTTGATTTTGCTACGATTAGATTTTAGTTCTGGGCGAGCCTGGCGGCAATATTTGTCAAGCTCACAAAAGATATTTTGACAATCAATCAGTTGCAGAGGTCGATTGCCGATTCTGATGAAGTGTAGCCCTAGGCGCTTAAATTCTTCGTCCTGATGTGCATACATATATTTAATAATTTCGGCATTCGTTATGCCATTAGTATCAATAAAACATTTAGCAATACCGCGTTCGGACCCTGGACCTGCCACCGTGAATTCGGCTTCGCTGAAATCGACCGCGCCGCTGTAATTAATATCAGTTACTAATTGGTAAGCCATAAAATTTCCAATCAAAGGGTAGGATTTGAGAATTTTGAAGGCCGCTTCCATATTAGGGCAGCGCAGAATTTGCTCCGCTACGTGGTCTTTGACAAACATTTTTTCTAGGAGCGCTAGGTGATTTTCGTGTTTGCGGTCGTAACCAAAAGCCTTGTTGGCACAACTGATATAGGCGTCATTATAGATTTTGGTGCCTTTTTCGATGGCACTGCTCAGGATTTGATTGTATTTTTTAAAATCAGAGTTAGCCAAAGTGATATCGCCTAGAGCTTGCTGCAAAAGCTCCCAGGTTGATTCGAGATTAAAAATTTTAAATAAAACAATCCGGAAAATCATATCTGTATCAGAGTATTTTTGACCGTTATAAATCACATTTTTGAGCAGATACTGACTAACGCGGTCGTTGATGCGATAACTGTTGCAAAATTTAAATTCTTGCAAAATCGGATCATCCGTCCAAGGAGCTGGTTTACCGTTGCGTTTCTTGATAAAGATATTTTGTCGCTCAGCTGCAAAATACCAATATAGATCGTAAATATCGTCGCGTTTAGTCATCCTCATATATGATATAATAACACTTATGAAGCGCTATGATCCACTCAAAATTGAACAAAAGTGGCAAAAAATCTGGGCCGACAGGGAAGCTTTTAAGGCGACCGAAGAGCCAGATGTGAAAAAAATGTATGTTGCCGAAATGTTCCCTTATCCATCAGGGGCAGGTTTGCATGTTGGCCATGTGCGTAACTTCACCATCGTAGATGTGGTAGCGCGCTTTTATCGCCAAAAAGGCTACAATGTGATGCGCCCGTTTGGCTATGATACTTTTGGTTTGCCCGCTGAGAATTATGCGATTGATACCGGGACTTCACCCCAAGAAGCAACCAAAACTAATGTGGCGAATTTCCGTCATCAGGCCCAAAAACTCGGCTATGCTGTGGATTGGTCGCGTGAAATCAGTACTTCGGACCCAGAATATTATCGCTGGACCCAATGGTGCTTCTTGCAGTTATTCAAAAAAGGCCTCGCCTACCAAGAAGATTCTTACCAATGGTGGTGCCCAGTAGACAAAACAGTTCTAGCTAATGAACAGGTGGTAGACGGTCGTTGCTGGCGTTGTGGCCACGAAGTTGAAAAGAAGAAGATGAAGCAGTGGTTCTTTAAAATCACTGAATATGCCGATGAATTATTAGAGGGAATTGATGATCTTGATTGGCCTGAAAAAATCAAAGCTATGCAGAAAAATTGGATTGGCCGTTCCGAGGGCGCAGAAGTTGAGTTTAAAACCGAATTTGGTGGACTCAAAGTCTTTACTACCCGCCCAGATACCCTGTTTGGCGCTACTTTTTTGGCTCTCGCGCCCGAGCATCCGTTGATCCAAAAATTAGTCACTCCCGAGACCAAGGCTGACGTCGAAAAATACTGTAAAGATGCCCTGAAAAAGTCCGAAATCGAACGCCAAGAAAACAAAGAAAAGACCGGTGTTTTCACTGGTGGTTATGCTACCAACCCTGTTAATGGTGAAAAAGTGCCAATTTGGGTGGCAGATTATGTGTTGATGGGTTATGGCCAAGGTGCAATTATGGCCGTGCCGGCCCACGACGAACGCGATCACGAATTTGCTCAGAAATTTGACTTACCAATTAAGCCAGTTTTAGAAAAACCAGCTGATTCCAAGGATGATTCTCTCTGTTATTGTGGCGAAGGCACCATGATCAACTCTGGCAAATTTGATGGTATGAATTCGGCTGAAGCTCGCAAAGAAATTATTAAATGGTTAGAAGAAGACAAAATCGGCCAAGCCAAAGTTACTTATCACATGCGTGACTGGCTGATTTCTCGTCAGCGTTACTGGGGTTGTCCGATCCCAATTGCTTATGACAAAGACGGTAAACCGCACGCTATCCCAGAAGATCAGTTGCCGGTGATGTTGCCCGAAATTGATGATTTTCAGCCCGACGCTTCTGGGCGTTCGGCTTTGGCCAAAGCCAAAGATTGGCTAAAAGTTACGATTGATGGGGAAGAAATGACCCGCGAAACCGACACCCTGGATGGCTATGCCTGTTCATCTTGGTATATTTGGCGTTACGCTAGCCCACATGACGAAGAGCACGCTTGGAATCCAGAAGCCACCAAGTATTGGCAGCCGCTAGATATTTATTGTGGTGGTGATCACGCTGTGGCGCATCTGTTATATGTACGTTTTTGGTGCAAATTCTTTGCCGATCAGGGGTATTTGCCTTTCCGCGAGCCAGTGAAGAAGTTGATGTATAACGGCTACATCAATGCTCCAGATGGTAAAAAGATGTCTAAATCCAAAGGTAATGTCATCGACCCTCTCGATGTTATCGATCAAGGCTATGGTGCCGACACTTTACGTACTTACGAAATGTTCATCGGGCCTTACGACCAAGATGCTATTTGGGACCCGAAAGCTATTGGTGGCGTTTATCGCTTCTTGAATCGTTGCTGGACGCTTTGCCAAGAAGAGCCAAAAAGTAAGGCTTCAATTAATGCCCGTCATCAAACAATTCAAAAAGTCACTAAAGATATCGAACGTTGCAGTTTTAATACGGCAGTGGCGGCGCTGATGGAATACGTTAATCGCCTCTTCAAAGACGGCTACGAAATCAAAGACGTCATTGTTTTGGCAAAATTATTAAAGCCATTTGCGCCACATTTAGCCTCCGAAATGCTCGAAAAATTAAACTCCGACGATGCTTGGCCAGAATGGGATGAGAAATATCTGGTGGCCGATACTGTAGAGGTTGTAGTCCAGGTCAATGGTAAATTGCGCGCTAAAATCATGGTTGCTACTGACGATCTGGAGGATGCTGATAAATTACAAAAGCTTGCCCTTGAGCAACCTAATGTTCAGAAGCATCTTGATGGTAAAGCTCCTAAAAAAGTCATAATCCCACCTCACGCTAAACTGGTTAATATCGTAGCATAAAAAAACAGGCCGCTCATCCAGAGCGACCTATTTTGAGAGAAAGAGTTTTTAGGCTGCATCCCACGGAAGCCCAAAACTAAAACTGGCGACTTCTGCATCCTCTGATAAATGAATATCGTCGGAGCGCAGACCGGTTTTAGAAAAAGCGAATGGATGCAACTTTTGAATTTTTTGAGGTTCAAAAGCTTCAAGATTTCTGCAACCCTCAAACGCGTAAGAACCAATTTCTTCAACGTTGTCGTCCTCAGAGTTATAAGTTTCCGCGAGTCAGCCATTTTTATCCTTGCCACGTACCAAAACTTCTCGGAGATTAGTGCAATTTCTAAAGGCACCATATCCAATTAGTCTAATACTGGCAGGTAAGATAACAACTTGGAGACTCTGGTTGTCTTTAAAAGCAAAGCCCGGTACCCGATCGGTACCAGCTTCGATTTCAACAACACGATAATTCGCATCATTGAGGCCATATGCCATCGGTTTGCTTCCGACAATCGCGTACTCTTTAATTTTCTCCATCTCTTTTACTTCGGCCGAAGTGGTATTATCTGTCATAATAACCACCCCCTTTCTTAACTCATTTAAACTTCTTTGAAGTGCCGAATACTTCAACTCCTTTCATTATACCACATTTGGCTGTTATTTGCAAATTGCTCTTGTCTAAAATTATAAAAAGTGCTAAAATGTCCAAAAGAATCATTATTAAAAAAGGAGCATAAATAATATGCCTGAACCTAAAAAACAGAGTAGTCCTCGCAAAACTGGCTTGCGTCGCAGCCACTTGCGCTTGAAGTTGGCTCGTGCGGTCAATCGCACTTCTCCTGTGAAGGCTTTTGAAACCAAAAAACGCACCCCTAACCTCAAGGTCAAGACCGTCAAAGCAAAATCTAAACCGCAAGGTAAGAAAAAGTAGTACATTATGGCATCGAATCGGCATTTGGGCAGAATTATTGTGCTACAGAGTTTGTACGAATACGAATTCCGTAGTCAGGCGGGCGATAAGGTAACCGACCTCGACGTCATTATTTCTAAAAACATCGAACCTTATAGCAAAGCGCTGGGTGACACTGAATTTGTCTATAATCTCACCCATGGCGTAGCAGATAAATTTGAAGAATTAGACAAAAAATTACAACCTTTGGCCCCTGAGTGGCCCATCAACACTATTGCTGCGGTGGATCGCAATGTTTTGAGAATGGGGTTGTACGAATTAGAATGTTGTGGCGAAGCAGTGCCACCCAAAGTTGCTATTAACGAAGCTGTGGAATTAGCCAAGGCCTTTGGCTCGGACAATTCCTCGCGCTTTGTCAACGGCGTGCTGGGTACGGCCTATCGCCAAATTTATGAGAAAGAAGATAAGAATGGATCCAATCAAACCAAGACCAAGGTCAAAGCCAAAGGCAAAGCCACAGCGTAAAGTTCCCGAAGCGATTCCAACTAAGAATTATAAGGAATCGCCGCTTGAGAAGATCAAGACCAAGGTTTTTCGCAAGGCGCCGAAGATTCGCGAAATCGTGCGCGAACCGACCGCTGGTGGCATTGTTTACCGCCCTACGGCAGACCACAAAGACATCGAGATTTTACTGATTCAGGATCAAAAAGGCCGTTGGACCATTCCAAAGGGGCATATCGAAACAGGGGAGAACCCTAAGCAAACTGCCGTTCGTGAAATCGGTGAAGAGGCTGGCCTGCATCACGTGCAGATTGAAACTTGGCTAGGGAAGATCCAGTTTAAATATCGCCGTCTGGACCAATTAGTCTTAATGACTACGCAGGTTTATCTGGTGCGTGCGCTGGACCAGAGCGAAACGCCCACCAAAGAAAAATGGATGAGCGGTATCAAATGGTTCTCTTTTGCAGAGGCACTTGACGCTATTGAATACGAAGATATTGCTACATTAATGCTGACTGCCAAAACTAAACTGCGCAGCGGCAAATTATAAGGAGAATTATGGAAAAAAGCCAGATCGAAGAATATCAAAAATTTGCGCGAGAACAACTGGGCTTTGAGTTTAACGATATTAATTTATTAATTACAGCTCTAACCCACCGCAGCTACGTTAATGAACATCAGTCATTGGCTTGCGATCACAATGAACGCTTAGAATTTCTCGGTGACGCGGTGCTAGAACTAGTTACTTCAGATTTCTTATATCGCAATTATGATGAATCTGAGGGAATTATGACCGCTTGGCGCGCGGCTTTGGTGCGTACAGAATCTATCGGTGCGGCTGGGGTCAAACTCGGCTACGAACCCTTGGTGCGCCTGTCCAAAGGTGAGAAAAAACAGGGTTCCGAACGGGCTCACGCCTCAATTTTGGCTGATTGTTTTGAGGCCGTGCTCGGCGCAATTTATCTAGATCAGGGTTATGACACTGCCAAGAAATTTGTTGAAAAACATATCCTCAGTAAAATCGACCAGATTTTGTCCGAAGGTACTTGGCGCGATCCGAAGTCTTATTTGCAAGAGTTAGCTCAGCATATTGACTCTATTACCCCTGATTATCGCACTTTAAAAGCTGAAGGACCAGACCACGATAAAGTCTTTACCGTGGGCGCATACGTAGGCGAAAAACTGATGGGCACCGGTAAAGGCCATTCCAAACAGGAAGCCCAAACCATGGCTGCCAAAGAGGCCGTGCGCAAATATCAACAGAAAAAACAAAAATAATCCCAAAAACCATTTGCATTATCAAAAAGTGTGCTACAATAATTCTATGAAAAAGGTTATGTTACCAGTTGCAGGAGGTATACTGGCCTTTTTGACCCTCGGGGGAGGGGGCATGCTCGCTACTAACGTAGCATCGGCTACCACGGCCACAGAATCTAAAACCACCAAAGTCAGTATTGACTCCATGCTGGCTATCTCTGCTCTAGATGATTATAGTCTTCAACTTAGCCCTACTTCCACTGGTACCCTTACTACCGCTTCTGGTGTAGTGATGGTCTCTACCAACAATGCCACAGGCTATACACTATATCTAGGTATGGACAATGACGAAACCAATGCCCTAGTCAATACCTATAAATCAGAATACACTATACCTACTATCTCTGGTTCTACTACCACCACTGACTTTCCCACTAACCACTGGGCTTATTCCATAGATACCCCTAATTCCATCACCAATTTTCTCCCACTACCCACCATTGGTAATACTGCCATTCTAAAAACCACCACTGGCCCAGCCGCCACCTCTAATACTGATTTTACTGTAGGTGTGAAGGCCGATACCGGTGTAGCTTCCGGTACCTACAAAAATACCGTGAAATTTACGGCGGTTACCAATGAAATTCCATTACCACCGGGATATTATGTTCATTATGATAATAACGGGGGGTCTGGAGTGCCCGCAGACGAAGAACATATCGTTACTTCGTTTGACGAAGAGCCTGATTATACTTTTACTCTCACAGATTTAACTCCTAGCCAAGCCCCTACAAGAGATGGCTATACCTTCGGTGGCTGGACTACCAAGGATACCAACCAAGCTGGGGCCTACTCTCCAGGCAGTGAGCTATACCTAAAGAAAGATTCCCCAGAAATAACCCTCTATGCCATTTGGGTTCCTAACTCCGAAATGGGCTTCAATAATTCCGGTATTACTAAAATGCAAGATATGACGTCAGATATCTGTGCTAATGCCCCACAACTAACTACCGGCCGTCTCCAAGACACCCGTGACTACAAAATCTACTACGTCACCAAAGAAGCAGACAACAAATGCTGGATGACCCAAAATCTAAGCCTAGAACTCAGAACAGATAAAGCTCTCACTCCTGCAGATTCTAATGTCTCTGCC
>JAZUHW010000003.1:0-224782 GCA_045641865.1 Candidatus Nanosyncoccus sp. | reverse complement strand
CGCATTGTACCGGCCATTGTAGCGCGATTCTAGCCCAAGGCGTAAGGGAAATACTGACCTGACATCATCCCCTCCTTCCTCCCCGTTACCGGGGCAGTCCTACCAGAAAAATACAACTGGTTGCAAGGGTTGCGCTCGTTGATGGACTTAACCAAACATCTCACGACACGAGCTGACGACGGCCATGCATCACCTGTCTCGAGGTTCCCGAAGGCACAGTTCTCTTTCGAGAGCCTTCCTCGGATGTCAAGCCTTGGTAAGGTTTATCGTTTACCATCGAATTAAAGATCACGCTCCACCGCTTGTGCGGGTCCCCGTCAATTCCTTTATGTTTTAATCTTGCGATCGTACTACACAGGTGGGATACTTAACGCGTTAGCTTCGCAACTTCCGGGGTCGATACCGGGAACTGCTAGTATCCATCGTTTACGGCGTAGACTACCGGGGTATCTAATCCCGTTTGCTCCCTACGCTTTCGTGCCTTAGTGTCAGAACCGCCCCAGTAGCCTGCCTACGCTATCGGTGTTCCTTCTAATATCTACGGATTTCACTCCTACATTAGAAATTCCAGCTACCCCTAACGGTCTCGAGCTTGGCAGTTTAGATAACAGTCTGAATGGTTGAGCCACCAGATTTCACTATCTACTTACCATGCCACCTACGCAACTCTTTACACCCAGTCACTCCGGATAATGCTCGGATCCTACGTATGACCGCGGCTGCTGGCACGTAGTTAGCCGATCCTTATTCATAGCTTACCGTCATATTCCTCAGCTATAAAAGCAGTTTACAACCCGAAGGCCTTCATCCTGCACGCGGCGTTGCTCCATCAGGCTTTCGCCCATTGTGAAAGATTCCCTACTGCTGCCTCCCGTAGGAGTCTGGGCCGTGTCTCAGTCCCAGTCTGGATGATCATCCTCTCAAACCATCTAAAGATCGTCGACTTGGTGAGCCGTTACCTCACCAACTATCTAATCTTACGCAGGCCAGTCCCAAACCGCCGAAGCTTTAATCCGAAGATCACATGCGGTATTAGCCAATCTTTCGACTAGTTATCCCTCAGTTTGGGGTCCGTTCCCACGCGTTACTCAGCCGTCCGCCGCTCGTCAGCAGGAAGCAAGCTTCCCCTGTTACCGCTCGACTTGCATGTATTAGGCACGCCGCCAGCATTCATCCTGAGCCAGGATCAAACTCTCCATTAAAGTTGAATTCGAAAACTCAATAAATGAACTGACGATGATAAAATTGCACAATTAAACTGTTAAGCACCTCTAAAGAGCCTCAAAATACCCCCTCGCACAGCTCTCTAGTTATACCCATCTTACCTGATTTTTGGCAAGTCGTCAAGGGTTTTTTCAAAAAATTTACAAAAATTGTTCAAAATTTTTTAATGAATCGTAAAATCTGTAGACAGAGCTAAGTGGTCTGAGACAATTTCTGGGTGAACTTTAAATCGACTCGTCTTGACATGCTCGTTAACCAAAATATGGTCACAGGCTACAGCCCCTGCAAATTTTAATCCGGCTAAAGTATTTTTCACATTATGAGCATGTGTGAGGTCAGTGAGAAAATCCAACTCACGCATGGCAGGAGATTCGTAACTTACATTCAAATCGCCACACATGATTAAGGGGCCTTCAATGTCTTGGATCATCGTTACGGCTTTACGCATCGCTTCGACCGTCCGCTGGTCACCAATTGGATCAGGCTCCCAAAAACCATGATAATTAAAAATCGTTAAGCCGTTCTTGAGCTTAGCCTTGATAGCTGTATAGAGCTGATCGTTATTTTCTTGAGGCGACATCGTTCGGTGACCATAATCACCACAAAGCTCACGTACCTCTGTTTCAATAAAAGGTTCTTTACTTAAGATAACATTCCCTTGTTCAATTTTTTCACCCTGCAAGGTCACGCCCCAGTTAGATGCCTTAACTTCATAATCCAACCCAGCCGCTTCCTTCATCTGACGGACGCTAGCAAAGAAATATTCCAGTTCACGTCCATCACCATCAGTCCAGACCGCCTCTTGAAGACAAATGATATCAAACTTGTTATCCTGTAAGAACTTCAAAATACCGCCCTTAATACGGCCCGTCCAAGCATTCAGTTGTAAAATTCTCATGCTTAAATTATAACATACAAAAGCCAGCCAATCGCCAAGCCAATCAAAGCCCCTACAATAATCTGTGGCACAGTATGGCCTTCAACAATATGCAATTGTGGTAAGTTATATTTTTCTTTTTTGATGATTTTATCTAAAACTTTCCCCTGTTCACCAACCGCATAACGCACATTCACAGCATCATAAATAATGATGATCGTCATACAAACTGCGAGTGCAAAAATTGGCGATGTAAATCCTTGGGAAAAGCCAAGATAAGTTGTCGCAGCCACGAAACTTGCCGAATGACCAGATGGCATTCCGCCCGAACGAGTCCAATAACGTACTAATTCCCCAAAAGTTTTGCTGTTATGTTTGCGCCCTTGAATAGCCCAAATCACACACTTTGCAGTCTGGGCAACTACGAAACCAATCACAAATGCTAACAGGGCATATAAACCACTCATACCCCAATTATACCATACACAAGACGAATTCTGCGCATCGTCAGTAGAATTCTGGGCACCTGCCACTGCTATCTGTGCTGCAGTTTGAGGCTCATTTACCCCTGTAAGTGGGGCATTCACAGGAGTAATCATAGCTAGCTGGACAATTGGGGCCACCCATGGAAGACCTCCAACTTTTGGTACTTCTGGCTCTGGTGTCGGCGCTGGTTCTGGTTCCTTAATACCCCAATCATCCCACTCTTCCTTGGGCACCTCTAATCTTTCTCCGTTATAATAAGGCCAATACCAGACGCCACCCTCCTCTTTGTCTTCAGCACGGCACTCCACCCCTGGGTTATAAACGGCCGATTTCATACAGAGGGAATAATCAATTTTACCGTATAGATATTCATTACTGCTCCTCTCACCTAAGCGAACTGAGTAATACAAAATGTGTAGCGTCTCTTGGTCAAGGTCAATTTCCCTTGGATAGCGCGACTCGGTCAATTCCTTTTCCTCTGGACCATAATCCATCACCGGGTGATAGGTATAAAGCTCTTCATAATAAATTAAATAATTCCAATATGGCGTCGACTGCCCCAGATAAGGAAGATTTTCGTCAATCTGATCCTCAGTAGCTCCGACCTCTATATTAATTCCTTCAATGTTAATCAAGCTTAGCCCCCTATGATCCTCTGGTAGTCCGTTATAACGCACCTTGAGGGTACTAGTTGAAGGCTGCACACTGGTAATCACAAACGGACTCTCCAGCGTGTCGGTGTTAGGTTGATATTTAGTTGCCGCTACCGGTTGAGCTGAAAGAGCCAAACTCCCGCCCAAAACGGCTAAAGTTGCACCCACCACAAGTGTTGGTTTTTTCATAAATACTCCTTATTATTGTTAATAATGACAGGAGTATATCAAAAACTTAGTTCAAACCTAAGCACTAGCACCATTAATTTTCTGATTCTTTGTCGTCATCCGGCAAAACTACGCCCATAGAAGCCACTGCATCACCTTCATTCATGCGCATAATACGCACACCCTGTGTGGCACGGCCGAGAGTCGGGATTTCTTTCACGGCTACGCGAATAGCTTGGCCTTTAGTAGACATCATAATTACCTCTTTAGCAGCTGGATCGAGAGTCTCTACCGCAATCACCGGACCAGTTTTAGCTGTTACGGCAGCAACTTTGATACCAACACCACCACGACGGTGAGCTGGGAAATTAGACACCTCTGTTAATTTACCGTAGCCATTACCTGCGACTACTAATAATTTCTGGGATGGATCGGTCACCACGTCCATACCGACGATTTCGTCCTTCGGGCGCAAACGAATACCACGAACACCTCTAGCCGCACGGCCCATCGCACGCACCTCTTTTTCGTTAAAGCGCACTGCTTGACCAGCAGAAGTCGAGATGATAATATCGTGATCTCCAGAGGTACCACGCACCCATTTCAGCTCGTCACCTTCAGCCAACTTAATTGTAATTAACCCATTTGAACGAATATTGAGATAATCTTTAATCGGGGTCTTCTTAATAGTGCCCTTCTTGGTAGCCATAAACAGATAGCCATCCTCGAGCCCCTTCTCTTGCTTAATAATTGCAGTGATACTCTCCTCTGGATGGAGGTTTAACAGATTGACTGCGGCTGTCCCCTTAGCAGCCAGAGTAGCCTGTGGTACTTCATAAGCCTTCAAACGGAACACGCGCCCCTGGTTAGTGAAGAATAATAAGAAATCATGTGAGTTCGCAGTGACAATCTGGGCAATTACATCTTCTTCCTTGGTAGTCATACCGCGCTTGCCTTTGCCACCTCTGTTCTGACGACGGAAACCAGTCTGCGGCACACGCTTGATGTAGTTCTCAGTAGTGAGCAAAATCACGCTTTCTTCCTCTGGAATCAGCTCTTCCTCGGCAAATTTACCAACTTCGTGATTGATAATCTTACTGCGACGTTTGTCACCATATTTCTCTTTCATTACCAAGAGCTCTTCCTTAATTACGCGCAAGATTTCTTTCTCGTCGGCCAAGATTGCCTCTAATTTCTTGATTAATTCGTGCAGTTCTTTGAGTTCGGCTTCAATCTTATCACGCTCCAACCCCTGGAGACGACGCAGCTGCATCTGGAGGATAGCGTTTGCCTGAATCTCAGACAGACCAAATTTCTTCATTAACTGCTTATCGGCATCATCATAGCTACCGCGAATCACCTTAATAACTTCATCAATATTATCAAGGGCAATCTTCAAACCTTCCAAGATATGAGCACGCTCTTTAGCTTTTTGCAGTTCAAACTCTGTACGACGACGCACCACCTTTTGGCGATGCTTGATAAACTCAGCTAAAATCTCTTTCAACCCCAAGATACGAGGCTGAATACCATCCACCAAAGCCAACATATTGTAGTGGAAAGTGGTCTGGAGACCGGTCATCTTGTAGAGTTGGTTTAAGATCTTCTTGGGGTAGGCATCTTTTTTGAGTTCTACCACAATGCGGATTTTACCCCTAGCAGACTCATCACGCGCATCGGCAATATGAGTCAATTTCTTCGCCAGCACCAGATCACGCACCTTGTCGATGAAACCTTCCTTGCTCATCCCATAAGGTACCTCTGAAATTACGATATTGTAACGATGACCTTTGCGCTCTTCGATCTCAGCTACAGCGCGGATCGTTACCGAGCCTTTACCAGTGGCATAGGCTTGTTTCATCGGTTCACCACCGTAAACTTCGGCTCCAGTTGGGAAGTCTGGACCTTTGACGTGTTTCATCAATTCAGAGAGAGCAATATCTGGGTTATCAATCTGTGCTACGGTAGCATCAACTAATTCACCGAGGTTATGAGTCGGGATATTGGTCGCCATACCGACAGCAATACCCATCTGACCGTTTAAGAGGAGGTTCGGCACCGCAGCTGGCAAAACGACTGGTTCTTGAGTAGAACCATCGAAGTTATCGCGCATATCAACGGTGTCTTTCTCAATGTCAGTTAGCAGTTCGGCACCGACTTTGCCAAGACGCGCCTCTGTATAACGCATAGCAGCGGCATCATCGCCGTCCATTGAACCGAAGTTACCTTGGCCTTCTACTAGGGTATAGCGCATATTCCAAGGCTGAGCCAAGCGCACCATAGCATCATAAATCGAAGAGTCACCGTGCGGGTGATAATTACCCATTACTTCACCGACAATCTTCGCGGACTTCTCTGTTTTAGCAGGTGCTTTCCAGCCTTTTTTGTTCATTGCATAGAGAATACGGCGATGAACCGGCTTCAAACCATCACGCACATCAGGGAGGGCACGATCAATAATCACCGACATCGAATAACGCAGGAAGTAATCTTCCATTGTGCTTTCAACAGTGCGGTGTTCAATCCCCTTTTCTACTGGTTGTTCTTGTTCTAAATTCTTGTTCTCTAATTCTTGTTCACTCATATTACCTCCTAGAAATCCAAGTCGTCCAGATTAACTGTGGCTGCTCGGGATTGAATAAAGTTTTTACGTAAATCGACCTGATTACCCATTAACTTTGTAAAGATAGAATCGGCTTTTTCGGCATCTTCGATGTTCACCCTGACTAGAACGCGGTTCTCAGGGTTCATGGTAGTCTCCCAGAGTTGCGCGGCGTCCATCTCACCTAGACCCTTAAACCTCTGTTGGAAGGAATATCCAGCCTGTTTGAAACGCTCAGCATCTTCGTCAATCTTGGTGCCATTCTTTTTACGTTCTTCAATCTTCTCTGTTAAGGTCTTTTCCAGGGCCTCTTCATCATAAATATAATCAATTTTACGACTAGCACCGGTGCCTTTAATCAGGCCAAATAAAGGTGGTTTTGCCAAATACACATGGCCATCTTTTACCACATCTGGCATATAACGGAAGAAGAAGGTGAGAAGCAATGTAGAAATATGTGAACCATCAACGTCAGCATCAGTCATAAAGATGATCTTGTGATAACGTAGGCCAGAGATATCGAACTGCTCCCCGATACCAACACCGAGGCCCTTAATCAGAGAGACTAGCTCTTGGTTAGCCAGCATTTTATCAAGACGTGCCCTCTCAGTGTTGAGAACTTTACCTCTAAGTGGCAAAATCGCTTGAATCTTGGAGTCACGGCCTTCCTTGGCTGAACCAGCCGCTGAATTACCCTCTACGATAAAGAGTTCGCAATCGGCCGCTGTTCTAGAAGAACAATCAGCCAGCTTCGATGGTAGGTTGAGTCCCTCGAAAGCACCCTTACGAATGACGTTATCACGGGCTGCCCGTGCGGCTTTACGAGCACGAGCTGCCAGAGTAGCTTTTCCAACAATCTTCTTCGCAATGGCTGGATTTTCTTCGAGATAATAGGCAAAATATTCGCCCATCACCTTGCTGACATAACCTCTAACCTCTGGGTTACCCAGCTTATTCTTGGTCTGGCCTTCAAACTGGGGATCTGGCAATTTAACAGATACAATCGCGGTCAAACCTTCCTTAATATCATCACCGGTTAGATTCGGCTCCTTCTCTTTTAAGAGGCCGGCTTTACGTGCATAATCATTGATAACCTTATTAAGAGCAGTTCTAAAACCGACCACATGCATACCACCATCAGGAGTGAGCACGTTGTTAGCAAATGGTTTTAAGGTTTCAACATACGTATCAGTGTACTGAACGGCAATTTCTACCTCTGAATCTTCAACTTTTTTCTCAATATAGAAAATATCATCAGAAAGAACTTCTTTGCCATTGTTCAGCCTCTTCACATAACTGCGGATACCGCCTTCAAAGTAAAATGATTCGCCCTTGTGTTCTCGCTCATCAAAAACAGCGATAAGGATGCCCTTGGTCAGATAAGCCTGATGACGAGCATAATTCGAAACCCAACGGTAGTCAAAATCAGTTGTCTCACGGAAAATCTTAGGGTCGGGATAAAAAGTAATAGAGGTACCGTGAGGTCGCGGAGCGCCTTTTTTAACCTCTAATTTTGTAGTTGGCTTCCCTGTATCAAACTCAATATGGTGGGTTTTGCCATCGCGATAGACTTCAGCAACCATACGAGAAGATAAGGCGTTTACCACTGATGAACCGACGCCATGAAGACCAGATGAGACCTTGTAGCCACCGCCGCCAAACTTACCACCGGCGTGGAGTACAGTCAAAACTGTCTCCAAGGTAGATTTACCAGTTTGGGGGTGGATATCAATCGGAATACCACGGCCGTCATCATCAACACGCACACCACCATCCTCTAAAAGAGTGATGTCTAGCCGATGAGCCTCACCAGCAATAGCTTCGTCAATGGAGTTATCGGCAATCTCTTTGATCAGATGATGTAAACCATCGTAACCAGTAGAACCAATATACATACCGGGGCGCAAGCGCACCGGCTCCAAGCCCTTGAGAACTTTAATCTCCGAGCTGTCATATCCTTTCCCACCGCTTTTTTGTTTTTCTGACATATAGTCACCTCAACTTAATTACTTAACCAGTATACACCTTGTCGCTCAAAATTTCAAGGTTTTTTCACCTCAATTTTATGTATGTATCATCATTATCCTCGGCATGGGCAACTTTTATCGGTTGGTCTGGCTCTGGGTCAATTTGGGGCTGCGGCTGAGGTGTTGACGGAACAGGATCCGGCGCTGGAGGCAGTTGTTTTTCTTTCTCTGCAACCGACCAACGTTCATTAATCTCGCGCTCCACATCAGCTCTAGTTTTACTAAATCTCATTTTGGTATAATCTTTCATCTTATTCATCAATTGGTCGTTCGGTTTACCCATCAGAGAAATATGTGGCATCTTTAGGGTAAATGGCGAGCTTGGCACTCCGTAAATCATCTCCTTACAGATAGCCTCAAGGTTGGGGGTTTTAGTCAAATCTTCAGCTGTAAACTTCGGCGCAAAAGCTTTTGCCATCAATTCTGCATCAGTGATGCCAATGCGACCACAGATGATCGTACCAACGTTGCCTAATAACGCTTCTCTGATTTTCTCTGATAATTGGGTCATGAACTGATTGGCCACAATCAAATTGAGGCGATATTTACGAGCCTCAGAGAGGATCGACTCGAAGCTCTCTGTAGCAAAATTCTGGAACTCATCTACAAACAAGCAGAATTCTTCGCGCTGATTCTCTGGTATATCTTGGCGGCTCATAGCAGCAGTTTGAAACTTCATTACTAAAATCATACCAAGGAGATTCGAGTTGACTTCCCCTAGGCCACCCTTAGAGAGATTAACCAAGAAAATCTTCTTATTGTCCATCATCTCACGGATATTGAAGCTCGACTTCACCTGACCTAAGACATTACGCATCATGGTATTAGAGATAAATGGCCCCCACTTAGAGTTAAACCAGGCTACAACTTCGCCAGCTTCATTGCTTTTCTGCGACGCTGGAAATTCCTTTGTCCAGTAGTCAAATAAGGCTTTATCTGTAACATATTTAAGCTTTGACTTCACAAATTCTGGATCTGTAAAACACTGTGGCACATCAATAAAAGTGGCACCATCGGGGTCCGCCATTAGAAGTAAGGCCGCGTTGCGGAACATCTGTTGGCCTCTAGGACCAAAGAACCCTTGGTTATTGGGATCAAATAAGCTCTGTAAGATATTGATGCCCTCTTGGACGATGAAGTCTTTCTGATCAGGAGTATCGTATTCAAACATATTCATACCAACCGGATGTTCAATATCCGTAGGATCAAATAAAATTACATCATCAATACGGTCTTTAGGTATTCTTTTAAGGAGCGCTTCGATGGCATCACCATGAGGATCAAGAAAAGCGAAACCACGCCCTTCCTTCATGTCTTGGTGTGCTAAGTTCTCCAAAAATACTGATTTACCCATACCCGTTTGCCCAAGAATATACATGTGGCGAGCGCGATCTTCAGAGGTCAAGAAGATTTTTTTCTTTTCACCTCTAAATTCATTAGTACCAAGGAAGAGCCCTTCCTTAGCTAACTTTGCTGGTGCATCAACCTGTTTAGTCGCCTGACGTTCAACTTGAGAAGTCGGGATCACGTTCTGGGATGGCAAATGAAAAATTGAAGCCAATTCCATACTATTGAGCACGGTTTTAGTATTATCCTGTGCAAAGAAGCGGAAAATGTAATCTGTGGCTAGTTTTTTCGGATCATGAGCAACGGTATACTGGAAACCGTTTAATTGTGGGGAGTCGAACTGTGCAAAAGCTGCCACCAGACCGCCTACAATCGCTTCTGAGCGCTCTTTGACCGTAGAACTAGCAATCAGTCTAATTGAAGTTTCAAAGGCCGGAAAACGCGCCTTAGATTCAATCGCTGCAATTTCTGATTGTTGAAAATCTGTTAGCGGGTTTGTATGCTCCTGTTGCTCGCGTTCTTTAGCACTCTCAGAAGGAGGTTTCCATAAGATATTCATGGCATCTTGGGTGAAATGCGCTAATCCAGTAGCAAACTTACCACTGTTATTGCTCTTACCCTCACGAATTTTTTCAACTTCATTCTTGGCCCGTTTAACCCAGCTATTATCAATAGGGCGCAATAAAATCTGGAGAGCTAACCCTTCCCCCTGTTTAGTCCCAGACATGGCATTAAGAACTGCTTGCGTCGCATCGCGTCGAGCATTTTGTTTGTCTTCATAGGTGTTAATCGGATAGATAAAATCTTTTTTCAAAGTTAACTCGCCACCAGTGACACCGCCAATCTTCCCTATTTCAGAAAAAATGTTCTCGGTTTCAATCTCTTCAAGGCGCGCCGTTGGGTAAGCTGAAATCACTGCTTGTTTAATGGTCTCTGTTAAAACCGCTGGGGCCACCGTGTAATATTTAATCAACCCATCTTTAGCGATAATTTCAAAAGTGAAATGGCGTTGGCCAAAGACTCTACTCTTAAATCCTTTAGAAATCGTCGAGGCTAGAATTGAATACATCACCTGGGCCTGGCTAAGTTGCTCATCAATCACATCGCGTTCGTCACGGCTACCAACATTAATGTCCTCTGTTTCGGGCGGTAAATGGATCATCATTGGCATCATTTTTAGGCCCCGTTCATAATTTTTGAATTTGCGCTGTCTCTTGAGATAAAGTGACCAAATAAGGGCACCAACCCCTATTAGGGCTACAACGATAATCAGCATCAGCACCACCCACCACACCATGTTAGCTATTCCTATCTCCTAAATGGCGGTTAAAACGTTTTGCCATATAGTCAGCCTTGAGCTTGTTAATCTCAATTTCCTCTCTCTGGGGATCTTGCTTGGTAGCGTTGATAACTTTTTCAGTCTTGACGACCCATTCTTTCTCCATTTTGTCACCATCAACCGCAATTTCAGGGTTTTGCTCTTCAATCGTCCCTGTTGGAGCAACTGGAGAAGGTTCTGGAGCTAAATCAACTGGGGTAACTGGTGGATTAAATGTTGGTAAATCCTGTTCTGCCTGAACTTCAGGTGCCACCTCTTCAGTTTCGGGCACTACTGGTATTTGCTCGGGCGTAGGTAATTGCGCACCAAAAGTCGTTTCAGGCGTGTTTACCTCTGTTATCTTGTTATGACTGATACCACCATTTTCCATATGCTTATTTTACCACATTATCCTCGTTTACTAATCAAAAAACAGCCCAATCCGACAAAGAGGGCAACCAGTACAAAAGTAAACCAACCTAACGACCCCATAGATTGAGCTAATAGCAACATGATTGGCGCAAAGGCTAAAAGGGCTGCATAGAGATGACCTTTGCGTCCCATGGGACCTTTTCTCTGAAGAATTTTACGAAAAATCCACACAATAATCAATGCCGTACCAAATAAAATCAAATACACCAGACCAAAGAATAGCAAAACCCCCAGTGGTCCGATATCCGCTGGGGAGGTAAAGTTTAGCATCACTAACAGCACTACTAGTGATGATAAACTTAAAATGGTGATGACGCGATTAAACATAAACTTATTATAGCATGTTTTTCGCTTCCCCCAAGACTTGGGCCCAAGAGAAGCTTGGTTATCCGGCGCTTAATATGTATTACTTTAGACCGCAACCGCGCAACTCTTGTGGGCTCTGACCGCTTCACGTATAGTGAAGCATATGGTCCTTGTCAGTGACCTACTCTGTTCTGATTATTGGTAAGGTACTAACAGGGTAGTTCCCTGGCGCGCTCTACGCTGAATCCTCGCAGACTTCGCGGAGCTCTAGGTAATTCCTAGTTTTAAGATGTAATTTATGGCTAGAAATTACCTTTTCGCCCGCCAAATTTGGTAATTTTGCCCTTGATTTTAATGTTTTTGTATTGATAAAGGGGCTAACCCCAATATAGCACACTTGGGCGAAAAAAGCAATACCTTTTTGGTATAATTTCATTGTATTTTTTACAACATTTTAGATTTTACCTCCCTGTTTTTTATCTTTTTGGGGTTTTATTGTAAAAAATACAACATTGACTGTCCCGTTCGGCATAATTTGCGTGTTCGTTGTAACGATCACAACAAAAAACCCTCAAAAAATCTTGGATAAGTCTTTTATGGTCGTTATTAATTTTGTTAATGCTTAATTTTTCATCATTTTTTAAAAATGGATTCAAAATCAGCCAACTATTATTAGCAATTTGCCAAAAATTTTTGTCAAAAAATATATTTCGTGGGTAATTTACATGCACAAAATGCCAAACATTAGGCCGACAAATTTGTGGCGCAAAAAAATATCATTTAAAGTTTTGTTGATACCACCAAAATGCTTTAATTTTTTAGATTTTGACGAACTAAATATAGAAAAAGAACCGGTAACTGCGAGGAAAACCGGTTCTTTTTTGTAGAGTGTGGAGTTATTTTGGCTATTTTTTATTTTTGGCTTTTGAATAATTTTTTTATTCAAAAGCTACCTCTATAATATCGCACTAAAACGCTCATGTCAATACTTTTTTTGCACTTTTTTTGCACTTTTTTTGCCAAGTTTTCCACAAGCAAAAACCGCCCCATGGCGGTCCAATTCTGACGTTTTCAAAATATTTTTAAAACAAAAATGGTGGAGCTGCCGGATACTGCCTCCGGGTCCGAAAAATCTTCATAATACCATTCTACACGCATAGTCTTTTGTTTCGATTTTGGCGAAAAATTGGCAGTGAGCAAAAGACAAAACTGCCAAAAGCCGTGATTGAATTTTCGAATCAATCGTTATCGCGCGATTGACCTTATTTCCGCGATTATGATAATTCCGCACTTACGGAAAATCGGTACGAAATCAGCCTAATTTTAATTAATTAAGCGAACGCAGGTGCATAAAGCACATGCTTTGAAGTGGTTTTTTCACTTATTCAATACTTACGGTATCAATCGTCGTGCCTGGTATCTGTTAATAATTCGTCTAAGCTTTGTCAGCCCCAACTCCCCGTATTATAGCACATTACCCCAGAAAAGTCCATGGTGGTTATGGTTCGCGCCCCAGATTATAAATGCTATTTTGGCACTATGATTGCTAAAATTTATTCTGCGATCCCCCAAGGCTACGAAGGTAGTCTGGTCGAAGTTGAGGGGGATATGAACCGGGGTCTACCAGCATTTAACATCGTAGGCATGGCCAACAAAACTATCAACGAAGCTCGGGATCGGGTGCGCTCAGCGATTGTGAACTCTGATTTTACCTTCCCGGATCGCAAGGTGACGGTCAATCTAGCCCCTGCCGAACTGGCTAAAGATGGCACGCATCTAGATTTACCCATCGCCTTAGCTATCCTAGTACTCTCTGGGCAACTTTTGCCCGCTGAGGTATCTGGATGCCTATTTGTAGGTGAATTAGCCTTAAACGGTATGCTACGGCCTGTGAGGGGCATAATTAACATCGTGGAGCAGGCGCAAAAAGCTGGTTTTAAACGGATTATCTTGCCTGCTGATAATTATCAGCAGGCTTCCCTGGTTAAAGGTATCAAAATTATTGGGGCTAATACCCTGCAAGAAGTATTTTTAATTCTAAAAAGTGAGCTAAAACTCAAGAGGCCACCTGCTAAATACAATACTACTTCTACTCAATCAGCTGGTCCCTTGTTGGACCACATCAGGGGTCAAACATTGGCTAAGCGCGCTATGGCCATCGCAATTGCCGGTCATCACAACATTTTACTCTCGGGTCCACCAGGGGCCGGTAAGACTCTCTTGGCCAAAGTAGCGGCTAATTTGTTGCCAGATTTAGCCCCTTCCGAACAGATTGCGATTACTAAAATTCACGCACTCACCCAGATTATCGACGGAGCTGTCACTGAGCGCCCCTTCCGTAGCCCTCACCACACCGCCAGTAATACCGCAATTGTCGGCGGTGGACCGCACGCTCTACCAGGGGAAATTTCGCTAGCTCACCACGGCGTGCTATTTCTCGATGAATTACCCGAATACCCCCGTAGCGTGTTGGAAGCTCTGCGCCAGCCAATTGAGGATAAACAGATTACAATCTCCCGCGCACACCACAAATCCACCTACCCAGCCGATTTTATGCTGATTGCGACCATGAATCCCTGCCCCTGTGGCTATGCTAATGACCCCACCCACGAATGTACTTGCAGCCAGACCCAGATTAACAACTACCGCAAAAAACTTTCTGGACCCCTGTTTGACCGAATTGACATGAGTATTGTAGTCCAAAAAGTCGATAACACTGATTTACTCCGGACTACCCCAAAACGAACAACAGAACATGATGTTGTGAGAAAAACTATTGTTCAGGCTGTCCAGAGGCAAAGGCAGCGCTATGGCCAAGATAATTTTTACAACAGCTCCCTATCATCGCATCAAGTCAGCACACTTCTGGAGATGGAGCCAGTCGCCAAACAGCTCCTAGCTAGCGCTTCAGAAAAACTCAATCTCTCAGCCAGAAGCTATTTTAAGGTTATTAAATTCGCCCAGACCATCGCCGATTTAGAAGGAACACCCCAAATTACCGCCACACACATCACCGAGGCCCTTAATTTTCGTCAAAGGTAAAATTACCCTTGTCTTTTCCCTAAAAGTTTGCTATAATCGTTACAGGTTAATTCAAGAGAAAGGAACACCATCAGCAATCAATCTCATATCAAGATCAACGAAGAAATTCGCTATCCTGAAGTGCGTGTGATTGGTGCGAGTGGAGAGCAACTCGGTATCATGTCGAGCCGAGAAGCCCTAAACCTGGCTCAAGAACAAGAGGTAGACTTGGTAGAAATCGCTGCCAATGCCAACCCACCGGTTGTCAAAACCATCGACTGGGGTAAATTCCAGTATCAAAAGATGAAAGAGGCAGCCCGGAATCGCCGTAAGGCTCGCGAAAAGCAGTCTGAGCTCAAACAGATGAAGTTTGGCCTCAAAATCGGTGATAATGACCTGAACATTAAAGTCCGCAAAATTAAAGGTTTCCTTGATAACGGAGATCATGTCAAGATTATGGTCGTCTTTAAGGGGCGCGAAATGGCCCATAAAGAGCTCGGGCCTCAAATGCTTGATAAAATTTTAGCCGCTATTCAGGCCGATTATGAGATTGTCGTAGAAGGCAAACCTCAACAACACGGACGTAACCTATCAGTCGGGATACGGAAGAAGTAATTTCCTACTTCCACGGTCCTCTGATCGTACCTCTGTAATAATAAATTAAACGAAAGGAAATATTATGCCGAAGTTAAAGACTCACAAAGGCACTGCTAAGCGCATCAAACGTACCGGCTCTGGTAAATTGGTCCGCGAACGCGCATTTGGCAACCATATTCTTGCCAAAAAATCCAAATCCCGCAAGCGCAATATCAAAACCGCTGCTGGAGTTACAGGTAAAAACGCTAAAAACTTAAAGAAAGCCTTAGGAGTTTAAGATGAGAGTAAAACGTGGTGTAGCCGCTCGGGCCAAACATAAGAAAGTACTGAACAAAGCTAAGGGGATGCAGCATTATCGCACTCGTAGTTTTCGCATGGCAAAACAAGGTGTGATCAAATCTTTGCGCTATTCATACCGTGATCGTCGCAATCGCAAACGCGATCTGCGCGCACTCTGGATTACCCGCATTAATAACGCTGCTCGTGAATATGGTATCTCTTATTCCCAGTTAATTGCCGGTCTCAAGGCTAAAAATGTCACTGTTGACCGCAAGATGCTGGCCGAGCTCGCCGTGAATCAACCCGAAGCATTCAAAGCAATTGTTAAAACAGTAAAGGAGAAATAAGATGGCTATCTGTGAAATGACTGGCAAAGGCAAGATGTATGGTCACAATGTATCTTTCTCCCAGCATAAAACCCGCAAGGTTTTTAAGCCTAATGTACAAAAACGTACATTGATTATTAACGGCAAAAAAGTTCGCATGAATGTTAGCACTTCTGCAATGCGTACTTTAAAGAAGAAGGGTATTATTAGCGCTCCTACTGAAGCCAAGAAATAAGACCAAAAACTTAAAAAATACCCCGTATAGGGGTATTTTTTAATGAGCTCTCAATAAGCCGGGTTCTGTAACCTGCAAGCAGGCCGGCAACCATCTATCTAAACACCAGATTGCTCTGACATTTTAGCGGTGAGCGTGCATCCTCGGACCAAGGTATCTAGCACTCCTTGCAGCCGGTAGGGTTTGCCTCCACCTAGTGTCACCACTAAGTGCTGTGGGCTCTTACCCCACTCTTTTCACCCTTACCTCAAAGAGGCGGTATAAGTTTCTGTGGTACTTTCCCTATCCTTACGGACGGTCGCCGTTAGCGACTACCGTGTCCTATGCTGCCCGGACTTTCCTCTTGGGGACCCAAGCGATTGCCTTTCGAGCTCTATTTTATTTTAGCACAAAAAAGCCCTTGGTAACTTTGTTTTCCCCGTAATATATACAAGGTGGGTAAAATCTTATGCGATACATCCACGGATGTAAGCCACGAAATCCCTATAACATGATTATTCAGGAAAATCATGCTGCCACCAAGGACACTTCTATTATAGCATACTTAGGCGCCCACAATCCAATAGAAAAAGTTGAGAATACCTTGCATCGCCCCTGTCATAATGGCGCCAAAGAAGCCACCACCGACGACTACCAAAATCATTACAATCCAGATACCAAACTGTTCCATACTCTCCATAAAACGACGCACGCCATCTGGAGCAATCGCATAGAGCACACGCGAGCCATCCAGAGGTGGGATAGGAAGCATGTTAAAAATGCCAAAACCGAGGTTGATTGTCACAAGATAAGTAAAAATCATTCCTATAAGACCGGTGTTGGCTAGAGCACCAGTCCAATAGCCAATCAGAAAACTGATTAAAGCTAAGATAAAATTAGTCAATGGACCAGCGATGGCAACCAAAGCCATCCCCCAAGCACCAAACTTCAGATTACGGGTATTAATTGGCACGGGCTTAGCACCACCAAAAATTGGGCCGCCCATCAGATATAAGATTAGAGGTAGCGCAAAGGAGTTGATCGGGTCAAGGTGCTTGAGAGGGTTCAGGGTGAGGCGTCCATGGGCCTTGGCCGTGTCATCACCGAGCCAATAGGCCACCAAGCCATGGGCCAACTCGTGCAGCACCATCGAAACAAGAATTACGCCAAAGACAATCAGCAAGCCGATAACAGTAGCGCCCATCCTTAATATCTCCTAACTTAGTGCCACCACCTCGAGTGTGGCTGGTAAATCATCAAGTTTTTTGACTTTGAGTTTCTTTTCGGCGTGGGCTGTCACTTTAAGATCAGCGACCATACCATCAACATTGCCCATCGCTACAACCATCTTAGGCTCGATTTCACGAATGGCCTTAACAGAGGAAGTACAGAGAATATCAACGATACCAAGATTATCTAAATTCTCTTCGTAATTACCAATGATTGCGACGTGGGCACCGCCAATTTCAGCGTTATAAGCTGTGCGGCCTTGGCCTAAATCAACGGCAACAATCGTGACATCACCGATTTCAAACTCGCCTGGTCCCTGAATTTGGCCAACAGCTAGGTCGGCGTCAATAGTAGCTTCAGCTATATCAAAATTAATAGTGGTCACTTTTGTTGTGATTGTAATCTGATCTGGTGATTTACTTGATAACTCAAACATTATTTTGTCCCTTGATTAAATTATTAGGGTCAATAATCTCGGTAATTTCCATCTCGAGGATATCACCGATGAAATGATCGCGTACGCTGCGGCGATAGAGATAATCATCTCGAGACATAATCACATAATTGAGCGGTTTACCCTGTTTTTTCTCAACTACTTCAGCCCAACGGGTAAGTTTTTTGGTGCGGTCGTCGCCAATAATTAAGAGGTCGACGCCATCTTGACCAGGAAGACGGTTAGTCACAACCAAAGCCTTCAGATAATTCTTAACTGGGCGAATATATTCGTCCCAACTACTGGCATGAACATCTTTAGTCTGAGCGCTGGTTACTTTTTTCATAAAGATCTCTTGGAGTGGGCGGCTATAGGGGTGTTGTTGATTAGCGGAATAATATACTTTGTTGTCATAGGTCTCGTTTTTGATTACGCCGATACCTTCAAGGTTAGTGAGTTCACGACGAACAGAATTAATTTGCTCATCAATCACCCTAGTAATTTCACGGACATAGAAAGATTTACGGGGGTTGGTGAAGAAGAGACGGAGAAGCTTAGCTCGCGTCTTGGAACCGAATAACTTTTCTACTGGTGTACTCTCTTTTTTAGTCATCTTGTATACATTTTAGCACGTATGACTTAATTTTTGCAAGCGGTAGCCAACAAATTTTATCATTACGTTTAAACCAAGTCATCTGACGTTTGGCTAGATGCCAATCATCATATACAGCCAGCTCTTTGGCCCTTTCTAGAGATATTTCTCCCTGTAAATATTGCCAAGCAAACTGATAAATATTACTTTTCATGGCCTGATTATCCCAACCGTATTTTTCTGCGGCTGTTTTAGTCTCTTGATATAGGGATTCGTTAAACATTTTGTTCACTCTTTCAATAATTCGTGTTCGCAATTTATCAGGGGTGGTTTTCACACCAATGAGTAAATAGCCTGGGGTAATCTTATCTCTATCAGAGGTATCTTTGACACCAAACTGATAATCATAGACAAGAGCATCAATATAGAGTCCAGTTCCACCTACAATTATTGGGGCGTGGCCTCTGTTTTTGATTTCAGTGATTTTTTGTTCAGCATAGGCTTTCCAATCTGCTACAGTGAAACGTTCCCCCGGTTCTACGAGGTCAATACCCCAGTGTGGCACCTGAGCCCGTTCCTCTGGAGTGGGTTTGGCAGTGCCGATATCTAACCCCTTATAAATCGCTCGTGAATCAGCTGAGATAATCTCGCCGTTGATCTCCTTGGCGATTTCAATAGCCACCCCTGTTTTTCCAGAGCCAGTTGGCCCTAGAACTACTATGGTATCTTTAGTTGAGCTCATGAATAAATTTAGCTAAATCGTCTAATTTAACTTTTTCTTCCCTGTCGCGCAGGCGCACGCTGACTTCGCCCGCCTCTTGGTCCTTGGGGCCAACAATCAAAACAACCGGGATTTTCATATCAACAGCGCGGCGAATCTTTTTCCCAAGGCTATCATCGCTCAAATCTGCGCTGTAACGCAATTTATTGTGTGCTACAGGCTCATCTAGTTCGATTCCGTCGAGAATACCGCTAATGGTTTTAACGTAGTCAGAGACAGTGTTATTGACGCTCAGGATGCGCACCTGCTCAGGGGCAGACCAGAGTGGGAACCAGCCCCCAGTATGCTCAATGTAGATACTCATAAAGCGCTCAATCGAGCCAATCAGGGCACAGTGAACCATAATTGGGGTCTTTTTCTGGCCATCCGCATCAGTATATTCGAGCCTGAAACGATCTGGCATAGCATAATCTAGCTGAACAGTAGCTAATTGCCACTCTCGCCCAAGCGCATCAACAGCAATAAAGTCCATCTTGGGGCCATACATGGCGGCTTCACCTTCTCCGATGTAATAATCCATCTGGAATTTGTCGGCCATGGATTTAATGGCAGATTCAGCTTTGTCCCACATTTTCTTATCACCGATGTAACCATCGCCGTCGTCACGGAAAGAGAGGCGCAAACGCAAAGTCATATTAATCTTTTGATAGAGGTCTTTGGCCGATTCAATCAGCTCGCCAAACACCTGAGCCACCTGTTCTTCAGTACAGAAAATGTGCGAATCGTCTTGAGTAATAGAACGCACGCGCGCCAGACCGCCCATTTCACCCTTACGCTCATCCCGGTAAACCATGGTGGTTTCGAGATATTTGACCGGTAACTCCTTATAAGAACGGGGTACGCTAGCAAAAATCTGGCTATGATGCGGACAACTAACAGGTTTAATAGCTAGCTCATCCCCTGATTCATCACTAATGAATTTAAACATTTCGGGGAATTTTTGGAAATGACCAGATTTTTTGTAGAGGTCAATAGTGGCGATATGAGGAATACAAACCTTTTGATAACCACAACGCAGACGATACCCCTGAGCAAAATCATTCAAAAGGTCGCGTAAAATTGTACCACGAGGGGTAAACAGAGGTAAACCGGAACCGACTAAGTCAGAAAAGTGGAACAAATCGAGTTCTTTACCAAGTTTGCGATGATCACGGGCCTTGGCTTCGGCCTGTTTTTGGAGGAATTCGTCCATTTCCTTCTCGGTTGGGAAAGCCACGCCATAGATACGGGTGAGCATTTCGCGCTTTTCGTCACCGCGCCAATAGGCACCGGCAACAGAGGTAAGCTTAAACACGCCGATTTCTTTGAGGCTATCTACGTGAGGACCACGGCAAAGATCAGCAAAAAGCACCTTACCATCAGGAGTGACGATGTCATAAAAAGTGATTTTTTCATCTTCAGGTAATTCATTAATAAGTTCAGTTTTATAGGTTTGATTCGTATCTTTGGCCCATTTCAGAGCATCAGCACGCGACATTTCTCTCTGTTCTACTTTACAACCCTGAGCGATAATACCGCGCATCTTCTTCTCAATCTTAGGCAAATCAGCATCAGAAACTTTGGTTTTACCGAAGTCAATATCGTAATAAAAGCCATTCTCGATAGTGGGGCCAATCCCAAATTTCACTTCCCCATAAATTGATGCAATCGCTGCCGCCAAAACATGGCTGAGCGTGTGGCGCATTTTGTCTAGATTTTGCTCTGTCATACCTATAAAATTCCTTTCTCTCCCTATTATAACACTTCACGTGCTATAATAGAAAAGTTGGGGCGCTAGCTCAGCTGGCTAGAGCGTCTCGTTTACACCGAGAAGGTCGGGGGTTCGAGCCCCTCGCGCCCCACCATAAAAAATACAAAGAATTTTTAAAAGCTAATTAATGGATTTACCGTTGACGTATAATTTGTGTCCGTTGAAATTGATGTTGCCGTAAGAAGTATCGGCGTCATCAAGCGAAGACACATAGCTATCGCCGGTTAGGGTAATTTTGGAGTCTTTACTGAGGGTCAAGGCAAGGTTTTTGGCGCTGTTATCGCCGTTAATTGTTCCCTGGTAGACCGAGCCGGATTTTAGATTAAAAGCCAGTTTAGAAATACTATCAACTACGATGTTACCTGTAGCTGATTGATTGGTCAAATCAAACGTCACATCACCACCGTTGGAGCCATCTTTGCCCCAAGAATCTTTTTGAATGCGAAGTAGGTTGCCAGTTGTGTCGTTGTTGGTAATTTTATTGTTCTCGAGCGCAATTTTGGCGGTGGTGTTAGTAACATAAAAAGTGTCGCCCTTATGAGTGGTAATTTTGCTATTTTTAGCCGTAAAACTTGAACCGCCCTCTGTTGAGGCGTCGCCACTCATTGATTGGTAAAGAAAAATATTTTTGTAAGTCGTCGATTGTCCGTTTAATTTATTATTGGTATCAACTAACTCGGTGTTATCAAGTTCCACTGAATTGGCGCCTTCAATCACAACACCCTCCGAAGCTTCGGCCACCAATTTTGCATTGTTAGTTTTGATGGCGGCGGTTGAATAAATCGCTGGCGAGCCAGCGCCTTTGGTCGTGTAGATGCCTCCGTCGACCAAAACATTACCACCACCACGATCGGAGCGAATTGCCGCGGACGAAACACCAGAGGTCAGAATCGTCAAATTTGTAGCATTCATATTACCACCACCCGTGGTCATAATGCCACCAGAATTATCTTTGGTAGTTGTAATAGTCGAATCAGCAATATTTACAGTCGTGCCATCAGAATTAGAATTATTAGTGGTCGCGCTCCCACCGTAACTAAAAACCCCGTTGGCGCCGGTGGCGTTGGTTGTGACGGTGAGATTTTTGAGAGTTAAAGTAGCGCCATCTTTAGCGATGACACCAGAATTCATACCGTAAAATGATGTGCTGTCGCCACCATCCGAATCACCAGTTTTTTCAATTTTGGTTTGATCGACCTCAGCATTAATTTTACCGGTCGCCAAAATAACATTTTCGTCGGCGGTCGTTGAAGTGTAAGACTGGCTGTTAAGAGTTTTGTCTTCTGTAATTTCGACCACTGCGGAATATTTGACATCAGTGGCGCTCATTCCGCCAGGCTGGCCCTGAGGACTACCATTCCCCAGTAAATTAGTTGCAGCGTAAATTTCGGCAGCACTGAGACAGGCCGTCAACAAAATTGTACCAAGCACAATGATTAAAATTTTGTCGCCCGAGTGATAGGTCTCTTTGAAAGTCTTTTTGTTGGCCTTGGACATAATCAAATGTAAGCTTAAGAAACTAATTGCCAGACTAAACAACACGAGCGCAGAAATGTAGGCCCAGGTGTAATCGCTAGCCCCAGCGCCGTTTGGCATTTCTGGTGGAGTACCACCGGCACCCATCTGACCACCGGATTCACCATCGGGTTTTTCGGGTGGTTCGGACATCTCATTTTGACTATCACCATCGGGTTTCTCTGGTGGGGTGTCGCCATCACCACCCATTTGGCCCATTTCGCCAGGCTGCCCCATCATACCTCCTGGCGCTTCCATACCACCAGGCTGACCTTGGCTCTGACTCGCCAGCAAAAATATTGACGCAATGCCAACAATACTGAGGCCCAGCCCCACGCCCATCAAGACGTTTTTAGATTTTCTATTCATTTTTGGTTGGTTGCTTACAGCAATTTCTTCACTCTTTTCCATAACCACATTATATTGTAAATTACAAAAAGTTGCCCCCCAAGCTTAATAATTTTTAACTTTTATTAAGCAACTTCACATTCTCATCTATGATATAATGATTTTAGAACGAGGAGTTATGGATGAAAAAACAAAATAAAATGACCGCTAAAAAACGGGTGGCAGTGTTGTTGTTTGGTATTGTTTCGCTTTTTTTGGGCTTTGTGGCAGGGCTATTAGTCTGGTTAGTACTAAAAGTTCTGGCGGCTGGTACGGATTTTGTTTGGACCTTTTTGCCGGAGCACATCCAAATTCATCGTTTAGCTTACAATATTATTATTTGTACAATCGGTGCGATGGTGATTTTTTGGTTTCGCAAAAAACATGGTCCATTGCCTGACACTACCGAAGAAGTGATGGCCAAAATCAAAAAAACCGGCAAATATCCCTATAATAATCTCAGTACGATCGCCGTAGCAGCCTTGTTGCCGTTAATTTTTGGCGGTACGCTCGGTCCAGAAGCTGGCTTGGTTGGATTCATTGCCGGCTTATGTTGCTGGGTTGGTGACAATCTCAAATATCGTGGTGAAAAATTGACCGCCCTTACCGAAACCGGTTTAAGCGTAGCGCTGTCGATCGTGTTCCGCACACCACTAATCGGTATCACAGAAAATTTGGAGCCCGATAATGATAAAGAAAAGTACGGCAAAAAGATTTTCCAAAAACGCCATCGCATTTTTATCTACATTATGGGCGTAGCTGGTGGTTTAATTGCGATGATGCTGGCCACGCAAATTTTGACTAATTTGTTGCCGAACTTTCCTGCTGGCGGGTTACCACGCTTCCCACAAATGCAAGATTTTGATTGGACCTTGTTGCTATGGCTCATTCCAATCATTGCAATCGGTGCGGTACTAGGGCTATTCTACAAAGGCGTCGATTTCGGCGCACAAAAAATCGCCAAAAAATTGCAAAAACATCCCTTCATACCGGTGTTAATAGCAGGTTTGGCTGTGGCAATTTGTGGCTATTTCCTACCTGATACGATGTTTTCTGGCGAGCATCAATTAGAGCCACTCATTGCAAATTGGCAATCGATGGATGCGGTGATTTTAATTGTAACCGGCCTGCTAAAATTAACGTTGGTCAGTGTTTGTATTAATTTTGCGTGGAAAGGTGGGAGTATTTTCCCAATTGTATTCGGCGCGTCTGCAGTGGGCTTCGCCTTTGCCTTAGTCACTGGCATTGATGGTTCGTTCGCAGCCGTAATGACGGTCGCGGCGACCTATGCTTTCATTTCCCGAAAACCAGCCACGACCATAGCCTTACTACTTCTCTGTGTACCCGTACCCTATTTATTGCCGGCGCTGATTCCAGCCGTAATCGCTGCCAAAATTCCTCAACCAAAATTACAGGTGAAAAATTAATCTTTTTTCAACATCACGGTGAAGGCTTCGGCGGGGATTTCGACTTTGCCGAATTTTTTAAGACGGGCTTTACCGCGTTTTTGCTTGGCCAGAAGCTTAGCCTTGCGATCACGATCGCCAGTGTGAATCTTGACCGTCACGTCTTTGCGATAGGCACCAATGGTTTCGCGGGCAATAATACGTGCACCAATCGCAGCCTGTAAAGCCACTTCGAAACTCTGACGCGGAATCACTTCTTTTAATTTTTTCGTAATTTCACGACCAATCGCATCGGCTTCGGAACGATGGCACATGATGCTGAGCGCATCAATTCTTTCGCCAGCCACCAAGAAATCTACTCGCACTAAATCTTCGGCACGATAATCACTCAGTTCATAATTAAATGACGCATAACCAGAAGTAGCGGACTTCAATTGGTCATAAAAATCGGTCAAAAGATTAGCCATCGGCGCTTCAAAATCAATAATGGCACGATTTTCCAGATAAGACAGGTTGGTTTGATGGCCACGTTTTTGATTGATCAAATTTAACACACCACCAATCATATCTTTGGGCACAATAATTTCACCTTTCACCCACGGCTCGCGAATCTCTACCACTTCCGAAACGTCTGGTAAATCGCTGGCTGATTTGATTTCTTGCTCAGTTCCGTCAGTCAGGACAATTTGATAATTGGTAGAAGGATTGGTGATGACAAGATCGAGGTCAAATTCACGCTCCAAACGCTCTTTGATAATGTCGAGATGCAAAAGCCCAAGAAAGCCGATGCGCAAACCAAAGCCTAAAACCGGTGAGTTTTCCGGCTCGAACTGCAGGGCTGAATCGGACAAAGATAACTTCTCAATGGCTTCTTTCAAATCTTTGTATTGGTCGTTGCTAACTGGGAAAAATCCGGCATAAACAAAAGGTTTTACCTCTTTGTAACCGGGCAAAGGCTCGTTGGCAGGGGTTTTTGACAAAGTAATTGTGTCGCCAACTTTGGCTTCGCGAGTGGTCTTCAAGTTCGTAACAATGTAACCGATTTCGCCTTCGTGTAGGTCTGGTTTGGGTGTCATTTTGGGCGTCAAAACACCAACTTCCAGCGCCTGGCCATTGGTCTCCGTCGCCATCATTTTGATTTCGGCACCTTTTGGAATATTGCCATTAAATATTCTCACATACAGGACAACACCGCGATAATCATCGAAATACGAATCAAAAATGAGGGCCCTTGTTCCGTTTTCTTGCGGGATGGATGGGCTTAAGCCTCTTTTCACAATCGTATCGAGGACCTGTTCTACGCCTTCACCGGTTTTGGCAGAAACGGCGATGACATCATCTGCCGAACAGCCGAGCAATTTAACCAATTGTGCAGTAACTTTTTTGGGCTCGGCGGCGGGCAAATCAACTTTGTTAATCACCGGAATGATAAACAAATCTTGCTCCATCGCCAAATAAACATTGGCGAGGGTCTGGGCCTGAATCCCCTGCGTGGCATCGACCACCAAAACCGCTGTTTCGACCGCCTGCAACGAACGTGAAACCTCGTAAGAAAAATCCACATGACCCGGCGTGTCAATTAAATTCAACTCGCAATCTTTCCAGTGCATCTGGACAGGCGCTAATTTAATTGTAATTCCCTTTTCACGCTCCAATTCCATCGAATCAAGCAGCTGTGATTTCATATCACGCTGCTCGACCGTCCCTGTAATTTCCATCATACGATCGGCCAAGGTTGATTTACCGTGGTCAATATGCGCAATGATGCAGAAATTACGAATTGTTGGCATCGGAAATTTTCTTGTTCACGCGATTGACAACTTCGTTATAATAAGCAAGGTCAGTCTTGGAAAGTTTTGAAGTGTCGATAGCGTTGATTTTATTGACCCACTCGTTGTATTGTACGGTCATTGCATTATATTTAGCAACTATTTCAGGGTTACTGGGGTCGGCTTTGTGTTGACGAATCACGATAACATATTCGTCTACAAAGGCTTCGTATTCTTTCATGGTGTTGCGGAAATTATAGTCAATCTCGTCAGTTTCAGCGCTCTGCGCTTTGGAAGCGGCTGAGCTTGATTGGGTATCGCCCGCAAAATACAAAACAACTTTACCGGCATTCACCGAGCTTTTGAGATTGTAGTAACGAGAAGAGGACACACGATGTTGAGTGTCGCTACAAGTAGATTTGTTAGTGGAGTCATTTTCGTCTACAACTTCAAGAACAATCCACTTTTTCTCACGCACGGCGTCGCAAGCGGCGCTGATGGTCATACCGTTGACGTCAACTTCTTCGAGGCTGGTTTTCTCCTGGTCGTCGCCTTGGCTGCTGGTAGCTTGAACGACGCCTGCAATAACGCTAATCACCAGGCCAGCCACGATCAAAATACAACTAATAAAGAACAGGCCGCTTTTAGCCGGCATTTTCTTGCATTTAGCGGCTTTGGAAATCAAAACAATCAGTAAAATTAAGCCAATTAGCCCTAAACCAATGCCAAGGATTGGGAGCCAAGGCCATTTGACGGCAAAAATTAGAATCACTGCTGCAAGCAATAATATACCAACTACAAAACTAGCAATTACTAATTTTTGTTGGGTTTTTTGTTCTTTGAGTGTAGCTTCTTTACGACGACGCATCGCCAAAATACGCTCTCTTTCCTCTGGTGTCAAAGACCTTTCAGTGTCTTTGGCTTTGATATTGGTGATACGCACAGAACTATGCGCGTTAGTTTTCCCCTCTTCTTTCATAACACTCCTTTTCTTATTACTCTTATTATAGCATGCTATAATAAACTTATGCTTATAAACTACGCTCAGCTAATTGGAACGCCGGTGATGAGTATTCATATTGGTGGTCAGCTGGCAACGGTCTCGGCTTGTATTATTGATCCGGATAATCTCAAAATCATCGCTTTTTTTGTGGAAGGGCCGCTGGTGACCGCCGATACGGGCGATGTATTAGACGTAAAATCGATTCGCGAGTTTTCGAACCTCGGTTTTGTGATTGATTCAGAAGATGTGCTGTCAAAACGCGATGATATTATAAAAGTCAAAAAGATTATCGAACTTGATTTTGTGTTGATCGGCCTCAAAGTTGAAACTAAAAAAGGCGAAAAACTGGGGAAAATCACGAGTTTTGTGGCAAATAGTAAAGATTTTATGATTGAACAGTTAATTGTGAAACGCCCCACGCTAAAATCCTTTTTGGACCCAGAATTGACTATCAGTCGCGATGATATCATCGAAATTAATGATTATAAAGTAATCGTCAAAGACGAAAAAGATGTAGTGAAAACTGCGGAACCGGCCGAAAAAACGGCTGATTTTGTTAATCCGTTTCGCAAACCAGATTTTTCACAGTCTGATAGTCAAAACCTTGACGCGTAAGATATTGGATGAGTTGGTCGTCCGAATATTTGGCGCGCTTTTTTTGAATAATTTTTTTAATTTCGTCCGTATCGCTGCGTTTTGAGTCAGCTAAAACTTGTTGAATAACAGGGGTGGAGATGCCTTTTTTGAAAAGTTCTTGCTCCAAGCGGCGCCGACTAATGCCCTTTTTGACCATGCGATTTTCGACATAATATTCCGCGAATTTTTGGTCGTCCACGTAGCCTTTTTTGAGCAACATTTCTATGACTTTGGCAATGGCCTGGTCATCAAACTCGGGCAGAGTTTTTAGAGCCTCGCGCTCACGTTTATTTTCGGGGTGTTCTTTAAGATATTGACGCCGACTGGCGCGACGACGATTCTCAGCCGCTCGGCGCAGTTGCTTACGTCGCAAATAATCGCGCAATTCCCTCTCCGAATGCGGCCGCGTTAGCACCCATTCCAGAGTACTTTGATACAATTTACCGAATTCAGACAGCTGTTTATATTCGGCAATTTGCTCAGCATCAACCCGCTGGCCAACTTTCAATTTTAAATCTACCACTTGGGCCAAATCGAGCGAAAAACTATATTCATCATCAACAAAAACATTCACGCGGTGCTCGTTACGTACCGCTGGTTTTAGCGCGGTCACTACAAAAGCAGCCCCACCCTTTTGTTCCTCGGCTAGACTACTAACAATTTTCAATTTATTCTGCCGCTTGTGCTTTTGCGCGCACTTGTTTTTCGATATCAGCCATGAATTTCGGGTCGTCTTTCAAGAATTGTTTGGCAGCTTCGCGGCCTTGGCCAATGTTTTTACCCTTGTATTTGTAGAAGGCACCGGCTTTTTCGATAATACCGTGTTCTACAGCGAGATCCAGAATATCGCCAGTCTTGCTAATACCTTCGTTGTACATAATATCAAACTCGGCTAGGCGGAATGGTGCCGCAATCTTGTTTTTCACCACCTTCACACGAGTGCGGTTGCCGATGGTAGAGTCGGCTTGTTTAATTTGGCCAATACGGCGAATGTCCATACGCACGGAAGCGTAGAACTTCAGAGCGTTACCGCCAGTAGTAGTTTCGGGATTGCCAAACATCACACCAATCTTCATACGAATTTGGTTGATGAATACCACCGTGGCTTTGGACTTGCTGATAATACCAGTAAGTTTGCGCATTGCCTGAGACATCAAACGGGCGTGCAGACCCATCTGAGCGTCACCCATATCGCCATCAATTTCGGCCTGGGGTACGAGAGCGGCGACGGAGTCCACCACAATCAAATCAACCGCGCCAGAGCGCACCAAGGTTTCACAGATTTCGAGCGCTTGCTCACCATTATCGGGCTGAGAAATGAGCAAATCTTCCGTTTTTACCCCAATTCTGCGTGCATAGGCTGGATCTAAAGCGTGCTCAGCATCGATAAAGGCCGCCTGCCCACCTTGCTTTTGAATTTCAGCGATCGCATGGAGCGCCAAAGTCGTTTTACCAGATGATTCTGGACCATAAATCTCAATAATACGGCCTTTTGGAATACCACCACCGAGCGCCAAATCCAGCGACAACGAGCCGGTTGGCAGCAGTTCCACATCAATTTTTTTCGCCTCACCCAATTTCATGATTGAACCATCACCAAATTGCTTGGTAATTTGCGAGATGGCCAGGTCTAGAGCCTGATTTTTACCGTTTTGTGATTGCGTTTGTTTCGCCATAATTTACCTTCCTTTACTTATATTTATTATACTACGAATCAGGCTTTTACCCAACTCAGCGCGAGTGTAGCACAAGTGATGATTAGTTATCAAGCGTTAGCTTGTTGATCTTTGTGGGCCTCTTTGCGGAGGCGGTAGATGAGGTAGATGATGAGGGCGAGGAGGAGTAGGCTCATAATGCTGAGGCAGATGATTAAGAACCAGTTGGGTTGGTTTTCGGTGGTGGAGTTGAAGACGCCTTGTGGGGCGGTGTAACCGTCGGCGGCATCGGTGTTAGAACCGTCGCTGCTAGAGTTAGAATTATAAACGTTGTTGTAGACGTTGTTAACGTTATTTTCTGCGCCACCGCCGCCGCCGGGATTATCCGGATTAACTGGGTTGACCGGCTCCTCAGCTGACCGGGCAATACAGCGTAAAGATAGGCCGCGGTAACGGTTGGTGGTGTTGGCGGGGCGGACGTAGCTAGTAATGTTGAAGTTGAGCTCGTAGCCGTTGTTGGACGAGTTCGCCGTAGACGACCAGTAGTTGCCGTGGTTCGCAGCGAACCACAACTGGCCAGAGTAGACGCTGCCTCCGCGCACCATATAAACGGGCTCATCTATGAGGTTTTGGACGGTACCAGAGGAACCACTGGTCCAGGCGCCATATAGTGAGAGCATATTAGAGAATTCGTTGGACATGGGGCCACCTTTTGGTAGACGCCAGCCTTTGGGGCAGATGGAGTCGGTAGCTTCACCAGTACCTGCACTACTAGCACGGCTGTTGGCGGTAGCAGCATTCCAGGAGTAGAGGTTACCGACGTGGTAGTGTTGGTTGATGTTGGGGTCACTTGGAGTGAGGAAGCCTGTCATGCCTTCGTAGGTGGTACCGGATTGGCTACTGTTGGTAGAGCCATCGTAGTAGAAGTCGCCCATATCGATGGATCTTACTACATCATAGTCTGAGCCGGTCCAAGAGCTGATATCGGATTGAGAAAGAGTGGTTTGTGGGGTCCAAGGACTACGGTCTGAGGAGATATCAGATGTTTCAGAATTGAGAGGGGTGCCATTGTCTAAATTTAGATCGAGGTTTTGGGTCATCCAGATGTTGCCATCTTGGAGTTTGGCGATACAGTAGCCTTTGTCATCACGTTTATCTACGGCGAAGTATTGTTGATCTACTATCATATTACCCTTTACGGTGTCATCGATGTCTTGCATGTAGGTGATGCCTGGGGCGTAGGTGTCACAGGTGGCTGGTGGGGTGGGTGGTTCTGGGATTTCATTAGTCACAGCCGTAAACTTCGCCACATTAGAATAAGTACCCGAAGCGACACTCATGTCAATCTTGGTACCGAAGGTAACGTTGGTATTAGAAGCGGCGGCGGGAGCAGCAGTGATGTTGAACTTATCCTCACTACCCACGGCTGGGAGTGGTAAGAAGGTGGCTAAGTCTATAGGGTTATCTTTGGAATATCCCCATTGGTTAACTGGAAAATTAACAATCGGGGTTACTCCGGTAAGGGTAGGAATAGTGAGAGAAGTCTGGGCTTGGTTGACCAAGGCATTAGTACTAGTATTATCTATGCTCATATAGAGCGTGTAGCCGGTGATGTTATTAGTGCCAACCGTTACAACCGTGGAGACGGTTTTGAGCTCGGGTGAAGTCGAGGGTGTGATATTGAGAGTAACGGACTCTGGAACAGAAATAGAAATAACTGGGTCGATGCCAACGGTGACATCTTTAGAGATAGACTCCTCGAGCGCAGCCGTGGAAAGTGTGCCCGCGCAGACCAAGCCTGCGACACCAAAAAGCGCCAATATACCCCCGATGATTTTGGTTGTTTTGGCACGACCATTACGCATATGGTCATTATAGCATAAGCACTGCAGAAAATGCAAGGGGTTTTTATGATATAATTAAGAGAGTAAAGGAGATTTTTATGTCAGGACATAGTAAATGGGCTACGACTAAACGCCAAAAAGCCGTGGTGGATGCGAAGAGGGGCGCGCTTTTTACAAAAATTGGTAATCAAATTGCAATTGCCGCGCGAGCCGGCACTGACCCCGAGATGAACCCATCGCTAGCGATGGTTTTGGAAAAAGCGCGCCTGGCTAACATGCCCAAAGCTAATATCGAACGTGCGATTGCGCGTGTGAAAGATAAATCTGCCGCTGACCTCACTGAAGATGTCTACGAAGCTTATGGTCCTGGTGGCGTGGGCATTGTGATAGAAGTCGCGACCGACAACAAAAACCGCACCATGCCCGAAGTGCGCCATACTTTAGACAAAAACGGTGGCCGTATGGCCGATCCTGGTTCGGTGATGTTCCAATTTAAACGCAAAGGCGTAATTGTGGTGTCCGATAAAGGCGAAGAAGCGCTACTTACCGTCCTGGATGCCGGCGCTGAAGATGCCGAAGAAACCGACGATGGTATTGAAATCTACACTGCCGCTTCGGACTTAGCTAAAGTCCGCCAAGCCGTGGTCGACGCTGGCTTAAATGTCACCGCCGCGGAATTACAATTCGTGGCTGATAACCTCGTGCCCCTAGACGACGAAAAGTCCGAAAAACTCGGTAATCTCCTTGATGCTCTGGATGACTTAGACGACGTCACCGCCGTCCACACCAACGCCGAATAACGTGCTATAATAATTATATGAACAAGAAAGGTTTTACCGTCTTAGAACTCGTAATCGCCTGTGTATTCGCAGCGCTGATTTTGATTTTCTTCTTCATCCAAAAGATGAATGTGGACGCGATGAACCGCGACGAACAGCGCAAAACCGCCATCAATGCAATGTATTATTCTCTGGAAGAGAGCTTTTACGCCAAAAATGGCTACTATCCCGAGATGATTTCTGAATCAAATCTCAAAACTATGGACCCAGCGCTATTCACTGATCCAAACGGCGTGAATCTTGGCACTACCGGCAGCAGTTATTCTTACGAACCAGCCAACTGTAAAGACGGCAAATGCAAAGCCTACACTCTCCGCGCCGAGCTTGAAAAAGAAGACGCTTTTATCAAACGCAATCGTAATAATTAATTATTGATTAAGCCACAAATCTTCCCTATCACGGGCATCATTTTGTTTGGAAAAACGTTTGGATAGTCTGAGCCAATAGAAACGCTCGGTGTTGCCACGTTTGCCAAGGATATCGTTATCGTGTTTATTGACGATCACAAAACCGCGATTCTTCAGCCAAGTTTCGAATTGCTTGATAATATCACGACGGATTTTTTCGCTTTTAACTACACCACGTAATAACTGATCCGGATAAGCCTCAAATTGGGGCTTGAGCATCACCAGCCAATCGGTTTCATTTTGGTCGGCAATTTCACGACGCACATAAGTCAAAACTTTGCGCAGGCTAACGAACGAAACGTCGGCCAAAACCACGTCGACATCGCCAAGTAGGTACTTATCAACGGTGAAAATATCGGTTTTTTCGTGTAAATCAACCCGTGGGTCCGAACGCAGAGGCTCTTGCATTTGCTTGGTGCCTTTTTCGACGGCAATGACTTTAGTGGCACCATTATTAAGGGCTAGCTTGGTAAAACCGCCGGTGGACGAACCGATGTCTAGCACAACTTTATCCGTAAAATCAAAGCCGAACTTTTCGACCGCATCGCGGAGTTTCTTGCCAGCCCGAGTGTCTTCGTCTTGCTCGGTCTGTTCTAGCCAGTACTTCTGGCTATCATTTTTGTCGTTCACGGTAGTCATGGGTCTCCGTATCTACCGACACCACATCACCATTTTTGATGAAAGCCGGTACTTTAATCGTCACGCCTGTCTCTAATTTGGCATCTTTGGTGATAGACGAAGTGGTATCGCCTTTGACGGCGTTTTCCGTATAAACCACCTTAAGCCACATCGTGCGAGGCAAAACTAAATTAATTGGCGAGTTGTTATAGAATTGAATTTCCATCTCGTCGCCGTCGCGCATGAAATCTTTACTGTCGCCTACCATTTCGGCCAAAAGTTCGTATTGCTCAAAATTATCTGGATTCATGAAATAAAACTTTTCACCATCTTGATAGAGATATTGAACTTTGCGGGTTTCGACTTCGGCGGATTCGATTTTGTCCTGACCTTTGAAGGTCTTAGCCAAAACCGCGCCGGTAATCAAGTTTTTGAGGCGTACATTGACAATGGAGCCACCTCGCCCCATCACCTTCTGCGAGTAATCTACTACTTTGTACGGCTGCCCATCCAAAGTAATCAACACATTTTTCTTTAAATCTGTCGGTCCATACATGTTCCCTCCTTAGTTACTAGCTACAAATGGCAATAGAGCAAGATGACGCGCACGCTTTACAGCCACGGCTAATTGGCGTTGCTGCTTGGCGGTGAGGCCAGTCTTTGAGATTGGCTCAATGCGACCACGAAAATCTAAATAACGTTGCAATAATTTAACGTCTTTGTAATCAAAGTATAGATTTGGATCTGCTTTCAGTTTTTTCATTTAGTTCTCCTTCCTTCTTCTGTATTAAAACGGTACTTCGTCTAGTGAAATTTCACCTTCGGGGATATCATCAGGGACGACTTCGTCGGCGTCTTTTTTGGTAGATTTTTTACCTTTTTTGGGAGCTGGTGCAGCATCGCTGTCTGCAGAGTTACCACTGCCCAAGAAATTAAAATCTTCTACCACGATTTCGACTGACGAACGAGTCTTGCCGGTGTCTTTGTCTTCCCAGCGATCTTGGCGTAGGCGTCCAGAAACCAAAATGGCATCGCCTTTGTGGGCGTATTGCTGGATGGTTTCGCCAGTGCGGCCCCAAGCTGAACAGTTGAAGTAAGAAACTTCTTCGCGTTGTTCACCATTAGTGGTGTAGCGACGATTGACCGCCACACTAATACTACAGACGCTCGTACCACTAGTAGTGGTGCGAGTCTCTGGATCGCGAGTTAAATTACCGGTGATGATTACTTTACTAAAACCTCTCATTTTTACCTCCTATTTTTCCTCTTTTTTAGTGGATTCTTTAGCTTCTTTAATATCATTCTCCTCTGGCTCTTTGCGAGCTTTTTGCTTAGCCTGCATTTTAGCCTTGCGTGGGTCAACGGTTACGAGCAGATAACGAATAACTTCATCTGCTAGGCTAAGGCCATTGGAAATTTTGGCCGGCGCCGTTGGCGGTAATTCTACGTCGTATGAGTAGTAGATTGCAAATTCTTGATTGGCAATTTTGTAAGCCAAACGCTTTTTGCCATCGTTGGACTCGTGGGTAATTTTACCCCCGTTAGTCTCCACAATCTCTTTGATTTTTTTGAGTGCTGGCTCTAAATTCATCTCGAGATCAGGATGAAACAGCACTGTAAGTTCGTAATTTTTCATTACTGTACTCCTTTGGTTAACGCAAGCACGGTCTCCTCCAGCCCACTTGCTGAGTTAATATCTCTATAATTATATCACAGTTTGTTAGAGATTACTAGTAATCTCGTCGAACTCTTCCATTGAGCTAATTAGTAGATCGCGAGGCTTATTACCGTTAGGCGGGCCAATCACATTAATTTGTTCGAGCCAAATACCAAGACCGGATACGAAACCATGACCTTTACCGAGGTGAGTTTGCAAAAGTGAAGTGGCAAATTTACCATTTTTGAGACAAATCTCAACGGCTGTGCGCACAATTGGATCGTTAGGATCGTATTTGCGGCCGAGGTCGCCAATCGCGCCACCGTCGGTGGGACCAAGGCCTTTAATCTGCACCGGCTGAGCAATCACGTCATCATTATATTCTGGCGCGCGTTGTTCGCGCAAGAAATCAGTCACTTTTTGGACATCCGCATCACTAGCCAAAGCGCCTTGAATACGGCGTGGTTTACCCATCATCTCAGTAGTCAGCATCAGCATATCACCTTTACCAAGCAATTTTTCGGCACCAACTTTATCGAGCATGATACGTGAATCAATTTGCGAACCCACCGCGAAGGCAATACGCCCTGGCACGTTGGCTTTAATAAGACCAGTAATAACTTTTACTTCTGGACGCTGGGTTGCAAGAACTAAATGCACACCGGCCGCGCGACCTTTTTGAGCCACACGCACAATCGACATTTCGAGATCTTTGCCAGCCATCATCATTAAGTCGGACATCTCATCCACTACAATCACGATGTATGGCATCTGGCCATCGTCATGTTGTTGCTCGTTGCCATCTTCATCTGTAACAGTGGCTTTGCGTTTGGCCATTTTTTTATTGTAATCATCGATTTTCTTCACCTTTTCTTTGGCCATTAACGAGTAGCGACGCTCCATTTCGTTCACTGCCCATTTCAGAGCTGACAAAGTCTTTTCTGGCGAAGTAATAATTGGTGTCAACAAATGCGGGATATCATTATATTGCGCCATTTCGACTTGTTTTGGATCAATAATAATTAATTTAAGATCGCTAGGGGAATTACGATAAAGCAAAGAAGTAATAAGGGCATTAGTCATGACCGACTTACCAGAACCAGTGGTACCAGCAATCAAAAGATGCGGCATTTTAGCGAGGTCGGCCACCACGGCTTCACCAGAAATATCTTTACCAACCACAAAAGTTAATTTAGAAGTGGCGTTTTGCCAAGCCTCACTCTCGAGAATTGAACGTAGACGCACGTCGGCCGAACGCACATTTGGAAGCTCCACACCCACCGAGCGCGTACCCGGAATTGGGGCTTCAATACGAATCTTGTCGACGGCCAAATTCAGTGCCAACTCTTTATCACGCGAAGTGATTTTTGCCAAGTTTACGCCGGCTGGCGGACGCATAGTATATTGCGTCACACGTGGGCCAATATTTGCACCTTCCATCTCAACATCAATACCAAATTCCGCCAAAGTCGACTTAATAATAAAGGCATTTTGCTGAATGTTACCAGCATCTTCAGGTTTGTGCTTGTTTTCTAATAATGTAGTAGCAGGCATTTTCCAATTTGGATCGCTAATGGCCATCAGGGCCTTTGCTGGCTCAGCCTTATCTTTGGTTTTTTCGGGTTTTTCAATTTCTTCAGGCTTATGTTGAGCAGCATTGATCTTGAGTTTAACATCTTTTTTGTTAACTGCTTCACTCGCAGCCGGTTCTTTGGATAAATCACCCGCATCAGACTTTTTGAATAATTTTCCAATACCTTGGAACAAAGTCGAAGGATTGAGTTGGAGCATAAATAACAGAGTAATAAATATCAAAACCGCATAAATAAAAATCGCCACGGCCGGCGCCAACACTTGCGTGACAAGGCTATTGAGCCCTGCGCCCACAATACCGCCAGTAGGATTGGCCTGACCAAGTGTCGGAATACCCGCAATACCGGCAGACCAAATCACCAGTAAAATTGCCGACAGCCAAACCGCCGGCGAAACGCGATTCCCCTCGCCACGGAAAATTTTAATTGCAATGAAGACTAACAAAATCGGGAGCAAATAGGCCGCCCAACCGATCAGCCACATACAAAAAGCGTGAATTCTATTAAGTAAAGAACCGCCACTGCCAAACCAAGTAATAATCAAAATCACAGCCAGCGCCAAAAGTAACACTGCCACGATCTGCCGCCAAAAACCTCCTGGCAGTTCGTGCTCGATCTCTTTGGTCTTTTTCGCCGACTTCTTAGTCGTGCGTTTGGCCTTCTTGCGTGCTTTCTTTTTTGCCATAACTGTTATTATTATAACACTAAACGCCACGCATGGTCAAAGACAATTTGCCACGGTCGTCAATGGCAACGAGACGCACGCGGACTTTTTGGCCCACTTTCAAAACATCGCTAACTTTATCGATGCGTTTGTCCGAAATTTGTGAAATATGGAGCATACCATCAATACCTGGCAAAATCGTTACAAAAGCACCGAAATCTTTGATGGTGGCAACAGTACCTTCGTAAACTTTACCAACTTCTGGTTCTTCTACTAGAGATTTGACCCATTCTAGAGCCTTTTCGATGGCTTTGGGATCATTTGCGGCAATAGTCACCAAACCAGATTCTTCGATATCAACGGTCGCACCAGTTTCGGTGGTAATTTTATTGATAGTCTCACCGCCTTTACCAATAATTGCGCCAATTTTTTCAGGATTAATCGTCAACTTTTCAATTTGTGGCGCATACGGCGAGAGTTCTTTGCGTGGTGCCGGCAAGACTGAGAGCATGTGCTCCAAAATGTGTTTACGACCAGCTTTAGACTGTTCGATAGCCTTTTCTAAAATCTCTACTGGCAAGCCGTGAACTTTCATATCCATTTGCAAAGCCGTGACACCTTCGGTGGTGCCAGTAACTTTGAAGTCCATATCGCCAGCGAAATCTTCGGCGTCCATTAAGTCGGTGAGGACGTATGGTTTGTCACCATCCATCATTAAGCCCATTGCCACCCCTGATACAGGGCGTTTCAACGGCACACCGGCGTCCATCAAAGCCAAACAAGATGAACAAGTCGCAGCCATGGAAGTGGAACCATTTTGAGACATAATTTCGGTGACGCTGCGAATCGCGTAAGGGAAATCTTCCTCTGGTGGAAGCACTGGAATAAGTGCACGTTCGGCCAAATAACCATGCCCGATTTCGCGACGACCTGGTGAACCAATACGACCACATTCACCAACCGTATATGGTGGTGCATTGTAATGATGCATATAGCGACGCTTCACATCGGTATCTTCCATGGTGTCTACTACTTGGGCAAAGGACAGAGGTGCCAAAGTCACAATGTTCATAGCCTGGGTCAAACCACGCGTGAACAAAGATGAACCGTGGGTGCGAGGCAAAATTCCTACCTGTGAGGATAACGGACGGACTTCGTCGAGTTTGCGACCATCTGGACGCACGCCTTCTTCTACAATCGAACGGCGCACCTCGGCGTGAACGGCCAAATCAAAGGCTTGATCGTATTCGCCCTTCATATTCTCTTCGTACCAAGCGATTTTTTCTTCTTCGGTTTCACCTTCGCCGAGTTCGAGAGCAAGTTCGGCATGCATTTGATCTTTAAGATTGGCCACAATTTGGTTGCGCTCGAGCACATTGCCACGCACCTTTTCGCCTAATTTACCTTCGGTCCACTTGGCAACGCGTTCTTTAATGCTTTCGTCTGGCAAAATTAGTTCGTATTCTTGTTCTTTTACACCCAATTTTTCGCGCAATTCTCTCTGTAATTTCAAAACTGGTTGTAATTCTTTGACGGCCCAATGCATAGCTTCGACAATCATTGATTCTGGGACTTCATTGGCGCCAGCTTCGACCATCACAACTTTTTCGTCTTTGACGGCAACGACTAGGTCTAATACGGATTTTTCACGTTCTTCTGGGGTCAAGAAAGCCTTAAACTCGCCACCAATGCGGCCAATACGTAGGCCCGCCACTGGACCATCAAATGGCACACCAGTGTTCATTAATGCACTAGAAGCCGCAATCATAGCAATGACATCTGGACGGAAGTCTGGATCCATGGAAAGGACAGTAGTCGTGACCTGAACTTCTTGGCGATAGCCCTTCGGGAACAGAGGTCGAATTGGGCGGTCAATCAAACGCCCGACCAAAACAGCGTTATCAGATGGGCGACCTTCACGCTTGATGAATTTGGAGCCCGAAATCTTACCTGCAGCATAAAATTTCTCTTCGTAATTAATAGAAAGTGGGAAAAAATCCTGCACTACTGGTTTGTTACTGACCACGACCGACCCCAGTACCACGGTGTCACCATAGCGTACCAAAACAGAGGAAGTGCTACGAAATCCTACTCTATTGACCTCTAGAGATAGTTCTCTACCACATAATTTTGTTGTTAATTTGAGGGTTTTGTCACCCTTTGGATTGATAATATCCATCAAAAATTCCTTTCTTGGGAAAACACCAGATATTCACAATTTACCCCTGTAAATCGTCAGTATCCGCCGTCTTCCCAATTTTTAACTTACTGCTTTCATTATACCGCATCTTGCCAAAATTGGCAAAGTGTGGTATAATAAACATATGGACTTTGGGGAGTCTATTTTATTTGCTCTTTAAAAAGGAAGGTGATCATATGGAACAATTGCTAAAATTGGAACTTAATTTAGAAAGTCCCTGTTTCGCAAAAATGACTATTCCGACTAATTGTGATCCGGAGACCGATGTTAATGAATTTTATACGGAAAATCTCTGAAAGAGATTGAGAAAACTGTATAGAACCAAATACGATATCGATATAGCGGCTAATTTTGCCCGCTGCAACGATAAACCCGGTTTTATTACCGTCTCGTTTACACTTAATAACAGCTTTTTGGAGCACAATTGCCCTTTGGTAGTGCGTCACGAACAAGACCGTAAAAACATGAACCATGACGAAATCCATGAAGCTAAATGGGTAAAAGCTGCTTATCAAGAAAAATTTAAGAGTCTGCTTCCAGATATTGGTGCAGAATTTGCCATCTTGGCAAGAAAACTGCCTGGCTGCCCCCACAGCCAATAAAAATAAGGCCCCTTCGCTAGGAAAGGGCCTTTTTTCTACGCTAAATTATTTACGCAAGCCAAGCTTTTTGACAGTATCTTTGTATAAATCAAAGTTGGTGCGTTCGAGATATTTAAGTAATTTCTTGCGTTGGCCGACCATTTGCATTAGGCCACGCTTGGCCATGAAATCATGTTTGTGCTCTTTGACGTGCTCAGTCACTTCTTTGATGCGCTCGGTCAAAATAGCCACCTGAACTTCAGGAGAGCCAACGTCTTTTTTGCTTCGAGCCATCTTGGCAATAGTCGCAGTTTTCTTTTCTTTTGTAATCATGTGCCTAATTATACCACAGATGGGACCTCTATTCAACCCCTATTTTTCATCCATTCTTCCAGAGGTACAGCGTATTCAATCTTAAAATCGCCAATCTGAGTGCGACGCAGTTTGGTCAGATAACCACCCACGCCCAAGGCCTTACCAATATCTTCGCCGAGTGTACGAATATAAGTACCGCTGGACACATGACAGCGAATCTTTAAATATGGCCATTTATAATCAACTAAATCCAGTTGGTAAATCTCCACTTCCCTAGTCGGCATGTCAACTTCTTTGCCTTGTCTTGCTAATTTATATGCCCGCTGCCCGTTAATTTTCACCGCGGAATACTGCGGGACGGTTTGATGAATGACTCCCGTAAATTGAGACAAAACTTGCGACAAGAGCCTCTTGGGACACGCGTCGCGACAGCAAGTTTCTATTTCACCTTCTGGGTCGCCAGTCGTCGAGGTTTTGCCAAGGTAAATTGTCGCTTCGTACCATTTGTCGAGTTTGAGAAATTCGGTTGCGCGCTTGGTATCTTTCCCTGTTAAAATCACCAGAAGTCCAGTTGCGAAGGGATCGAGAGTGCCAGCATGACCAACTTTAACTTTGTGTCCCGCCTCTTCACTCAAAATTCGGCGTACTCGTGCCACCACACCAAAAGAACTCATACCAGATGGCTTATCAATCAACAAAATTTCAGAATTCATATCTCATATTATAGACTAAACACCGGGGATTTGGAACATACCAGGGGCCGGAGTCGGCACATTCACTGCCGGTTGCTGTTCTGGTTGTGGTGTAGGTTCTGGCGTTGGAGTTGGCTCCGGAGCAGGGGCTGGTTCCGATACAGGTTCTGGGGCAGGTTGAGGTTGAGGCTGAGGCTCAGGCATAGGCTCTGGTGCCGGAGCGGGCTCTGGAGTTGGCTGTGCACCCTCGATATCTACCGGCGGAGGTGGTGGCGGAGGTAAAACTGCCGCTTCAGGCATAGGCACCGGTTGAGGCACACTTGTATCTGGCATTGGCGGCGCTTGATTATAATCAATATTTGGTACACTATTTGCTTCAGGTTGATTCATCACTGGTGGGGCTGCCGTGGCGGCCATGTTAGTCACTAGTGGTTCATCCGGCTCAATTGGCCCATCACCTTGCAAAGTTGGTTCAGCCAAAGCCGCATCAATCATCTTGCCATAATCTTTTTGTTCTGGTTCTTCAACAGGCCGTTCTAAACCAGCAGGCGTGTCCATTGAACCCGGCATATCTACTGGGCCTGCCACTGTTGGCTCTGGTGTTGGCGCTGGTTCCGCCACAGGCTCTGGTGGTGTTTCAGGCTGCAATGTGGCTGGATCAGAAATTGGCGCAAGAGCTGGTTTTTCATCTGGCGCTGCCGGCGCTGGCTCCGATACGGGTTCCGATGGGGAAGCTTCGGGAGCTGGCGGCGCATGCTCTATATTTAATAAAGTCGGGTCATTTGATTCTGGTGCGGGAGCCGTACCAAGATTCATTACTAAATCACCTGCTTCATTAAGATGCGAAGCGACCACTTGTTGATCGGCGCCACATGTCATAAGTTCTGAGGCAATCGACATAGTTTTTGGAGAAACTTTGCCATTAGAAAAGCGTTCAGTTTCAGCAAAAATTCCAGTTAACAGAGCAGTAGCCGAACTAGCGTCCATTGGATGGTTAGGATCTTGCAACTTCAAAATTAAGTCTGCCACCATTTCCGAAACCGAACTGGCTGTTGGCTCACTCCATTCAATACCACCAAACTTACCTGGTGCACCCGTTGTAATATCAATGGCAAACGCATCGTGCATAATGCGACCATGTTCAGTCAACGCCGCATCCAATTCGTCTGGTGTTGCAACGTTGAGCGCAATAATTAGATCAACATTATAATCACCATGCGAAAATTCCAAATCAGATTCTTCGATAGTGGTTTTATAAGGAGTAATAAAGATTTTTACGAAATCACCATCAATATTATAACGTAAGTGGTCGGCTTTCGATTTATTCAGGGCCACAATAAAATCTTGTAAACTATTGGTGTTATTTTCAAAAGTTTCTTCGGGTTTCAAAAATTCCAAGACATTTGGTGTCTGGCCAGAATAAATTGCAGTAACATGTTTACCAATTTTATCGAGATAAATCGCTAAACCTAGGGCTGCAGTGATTTCATCCACTGAAGGATTACGTGATAAAGTCACCAAAATATTGTCAGCTTCTTTGATCTTATCGCCCACCTGACGAATATAATTCTGGGCAGACGGCTCAGCTGGCTGTACAGGTTCCGGATTTGGTTGTGTTGTGTCTGGCATTTTTATTTTTACCTGTTATGCTATCCATTTTAGCATAAACACTATCTGGTGTCAAGAGGTATTTTAGCCTAAGGGTTTACATTTTCTATCTGTTAGTGTATAATTGTCCTCAGTATTAATAAATAAAAGGATTATTTTATGCCAATTATCAAATCTGCCAAAAAGGCTGCACGCCAGGCAACCAAGCGCACCGCGCACAATAAAGAAATCAAAAAAGCTATCAAGGGCGCAACAAAAGCTCTGAAAGCCAACCCTACTTTCGAAGCTTTCAAAAAAGCTCAATCTGAGCTCGACAAAGCTGTTAAAAAAGGTTTAATCAAGAAAAATACTGCTGCTCGCCGCAAGTCTAATTTAGCTAAATTGGCCAAAGCTGCTGGCGTGAAAGTTACAGTTATCAAAAAGACTACGACAAAGGCTACTCCAGCCAAAAAAGCTACAGTTAAGAAAACTACCGCTAAAAAAGTTGCAACCAAAAAACCAGCTGCAAAGAAAACAACGGCAAAGAAGCCTGCTGCTAAAAAACCGGCTGCCAAAAAACCAGTTGCCAAAAAGAAATAATTCTCTTTTATATATCTTGTAAGCGTAGCAAAAACGCTTCAATCAACGACCAAGGCTGACTACTGAACTTGGTCGTTTTGATTTGCATATCAAGCTGACTTAACTCTTTGAGGATTCTCTTATTGCGCGCGTTTGGTTGTCGAGAATAATTTCTAATCGCTTGGCTGGCTAGGCCACCCATAAACCGATAAGGGTCTTGGTCCCGTTCAATCTTGGCTAAAATTTGCACTGCTTTTTGACCATCGCGCATCGCTATATTCATAATGTCAAAAGGCGTAGCTCTCTCTGGAGCAGGCGCGTTATCAAACTTTTTTAGCACTTTGGCATTCTGTAATTCTTTATAGACTTTCGTGCGACTATCTAATTTATGCTCCCAAATGATAATTTGATGCTCAGTCTTGAGATATTGAGGGAGTAGTGGCCAAACATCCTCATTTAAAGATAGGTCCCGAATCAAAATTTTACGTTTAGCCGTAAACAATGATGACCCCCAAAAAATACTAGGCATTTCTTCGGGCGTGACAGTCTCGCCGTCAATAACTTCATAATTTTCGCCTAGAACTTGCTTGATTTCGAACTGGGCTTTGATGCGATTGTCGCCATAAAATACTTTAATCATTTGGGCTCCTTTTGGCATTTTGGACAGAGGTGGGTACCTCGTCCTGCGCAGCGAATTTTAATAATTTTGGTTCCGCAACGACGGCATTTTTGTCCTTCCCGACGAAAGACCTGCGCAAATTTTTGCAGATAATCACCACGACTGCCATCAGCATGAACATAAGTTGCCATCGTTGAACCACCAGAGTTAATCGATGCGTCCATTACTTTGCAGGCATTTTCTAAAAGCTGTTTGGCCTCTGTTTTGGTGAGGGTTCCAGCCTTGCGTGCTGGGTGAATGCCGGTCGCAAATAGTGCTTCGTCGGCATAAATATTCCCAAGCCCGGCAATGTTAGATTGGTCTAAAATTACCGCTTTAATTGGTGCCTTACTATGTCGCTTTAAAGTTTGATGAAATTCATCAGCCGTCATCTGCCAAGGTTCTTTGGCTAGTTTTTTAATAAAACTATCCTTTTCTACCTCTGTTGTCGGCAGCACCTTCATAAAACCAAATTTACGCTGATCATTAAAATACAAATTGCCGTGCTCGAATTCTACAATCACGCGAGTTTGTGTGCTTGGCATTTCGCCCACAAAATCTTCCGTCGGGTGGCCAGCCGCAAAGTTTTCCGCGCCTCGCCAAACTAATTGCCCGGTCATGCGCAAATGAATCATAATGGTTTTTTGGTTGGATAAATCTATTAAGATGGCTTTGCCTCGGCGCCCAATTTCCACAATTTTCGAGCCTTCCACCTCTGTTTTATCACCCTGGAACGATTTATCACAACGCACATCAACGTGCATAATTTTTTTGTTCAACACAAATTTACGGATTCCGCGGTGTACAATTTCGACTTCTGGCAATTCCGGCATTTTACTGTACCACTACGCCTTCTTCACCCACGACCTTTTTTAAATTGTTCAATAACTGCTGGTTCGGATCGATACGGAACGGCATACGAATCGGCTTTTTAGACTCACCCTCTTTAATCACTAAGACTACCTCGTCAATTCCCTTGTGCTCATCGCAAAGTCGACGAATTTCCGATAGAACTTCAGTATTGTGTGGATCATTAATTAAGATATAAAGCCGTTCGGGATGAGTTTGGGGTTTCGGTTTCACAGACTCAGGTTTAGGCTCCGAATCTTTGGCTCGACGCCAACCATTTGCTCGGGATTTTGATGCAGCCGGCAAAGGCAAAGTTTTGCCAGTAGGTTTATAGCTTTCCAAGACTTCATCTGTAATTAGCTCAACGTCATCTGCTAATACTTTTATCTCAGATGTGACATTGCCGTTGCGATCACGCGCCGAAATACGCCCACTCACTTTTATCACATTATCTTGCTCGAGCAGTGCCCCAACTTTTTCAAACACTTTGGCGAAAACAACTATCTCTTGTGTGCCGGTTTTGTTCTCGATCGTCACAAAAGCCATCCGCGCATTTGCTTTGGTCAAGAAAGTGCGAGACTCCGTGATAATGCCACCAATTACAATTGATTGGCCGTCACGTTCTGCATCGATCACTGATAACGGGTGAGTTTGTTCATTAAAATAGTCGTCAAATTTATCCAGTGGATGCGCCGAAATATATAGACCCATTAATTCACGCTCCCACAAAAGTTGCTCTTTTTCGGTGTGCTGTGTTGGTGCCGGCTGAATTTCCACCTCTGGAATTTCGCCCGCATCACCCATCGCGCCAAACAAATCCGTCTGGCCAGACTTGCGATCCTCTTGGCACTTTTTGCCATAAGCCTGGATGGCTTCGAGATTATAAAGCAAGTCCGAGCGCGTACCAAATTTATCAAAAGCACCGGTTTTAATCGCAGCTTCCCATGATTTTTTATTAAACTTAGTGCTATCAATGCGCTTCGCAAAATCACAGACCGACTGGAACGGACCGTTCTTATCACGATCAGCCACAACAATGTCTTCCACTAAGCTTTTACCCATATTTTTAATACCAGACAGACCAAAACGAATAGTGTTTTCGTTTGGTACGATCGCAAACTCACCATAAGATTCATTAATATCTGGGCCGAGCACTTTAAGCCCCATTCTCTGACATTCGGCAATTTCAATCGCCAAACGATCGGTCCAGCGCATGTCGGCTGTCATAAGCGCAGCCATAAATGCGTCGGGATAATTAGCTTTGAGGTAAGCCGTCCAGTAGGCAATCATAGCATAACACGCGGCATGGGATTTATTAAAACAGTAATTCGCAAATTCGAGTAGCTGAGCCCAGAATTCTTCCGCTTGCGCTTTAGTCGCACCGCCAACCTTCATCGCGCCTTCGACAAATTCTGGCTTGACTTTGCGCATCAAATCAATTTTCTTTTTACCCACAGCTTTACGCAAAGTATCGGCCTGCCCACCAGTAAAACCACACCATTCCTTGGCGATCTGCATGAACTGCTCCTGGTAAATCAAAATACCGTAGGTATTTTTGAGTGAATTTTCGAGACCTGGATGTAGGTAAGTGATTTTTTCTTTACCGTGTTTGCGGCGAATAAACGAATCAATAAACTGCATTGGGCCCGGACGATACAAGGCCACCATCGCGATAATATCTTCAAAAGTGCTAGCCTTCAAATCTTTCAAATAGCGTTTCATGCCAGCTGACTCTAACTGGAACACACCAGTTGTTTCGGCTTTTTGGAATAATTCAAAAGTCTTTTTGTCGTCCAGCGGCAAAGTAGATAAATCAATATCGTCATTATAAACTTTGCGGATAATACGGAGGGCATTGTTAATTACAGACAAGTTGGACAGGCCTAAAAAGTCCATTTTTAAGAGGCCAAGTTCTTCTACTTCGTTCATTGGGAACTGGGTCGCAATTGGCCCTTTGGCCGAGACTTCAAGTGGCAAAAACTTCACCAAATCATCTGGCGCAATCACCACACCACAAGCATGGGTGCCATGATTGCGGATGGTTCCCTCAAGTTGACTAGCAAAATCAAACACCTCGCGCGCAGTTGGGTTATTTTGATATTCTTGTTTGAGCTCCGGCACTTCTTTCAACGCATCAGGTAAATGCACGTGATGCCCCATCACTGGATCCGGCACCATTTTGGCATAAGTATCGGCCTCGGCATAAGGCACTTCCAACACGCGCGCCACATCACGCACGGCATTTTTGGCCATCATTTTACCAAAAGTCGCGATATTAGCCACACGCCCGTCACCATATTTCTGCGCACAATATTCAATCACCTCGTCACGACGCGTATCCTGAATGTCAGTATCAATATCGGGCATACTAATACGGTCTGGGTTCAAAAATCTCTCAAACAGCAAGTCATATTTTAATGGGTCAAGTTCAGTAATGCGCAAAGCATAGGCTAAAATCGAACCGGCCGCCGAACCACGCCCTGGCCCAAACACGATACGCTGCGATTTCCCCCAGTTAATGAAGTCCTGCACAATCAAGAAATAGCCATTATAACCCATCTTGTCTACTACTGATAACTCATAATCAATGCGCTCCAAAATCTCTTTGGATAGCAATTTACGGCACTGCGCGATAGTCATTTTGTCAGTGTCTTTTTTCGGATCAACATAGCGCTGCACTAATCCGCGAAAAACTAGTTTATCGAGATAAGATTTTTCAGTCTCGCCTTTTGGCACGGGGAATTTTGGAATCAAAATGCGCCCGAGCTCCAAATCCACATTGCAACGCTCAGCGATCTTGCGTGTATTTTTAATCGCATCGGGGAATTCTTTACCCCAGCGTTTAATAATGTCATCTGGCGGCATCACATGTAATTCAAAATCTTTGAAAGACATACGGTCCGAATCAGACAAATTCGCGGCCGTGCCCACGCACAACAAAACTTCGTGTGCATCTTGGTCTTCGTGTTCCAAATAATGTGCATCACAAGTCACCACCAGCGGCAAGCCAGCTTCCTTAGCAAGTTTGGCCAAACCTTTATTAATTTTTTCCTGCTCTTTCCAATGGGTCGGTGACTCTGGATGCCCATGATCTTGCATCTCGAGATAAAAACGCCCCTTATAAGTCTTGGCATACCAATCTACCAACTCTCGAGCACGCTTCATGTCGCCATCTTTAATGGCACAAGAAATCTCCGAACCAGCACAGCCAGACAAACAAATAATACCTTCGCTATACTTTTCCATTGTCTCATGGTCGATGCGCGGTTTGTAGTATTTACCCCTGATTTCGGCTTCAGTAGTCAGGCGACAAAGATTTTCAAAACCTTTATTATTCATCGCCAGCAATGTAATATGAAAACGCAATTTATCGTGGTTGGGGTCGCGATCTTCCATTTTGCGAGCCGCCACATAAGCCTCAACACCCAACACCGGCTTAATACCGGCTTCTTTGGCCGTCTTATACAATTCCACTAAGCCGCTCATCGTGCCGTGGTCAGTCACGGCAATCGCTTCCATTCCCTGTTCTTTAACGTAATTTACCAAGTCGGGTATTTTCGTTAGCCCATCCAGCAGTGAATAATGAGTATGGCAGTGTAAGTGGACGAAATCTTTCGCTGTCAAAACCTCCGCTGTCATACTATCAATTATAGCACGGCGGCGGAGGTTTAATTCTACCAATTAGCAGAGTCAAAAATTATTTTTTGGCAGTTTTGGTAGTCTTTTTGGCAGCTGGTTTCTTAGCGGCCGGTTTCTTGGCTTTTTTGACAACTTTTTTGACTGTCTTAGCAGTATGGGTGGTTTTAGCTGCAGCAGTCATAGTGTCAACATCTTCAGAAGCATGCTTGGCAACTTTGTTGCTTTGCTTCTTGATGTTAGCAATAGCCTTTTTACCTTCGCGTTCCAAATCGGCACGGGTAGCCTTGCCAGATTTAGGAGCAGTCAAAATACCAGCTACAGCACCGGCGATGGCACCAAGACCAGCCCCGATTGCAAATACTAAACCAGTATTTGACTTCTTTGGTTGACGCATAAATGGTAACTCCACTTTGTACTCCTTTCTTGTTTTAAATTTCATTACCAACGACGCTTTCTTTTAGAACCTTTTAACAGATTGCCAAGGAAGCGACCAACGAAAGAACTCAACATCCCACCAATGGAACTAAAGTCTTCAATGTTGGCAGCAGTGCCGTCGACGTGTTTAAGAATATCGTCGGCAGTTTCGGCGATTTCTTGGCCTTTAATAACGACCTTTTCAGCCTCATCGGCTAATTTGTGGCCGCGTTTGATAAAGCCCATGATCTTCGCCATACAAATAATCCCCACGATTAAGAATGCTAACAGCATTCCGGCGAGGATTCCGACGATGATCCACTCTGCTATATTCATTGCCTTTCTCCTTTTTGTGTTTTATTTAATATTGATATCTGCTTACAGTATAGCACACATAAGCGTTTTTGTCAAGAGGGCTTGGGGGTGGCAACAAAAATTGAACAAATTTTTTAACAGGGGTAATTCGTAGCTTAGCGAGTCTTTTTGCTGCGCTTTTTGGCGTTGGACTTTTTTGTTGTTCGTTTTTTGCTGGTCTTGCGAGCAGCTTTGGCTTCTAATTTTTGGTTGTGATTGTGAACGCCATAAAGCAAGTTCCCTGCTCCCAAAATCACTAAGTAGGAAGCAAAGAATTTAACGAATGTTCCAGCTGGCAAATGGCCCGCATTTAGCACCACAAAGGCAATCACCACACCACAAATACCACACAGCACCCAAATAAATTTGTCGGTGCGATCATCAATAGACTTGAAGGCAATCAAAAGTTCACAAACACCACGCACAAAGGTATAGGCGGCCAAGACAATCATGGCCCAAACCATGTTTTGGTCGGTATTACAGACTAGGAGTAAGCCGGCGATTACTTGAATGGCTACGGCGACAAGAGTAAAACCCCAAGTATTCTGCAGGCGTTCGCGGTGCAGGAGATTAAAGACTTCTACAATGGCTAGGGCAAGCAACATCGCGCCCACCACCGTCACTAAGAAAACCGTATCCTGACTACCTGAGAACATAATATACCAACCACACAGGAAGGTGATAATTCCCTGAATTGCGAAAATCAGCCAGTGACTCTCAATGTATTTACGTTTTGTTCTTGCCATCTTTACCTCCAAAATAGTTATGCTTCTATTATAACAGGTTTTTAATTCTGGTGAAGATTATAATTCACCCCAGTTTATACCAGTAGTGACGTCGACGGCGAGTTTGATTTTAAGCTCGGGGGCGACTTGTTCCATCTTGTTTTTGAGGAGTTTGGCGACTTGGTTGGCCTGTTTTTGGTCACATTCTATGATTAATGAGTCATGGACCTGCATGACAAGATTAGCGCCCTTGGGCAATTCGGCATCAAGGGTAATCATAGCGCGTTTCATCAAATCAGCTTCGGTGCCCTGAATCGGCATGTTTTGGGCAGCGCGTTCGGCGGCAGTGCGGACCATGAAATTAGACGACTTCACATCTGGTGTCGGGCGACGACGACCAAAATAAGTCTCTACATAACCCTTTTCGTGGGCCTGTTTTAAGATGTTATCAAGATATTTGCGAATCGGAGCGCGTAACTCAAAATAACCATTGATGAATTCTTGGGCCTCAGCAATGCTCATCTTGGTAGCCTGCGACAACCCACGCGCACTCATACCATAAAGCACACCAAAATTAACCACTTTGGCCATGCGCCTCTGGTTTTTGGTGACTTTGGTGATTGGAATATTAAAGACTTCGGCGGCGGTTTTGGTGTGAATGTCAGTGCCGGAATCAAAATCATCAATTAGCTTTTGGTCGCCCGCAAGCACGGCAGCCAGGCGCAGCTCAAACTGCGAATAATCAGCCGAAACAAAAACTTTCCCTGGTGAAGCAATAAAACCAGTGCGAATGCGACGACCTTCCTCGGTGCGAACTGGAATATTTTGCAGATTAGGATTGGTGGACGACAAACGCCCTGTGGCAGTAACATTTTGGTTAAATGTAGTATGAACATAGCCTTCTTCGTCCGCAAGTTCTGGTAGAGGTGTCACGTAAGTAGTAACTAATTTAGAAATGGCACGATAATCTTGAAGTAGCTCAATAATTGGATGTTGACCCTGGAGTTTTTCGAGCGTTTTAGCCCCTGTTGAATAACCCCTGGTACGCTTAGTAATGCCCTGGGTAGGCAAACCTAAATCACCAAATAAAACCTCAGCTAACTGAAGTGGGGAGTTAATATTAAAGGTTTTGCCAACCAATGTATAAATTTTTTGCTCAATATTTTGCAGGCGCTTATCAAACTCTTTTTTGAGCTTGGCAAAATACTTTTGGTCTAGCAACATACCGTGTTTTTCCATCTTATAGAGCACTGGTATCAGGGGTAAATCGAAGTCGGTGAGGACCTTTTTGAGCTTCGGGAATTCTTTGTATTGCTCTTGCTGCTTTTTGTATTCTGCTTCCCTATCCGATTGTAAGAGGCTGATTTGCTGTCTTGCGAGTGGATTCAATAAAAACGCGGCTTGTACTAAGTCCCAAAATTTTTCCCCCTGTAAAATTGCTTCAGCGCTCGCTGAATCATTGTGCATCAGAGTCTTAATGTCCCAGTCAATGATGAATGGTGATGATGCGGACGATGATGAAGCCACTGAGGGGTCGCGTCGCGACAGCCCGTCGTCACGGGTGTCGCGCGCTAATCCTCGTCGTGACTCCGGACCCCCCTCAGTAGCTCCATCACGCCCGCCCCAACCAGATTTCTGTAGCCCGAAACGGCGAATTAAAGAATGGAATTCTAAATCGGTGAATAGGCGCACTACGGCCATTTTGTCCAGATGAAATGGTGGCATGTCGTCTAATTTCACTGGGGCATCGAGCATAATTCGGCCCAGTTCACGTGACATAAAGGCTGAATCTTTACCAGCCATCAACTTATCGTGCGTGCTCCCTGTTATTTCATCAATATGCTGATAAATTTCATCAAGAGTCTGGTATTTTTCGAGCAATTTAGCAGCGGTTTTTTGACCAATGCCAGGAACACCAGGGATGTTATCAGATGCATCACCCTTCAAGGCTTTCAAATCCAAAAACTGAGATTTTTTGATGCCATATTTTTTCTCTACAGCCGGGACATCTAATTCTTCAAGTTTTGAGAACCCCTGTAAAATGCGGTACATACGGGTATTTTCATCCACGATTTGCAGCATATCGAGGTCAGACGAGACAATATAAATCATATAGTCACCTTTGTCGTCCGCCTGTTTATTTAAGGTACCGATAATATCATCAGCCTCATAATTATCACATTCCACAAAGCTCCAGCTCAAAGTTTTGACCAACTTCTGTAAAATCGGAATTTGGGTATAAAAATCATCACCCGGTTTTTGGCGTCCAGCCTTATATTCAGGGTAAATTGCTCGCCTTTTGCTAACCGAAGTCTTAGAATCCCAAGCTACGACGACTGTGTCCGGCTGTAAACGACGCACAATTTCGATCGCAATCGCGGCAAAACCATACACCCCACCAGTCGGTGTGCCATCCGGCAAAGCCAGATTGCCCATCGCATAATAACCCCTGTAAAAAACAGATTTTCCGTCAATTATAACTAACTTTTTCATACTGTATTAATTATAGCATCTAGTTGTTCGCAGATGTGCTTCATCGGGCCGTCGTTCATGATGTAAAAATCCGCCACTGCCAGCACACTGCCTAGACCAAGTTCTGTCACATCATCATAATCCCGGTGCTGAAGGTCCTCTGTTGTGAGAGGATTTTCGACTCGTTCAGCTACGCGACGCAAACGCTGAGATTTTGGTGCCACCAGTGCAATCGTCGTAGTTTTGCCAGCATATTTTTGCTTGATTTCGCGATAAGTTTCCCAGTTGTAGACGCCGTCTAGAACAATTTGTCGTTGCCCAGCCGCCAATAAGCGCTCAATTTCTTCAGTTGCAATCTGTTCTGGGCCAACTTTTGGCACACCTTGGCGCGTTAGATAATCTACGGCGGTACTTTTGCCACTACCGCTCATTCCAACGATAATCCAAATGTGTGCATCCATACTTATAGTATAGCAGATTAACGGACTTTTACTACCTTTAAGCCGTGTTTGGCTTTATCGATCGTAATCTTCTCTACCTCTTTTAGACGGTGATATTCTCCCTCCACTTGCACGCCGACATTTACCGGTTTTTGGAAGGTCAAAACATCCGCCATTACTTCTTTTCCTGGTACGCGTTTAAAAATACTTTGGACCATCATTGTGATTAAAGCACTGGTACTTTTCATGTTCACCATCGAACGCCAAAAGACATCTTTTTTAAGATAACAATCGCTGCCGCGCATCACATTGGCCACACGTTTACTGTTGATCGCAAGATAATCGGTCATTTCGTAAGAACGCTCACGCCCATTCAGATAAACTTTTGGCAAAAATACACGATGTTTGCGAGTTTTAAAATACCAACTTGCTAAAGTACGCAATGAGAAGAACAAACCACGGCGACGTTTTTTGAGTTTTTGACGAGTAGCGGGCTTATCAAAAACCTTGGTGGAGTCGGCCAAAAGTCCCACCGTCAGATAGCAGGCCGAATAGCGCCACAACTGGTCATTAATCGCAATTGTAAGGGGCCACATCGTCTCAATTTTGTGGTCTTTGTAGGCTTGCATTAATTCATCCAGATTTTTCGCACCCAAAGTATGCGCCAAATCATTAAAATTCCCATAGCCGAGCACGCCCAAAGTCACCTTTTTACCCGAGCTCATGATGCCATTAACCCCGACCGAAGCCGTGCCATCACCACCAGCCACGATCACCAAGTCACCGTCTCGTAAAATCCGAGCAATTCGGCGCGCATTATCACTTACTGGTTCAGGCTTAACGACATATTTGCCAATTGTCCAACCTTTAAGTTGGCGCGCTGGCTCCATCACCTCTTTTTCGACCCGTTTATAGTCGGTCGATTTTGGATTATAAACAATAATAAGTCTTTTCATTAGTGGAAGAGACCGCCTGGCAGGAGCCAATTAAGCGCTGCCCACATCACCGCATAAGCTACTAAGCCTATTACAACGTTGATAATTCTATTCTTGGCTTTGGCCATTCTTTCTGGATTGTCAGCTGAGGTGATGTATTGAGCCCCTGAAATAATTAAACCAAGAGTCGCCAAAGTTACGACGCCAAAAGTCATCACGGTGAGAACGATATTCAAAATACACCAAATTCCACCGCCATTTGGATCGTCTGCTTGTGCACCACAAGCACCTAAAACATTAGTGTCGACGGCATAGGCAGTTTGAGCTACGCACACACCATAAACGCCAATTATCCCAACCATAATTGCTAGTGTGCATAATAACTTCTTCATATTTACCTCAAATATTCATGTAATTTTTTCGTATCTTTATGCTTGCGGAGTTTGGCGAGAGCTTTAGCCTCAATCTGACGAATACGCTCACGGGTAACTGCAAATTCATTACCAACTTCTTCCAAAGTATGCGGACGACCGCCACCAATACCAAAACGCATGCGCACAATTTTTTGTTCACGCTCCGACAAAGTCGCGATAATAGTAGCAAGTTGCTCCTTCAAAATCTGATTAGCTGCGGCATCTTCGGGTGAATCTCGTTCCTCGTCTTCCACAAAATCACCAAGTAGGGAATCTTCGTCATCACTATCGCGGCCTACGGTTGCATCAAGAGAGGCAATATCTTGTTTAATACGCATGACATATTCAATTTTTTCGGGCTCCATATTCATTTCTTTAGCAATTTCCTCAACGGTTGGCTCACGATTTAATTCCTGAGTCATGCGGCGCATAGTACGCAAAACTTTATTAATCGTCTCAACCATATGCACAGGAATACGAATAGTACGGGCCTGGTCAGCAATCGCACGCGTAATAGCCTGGCGAATCCACCAAGTCGCATAAGTCGAAAACTTAAAACCTTTACTGGGGTCAAATTTCTCTACAGCACGCAACAAACCAGTGTTGCCTTCTTGAATTAAATCTAGAAAATCCAATCCGCGGCCGCTATAACGCTTCGCAATAGAAACTACTAGACGCATATTAGCTTCGGCCATTTTGTCTTTGGCTTTTTTGTCGCCTTTAACGATACGTTTGGCTAATTTCTGTTCTTCTTCGAGAGTCAAAAGTGGGATTTTACCGATTTCACGCAAATACATGCGCACGGAATCGTCCGCAAATGATTCAACATTATCAGAGGTGATCGCGAGCTCTTCACCAGAAACTTCTTCTTCGTCTTCTAGTTCATCAGCTTGCGGTTCTTCTAAGTCTGCGATTAAATCTTTCTTCTTGCCCATTGCTCCAAGTATACATGTTTCTGCTTAAAAGTCAACCTCTGGAGGCTAGCTTTTCTGCAGCTTCATAATTTCGCGCAAAATCTTTTCCTCGGCCTCAGTATCTCCTTGAACATCGGCCAATTTTGCTTCTAGTGTGGCGATTTTTTGCTTTTTCCCCTCTTGCTGATGACGCTTGGCTAAGGCTGTAACTTCGCCGGCCAATTTCTTTTTGTCCCATTTTTGATAGCGTTCAGTAAAAATCATCTCAAGTTCGGCTAGCTTAGTAGAATCTTTCGGAACTTCAAGGTCAATATTAATATCGACCCCGCCATAAATCGTAATCGCCAATAAATTATCTTCAATCACCGCAATTTGATCGTTTTTGGAGCTGGTTTTGACTTCGCGTAAGACTCGTTTTGGCGCAGTAGATTTGATTTTCTTCTGACGTAAATCGTTGACAGACACGTCTAACCGCTCGGCCACAATTTGTTCATAATGTTTGCGCTCTACCGGATCTTGTAAATAATTAATCACGCGCATCGCCACATCCGAATAGACCCGTTTACCATCACCAGTGGTTAAATCAACTTTAGTTTTGTATTGATTCAGCAACCATTCCACGGCCGGCTGCTTCTTTTGCACGGCTTTTTGCCATAATTTGGGATCTTTCTGAATCAATTCGTCTGGATCTTTAGCGTCACCATAGTCAGAAATAACAGAGAGTGCAAGGCCCAAATCACCCGCCATCATGATTGCCCGTTCGGCCGCTTTAATACCAGCCTCATCGCTATCGTAGGCCAAACGGATATCGGAAGTTAAGCGCGATAAAAGTTTAAGATGCTGGTCAGTCATGGCTGTGCCGCTAGTCGCAACGGCTTCTTGCACACCGGCCTGATGTGACGAGATTACATCCATATTCCCTTCTACAATCACCACAAAATCATTTCGGCGGATGGCTTCTTTGGCTTGCGCCAAACCGAAAATAAATCGACTTTTGTTAAATAACAAGGTTTCTGGAGTATTAAGATATTTTGGTTCGGAATCGTCCAGCACCCGCGCCGTAAAACCAATCACATTCCCAGTCGAATCGATAAACGGAATCGTCATGCGTCCGCGAAAAATATCGCCACCAAAACGATTAAGTAGCCCCGCATCTTTCATTTCTGCCTCTGTAAAACCTTTTTTAGTCAAAAACTCAACCATGGCTTTGTTGGATTTCGGTGCATAGCCAATGCGGAAATTCTCCAAAGTTTTGCGATTCATATTGCGTTGATAAAACGCGTAATCACATACTTTTTTATTCTTCGAAAGGCAGTATTGATAATACTTACAAACGGTTTCAAGCGCTTCACGTGCTCGGGCTTTTTTAGCTGATACTTTAGCATCGCCACCTCTATATTTTGAGAGTTCCACGCCAGCCTGCATGGCTAATTTTTCTAAAGCTTCGCGAAAAGTAATCCCTTCCACTTCCATCACAAAAGAAAAAATATCACCGCCTTTGTTGGCCGAAAAATCGTGCCAGATACCTTTTTCCGGCGACACCACAAAACTAGGATTCTTATCCACCCCCCAAGGTGAGCGTCCTTTAAAATTCCGCCCGGCGCGTTTCAATTCTACGTATCGCCCCACCACATCTTCAATCGGTAGTCGCGCCCGAATCTCTTCCTTCGCGTCGTTCATACTTTTAGTATACCACATCAGTATGTTATAATACGCTTATGGATAATCAGGCATATCTGGACCAAATTACTGCCTCAACTCAACCTACTAAAGGGAGCGGCAATCATATTATTCCGCCTCTAGTACTCAAGCTGTTAATCGGTGGAGTGATTTTGGCAGTTTTAATTATTATTTTTGGCAGTATTTTGGGTAATTTAAATCCAAATGCCGAAGAGCTATCCAAGCAACTTTCTTACCGCTTAGACAATGTCAACGCAACTATCGAAAAATACAATCCCAACGTCCAATCTTCGCAATTGCGCTCCAAGGGCACCGCTACAAAAACTGTTTTGACTGATACTAAGCGCAAACTCGATAGCTTTTTGGAAGAAAAATACGGTTTCAAAGCCGATCCTAAATCAGAAACTGCCACCATCGAGCAAAAACACATCGATGCCGTCAATAAAAAACTCGAAAATGCTCGTCTGAATGCCTATCTAGATCGAATTTATGTTCACGAATTGTCGCATCAGGTCGAATTAATCATGGCGATGGAAGCAGACATCAACGCCCACACGGACAATAATAAACTCAAAGAGATTGTTAATAATTCACTCAACAGCCTCAAAGAAATCGACATTAGCATTCAGCAAACTGCCGAAACGATTAAGTAAGACTCAAACGATAGCTCAATCGCACCAAATCTACTATTTCTGTATCTGTTAATTGGGCGCCTTGCACGATTTCAATGCCTCCACGGCCAAAGTGTCGCGACAGCATCACCGATTCATATTTTTCACATAGCACGTCGCGCAATTTTTCGTCGGTACGAACTTCAATGGTGTTTTTATGGACCACTAAGAATACTTTTTCAGCCGGCGTTTGGTAGCAGGTACCGCCATGGCTATCTTTTTGCGCTTGCTCGGTGAATTCCAAATCTTTTATTTCAGAAAGGTCAAATACCATTTCAACTCCTCTATGGAACCTTGGATGTCATCGAGTGCGCGATGCGCTTCGGGTTTAACAAATTTATGACCCAAGGCATTGGCACAATAAACCTTCCACGCCGACACATCCAGCATGCGGTAGTGCAATTTTTTGCTTAGATTCGGCCATTCGCGGTCGATAAATTTGCGATCTTGATGAATGGAATTACCAGCCAAATAAACTTCTTTGCCAAAATGTTGGTCGACAAAATCTAGCAACTCTTTTTCAACGGTTACGGGCGATTTTCCAGAGGTATTTTGCTTTTGTAAAGCCTGGCGAGTTTGGTCATATTTGTCCCAGAATTCACCCACCATGCGTTCCTGCATCAATTTTTCTGACACCTTTACCGCCGCCGTATAATTGGCGATTTCATTAAATTTCCAGTCGGTCGCGACAGCCGCCACCTCTAAAATGCGGTCTTTTTCGGGCTCTAAGCCCGTCATTTCGAGATCAATCCACAGTAGTGAGGCTTTCTTACTCATTACATTTCCTCCGGGATTTCAATACCGAGCAGATCTAAGCCATGCTCCATAACTTTCAGGAACGTCGCGACCATCTGCGCACGTTCAGCTTCACGCGCATCACCCGCGACCGGACAGTTTTCATAAAAGCGCGAAAATTCCTGCGCCAGCTCATACAAATAATTACAAACTTTGTGTGGCGCCTTTTCGCTCACCGCCACATTTAGCACGTCGCGATATTGAACAACTTTTTTAACCAACGCACGTTCATTTGGTTCTATGGTGCTAATTTTTGCATGTTGAGTTCGTTCTAAAATCTTACGCGCGCGTACGCATGAATATTGTAAATACGGGCCAGAGTTCCCTGTCATAGAGACAGATTCATCAAGGTCAAATACGATATTCCCGCCCATTTTGTACTTCAAAAAGGCATATTTAATCGCACCTAGCACGATTTTCATATCAGAGTTGTTATATTCAGTCTGTAATTTATCCCGTACCATCTCTAATACGTCCACAGCTTTTGGTCCGTTCCCTTCACGCGAGCTAATCTTTTGCTCGCCCGGTAAACGCACCATCCCGTGCGTCAAATGCTCACTGCGTTCAACTAATTTTGGCGCATATTGCTCTACGCTTTTAAGCACCACTGCCATATAATCTTTTTGCTCATTACCGGTAATGACAATCGATTGATCAAAATGCCAATCATCCCATTTCGTAAACAATAGTCCTACGTCTTTAGTTTCGTAAGTTGGTACACCTTCGCGATTAATGAACACGCGAGTATGTAAGTTATAAGGCTCGCCCTTAAAAATGATCGCGCCATCGCTTTTTTCATAAACTCCAGCTTCGAAGGCCTTCATCACCTCTGTTAGACCGCGTTTAACCACGCTGGATTCGGGATAGTATTTATCAAACTTTACGCCAATCTGTGCATAAAAATCTTCAAAATATTGATAGCTGATCTCGCGCCCATGCCAATACATCTGTGCCAACTCGGAATCATGTAAATTCTCGGTGCTAATTTTATAAATTTCTTTATTTAATTCTGTGATTTCTTGCTGCGCCTGCTCATCTGAGTTATAGGCTTTCTCTCCTTCCACATAGCATCCAGCAATATCTTGGATACTAAAATCAGACAAGCCTTTTTGTCTTAAGACCCAGAGCGTTTTAGCTACATGTAACCCAAAATCGCCACCAAAATTTGCACGAATTACCTTTGCGCCGGCATATTCAGCCAGGCTTGCTAGGCTATCGCCCACAATTGACGTATAAAAATGTCCCACGTGCAACATTTTGAATGGGTTTGGATCAGAAAATTCATACACTGCCGTCTGGCCAGAATATTCACTACATGATATAGATTTAGCAAAATCAGCCGACATTTCCGCCATTTTGCCTACAAAATATTCATCTGGTGATATAAAATTCAAAAACCCCGGGGACAAAACTTCGGTCTGTCCCGGCATCTTTTCAGCAATCTGCCCAGCAATTTTCGTCGGATTTTGATGCAACTGCCCCGCCAACTGCATCGCCACATTGGACGACCAATCGGCCTCAATGTTCCCTGGAGCCTCGGTCACTTCCGGCGCCAACTTAACATCAAAAAGCTCCTTAATTACATTCTGAAGCTGCTTTTGAATTTCTTCCATTATCTATATTTTACCACACTGTGCCTAGGCACTCGTAGCAGTCTTTTTCTGCTTACGCAGTTTCCAAATCAAGAAGATAATTAAAGCGAGCAAACCGAGGGATAAGACAACTAGACAAATAATTAAGAACCAGTTAGGTGAGCTATTGGCGGAAGCATTGACGACACCTTGGGGCGCGACATAGCCGTCGGCTGTAGTGATGCCAGTGGTACCGTCATCACTAGAACCAGAAGTATTGTTATAGGTATTATGGACATTATCAATGGTATTTCCACCAATTGGCGTTGGGTTGATTGGACCAGTGAAGTAGCCTGGCTGGCCTGCTGCTGGGTTATCTATGCGGGCGTATTCTGCGTCTGTATGATAAGGACTATATGTCGTACCTTGGCCACCTACGAGTTTGGTGGCATTAAAGAACATATAGTAACCATTTGTCACTCTACTCGTATTCCAACCATCCCCTACATAGATGGTTGAAACGCCAGAACTATAGAACATATAGCTCATATTAATATTAACATCAGCCGCTTGGCTAAGCACCCAGCCTGAGAGATCTAGGGAGGAGAAGGAGTCGCTGTTGCCGGCATCGCTGAACATATAGCTCATATTGGTCACATTGGAGACATTCCAGCTGGAGAGGCCTTCTAGGGAGAAAGAGGAGGCGTCGCGGCCGGCAGAATCGAACATATGGCTCATATTGGTCACGTTGGAGGTGTCCCAGCTTGAGAGATCTAGGGAGAAAGAGGAGGCGTCGCGGCCGGCAGAATAGAACATATAGCTCATATTAATATTAACATCAGCCGCTTGGCTAAGCACCCAGCTTGAGAGGTCTAGGGAGAAGGAGGGGGAGGAGTTGGCGGTCTGGTAGAACATATAGCTCATATTGGTCACATTGGAGGTGTCCCAGCTTGAGAGATCTAGGGAGAAAGAGGAGGCGTAGAAGCCGGTCTGGTAGAACATACTGTTCATATTGGTCACGTTGGAGGTGTCCCAGCTTGAGAGATCTAGGGAGAAGGAAGAAGAGCTGCGGACGCCTGCCACAAAGAACATACTGTACATCCTGGTCACGTTGGAGGTGTCCCAGTTACTGAGCCCCTCTAGGGAGAAAGAGGAGGCGTCGCTGCCGGCACGGGCGAACATATTACTCATATCGGTCACATTGGAGGTGTTCCAGCCTGAGAGGTCTAGGGAGAAAGAGGAGGCGTCGCGGCCGGCATAGGTGAACATCTCACTCATATCGATCACATTGGAGGTGTTCCAGCCTGAGAGGTCTAGGGAGAAAGAGGAGGCGTCGCGGCCGGCATGGGCGAACATATAATACATATCGGTCACTTGGCTTATATTAAAGTTCTGGGCGTTGGTGATGGTGGAGAGGTATGTGTCACTACTGAACCAAAAAGCCGTAGAGATAGGTTGGTAATTGTAGAAGGAGGGGGAGAAGTTGGCGGAGGTGATTGCGTTGTTGCTGTGCCAAGGAATATCAGAGGACGATTGTGGATTGTAAGGGAAAGGATGGCTAGGGTTATGTTCAGTATCATAGACTTTTGTGATGGTATCAGTATTGTTAATAACTGGTGTGTCGTTAGATATACATGGGTCTCCTACATTGTAGTGGTTAATGTCATAGACGAATTCTAGGTTGCCATTACTACATAAAAGAGCATGTGGAGCTAGGACAGGTGGATCATTAGCTGTAGCAGTATACAGGATGGAGTTCTGGTAGACACCAGCTGATTTTCTCATATCTACTTTAGTAGCAAAAGATACATTAGTGGTTTCTGTACCCATCTGTCCATCGGCTTTAATGGTGTGTTGTTTTTGGTCTTGTTGAGTGGCTAATGGGTCTGGTAGTGATCTGTAGGTAGCACTGGCTCCTGATTCTAGTGTATAGGCCCAGGTATTAGGTGGTAAGTTGGCTAAGGTGGTAGTAGTGTCTATGGCAATGGAGGGGATAGTGTTACTTGGTGTAGTAGTAGACACTAAGGCATTGTTAGAACTACCTGTGCCCATGGACATAAGTAGTTTATAGCCGGTGAGGTTATTGGTAGATACTGTGACGGCTTCAGAGAAGGTAGCAATGGTACCATCCTGTGTAGGAGAGATAGGTTGGCCTGGGTTGTTTGGGTCTTCTAGATTACCTGATTCTGGGGCAGTGATAGAGATAACTGGATCGACATCAAAGTTTACTTTAGTGCGAGCAGAGTCGCTAACAGCTTCTGCTATGCCCCCCCCCCCAGACATTGTGAGGGTAAGAGTGGCCACAGCAAAAAGCATACTTCTTTTAATCAAGTTTTTCACATGACCGTCTTTCATGTGGGTAATTATAGCATAGGCTTTTTAGCGAGGTCAATAGCTGTGTTATAATAAATGCCAAGGAGGTTATGGTGCAAGAGTGTTTTGATTCAGAAAAATACCTACATTTGCAAAAGCGCAAAATCAAAGAACGCATCAAACTTTTTGACAAACTTTATCTAGAATTCGGGGGAAAATTTGTAGACGATTATCATGCCATGCGTGTGTTGCCGGGTTTTGAGCCAGACCTCAAAATTCGCTTGCTCCAGGAGTTTAAGCAAGACATTGAGGTCATCCTCTGTATTAACGCCAATGATATCGAAACCAGTAAAATCCGTTCGGACCGAGTGATTTCTTATGAATCTGAGGTGCTACGCCTAATTGAATTTTTACGCAGCCGCGACATTACCGTTGATAATGTGGTGATCACACTTTTTGACGGCCAACCCAAAGTCCAAGAATTCATCAACCGACTCAAAGATTATAATATTAAACCCTACCTACATACTTTTACGAAGGGCTATCCTACTGATGTAGACACTATCGTGAGCGATGAAGGCTATGGCGCAAATCCATACGTCAAAACCACTAAACCAATCGTAGCAATTTCGGCACCTGGGGCTAATAGCGGCAAACTCGCTACTTCCCTTTCGCAACTTTATCATGAATATAAACGCGGGGTTAAGGCTGGCTACGCCAAGCTTGAAACTTTCCCGGTCTGGGATTTGCCGCTCAAACACCCTACCAACCTCGCCTACGAAGCTGCCACCGCCGACATCGACGACCGTAATATGATTGATTCTTTCCATCTCGAAAAATACGGCAAACCGGCGGTCAATTATAATCGCGATCTTGAAGTCTTTCCGGTTTTGAAGGAAATTTTACATCGCATTATCGGCCACGATATTTATTATTCACCAACTGATATGGGCGTCAACGTTCTAGCTAAATGTATCACAGATCAAAAAATCGCTGAGCAGGCTGCCAAAGACGAAATCATCCGCCGTTATTTTAAATCTTTGATTGATCTCAAAAAAGGCCTCGTGGACGAATCGGTGCCCGAAAAAATTAAAATGTTGATGAACGAGCTCGACATCACTGAGGCTGATCGCCCCGTCGTTCATCAAGCCGAAGCCAAACGTGACGCTTGTCATTTGCCTAGCGCCTGCATCCAAATCGGCGATGATTTTATTACTGGTCGCCAAACCGGCTTTCTTTCCCCTGTGGCGAGCACATTTTTGAATGCTATTAAACATGTCACTGGTATTCCGGATGACGTCGATATCATTTCCGAAACACTGCTCGACCCAATTCTAAAAATCACTAATCGCACTTCTAATTTTAAGAAAAGTTCGCTCGATCTCGGCTCAGTTTTAATTGCCCTTAGTATCTCATCTACTACTAACCCGATCGTTAAAACTGCGCTCGACAACCTTAAAAAATTACGCGGTACTGAGCTCCACGCCACTTATATGATCCCAAATCACGAAACTACTATCCTAAATAATCTTGGTATTAATACCACTTGTGCCGCCGAATCACATTAAGCTCATGCTATAATTAGACTATGGAAAAATTCAACACCATCCGTAAAAAGATCTTCGACGTGATCGAGCCCCAAAAACGCACCAATCGTTTTGGTTGGATTTATGACGTTGGGATGTTGATTATTATTTTCCTAAGCATCTTCCCTCTCGTCTTTAAAGAAACCAACACTTTTTTCTATGTGACAGATATTATTTGCGTGACGATTTTCATCATTGATTATATTTTGCGTTGGGCCACGGCCGATTTTAAGTTTAAAAAACATTCCTGGAAATCTTTTGTTAAATATCCTTTTACGCCGATGGCAATTGTCGATTTACTATCAATCTTGCCATCGCTGACCATTATTAATAATGCTTTCAAGCTTTTCCGTCTCTTCCGCGCGGCCCGTATTTTACGTCTGGTGCGCGTCCTTAAATTCGTACGTTATTCCGAAAACGCCAAGCTCCTGCACGGCATCCTGAAAAAATCCGCTCGCCCACTGATAACCGTCGGGATTTTTGGTATAGCTTATGCGGCTATTGCTGGGCTGATTATGTTTAATGTCGAACCCGAGCATTTTAATACTTACTTTGATGCTATTTACTGGGTAATTATTGTCTGGAACCAAGACCCGACTACTGTCACTGGCCATATTATCGCCATTTGCTCTATTATCTTTGGGTTGTCTCTCGTTGCCCTGCCAGCTAGTATTATTTCGGCTGAATACATCGACCGAGTCAGTCACATCCGTCACAAGGCCGACCTTAAAAAGGAAATTGCCGAAGTTGAACGCGACGTTGAAAAAGAACTCGAAAAAGATCTTGAAAAAGACATCAAAAAAGAAATCAAAAAAGACATCATGGAAGAAACTACCTCAGAAAAACCTTAGTATGCTATAATTATTACAGAGACGGAAGGGTGGCCGAGTGGTTTAAGGCGCACGCTTGGAAAGCGTGTAAGGGGGCAACTTCTTCGCAGGTTCGAATCCTGTCCCTTCCGCCAAATTTAGATAAGAAAAAACGGCCCTACTTTAGGACCGTCTTTTTTGTGGTTGAAAAGCCATAACCTGCCCCTTTGAGGTAATCATACCCCGACCATAAACAAAGGAAAATTGAAACCATAAATAAAATTACCCCCAAGCCTCAGGCTAATGGTGCTAAGCGCACTTCTCAAGCTTGTGAAGCAAAGAGTACCACACGTCCGAATAAAATCAGCACGATAGCGATCATCTGAGTCATGGTTTTACTTTTGCCAAGTCATGACGCGGCGATTACTATGCCTTTTTTGGCGACATCCGTACGCACTGCATCTACAATCAAATCCCGTGTACAAATAATTACTAATGCAATTACCATGACGGGCTTCGCATAGCAGAAACATGCTAAAATCCCATAGACTAAGATTTTGTCTGCTACTGGATCTAGAATCTTCCCGAGGTCCGTGACTTGGTTCGTGGCCCTCGCTCATCTTCCGTCCACAAAATCAGTCAACGCCGCTACTACGAAGATTATTAGCGTGGCTCATTTTGCCCAAGGCTTATCGATCATATAGAAGACAACCATTGGAAGCGCCGCTACGATTCTCGCAATCGTCAAAACGGTTGGACCAGTAATCTTATGCTGCTTTTCCATCACAACCACCTCCTTAAAGAACAAATAAATATGCCCCACGCATGTCTATTAAATATATTATACCATATTTTTCGGTGTTATAATAGTTTTATGAATATTTTGGCGATTGAAACCAGTTGTGACGAAACCGCGGTGGCAATTATTAAAGATGGTACCGAGATTTTGAGCAATGTGGTGGTTTCTCAAGTTGATATTTTTGCGGCCTACGGGGGTGTGATCCCAGAGGTGGCAGCGCGTTCACATCTGGAAGCAATGATGCCGGTATTGCACCAAGCTTTCAGAGACGCTGATTTTATCACCCCTGATAGCAAAGATGATTGGTCTAGAATTGACGCAATTGCCGTTACCCACACACCCGGTTTGCTTGGTTCCCTGTTAATCGGCACTCTCACCGCCCGCACCCTGGCGATTTTACATGATAAACCCTTGTATCCTGTCCACCATCTTAAATCGCATATTTATGCAAACTGGCTAGGTGAAGGTCAAACTCCACAATTCCCTCTATTAGCATTGGTAGTAAGTGGTGGGCATACGCAGATTATTTATATGAAAGGGCATCATCAATTTGAAATTATTGGTACCACCAGAGATGATGCAGTTGGTGAATGCTTTGATAAAGTGGCAAAAATCCTAGGTTTACCATATCCTGGCGGCCCCTCCATTACAGAGGCAGCCAAAAATGGTGACTCCTGTAAATATAGATTACCCAAACCTCATGTCGAAGGCCTAGATTTTTCTTTTTCCGGTCTCAAAACTGCGGTTCTCCGTGCCGTCCAAAAAGAATGTGGCTTGCCCATTTCTCACCCCAGTCACAACCTTAAAAACCATCTCACTAAACAGCAAATTGCCGACTTCGCCGCCAGCTTCCAAGCCACCGCTGTTGACATTCTACTCGACAAACTCCAAAAAGCCCTCGAGCAACATCCAGACGTACAATCCATCGCCCTCGCCGGCGGCGTCTCCGCGAATGTAGCTCTAAGGGAAAAAGCTAAAAAGGCAATTTTTCCTCCTCTGGAATTCACTGGCGACAACGCCGCCATGGTCGGAGCGGCGGCTTTTTATGAAATTAAATCGGGGGTCAAACCAGTGGATCCATCCAAGTTAGATATTTACCCCCGTTCTGACATTTCCAAGAGTTAATTATGAGCTGGAAAAACGACCAAGTTTCAGATGCCGAAACCAAGCAAATTCTACAATGCGCCAAGCAAGCACTCACTGTCCCTGGCGACTTCGTTGAATTCGGCTGTTACAAAGGTGATACTTCCCTGCTCCTCGCCGATTTATTACACAAAAATCATTCCACTAAAAAACTCTGGCTTTATGATTCTTTTGAAGGCCTACCAGAAAAATCTGACCAAGACCAATCAGAGCTGAGTCCCGAATTCCAACCCGGCGCCCTGGCCGTTTCAAAACGCGAAGTCAAAGTCCGCTTTCTCCACGCTAACCTTCCTGTCCCAATCATCAAAAAAGCCTGGTTTTCGGACCTCACCCCAGATGATTTACCTAAGCAAATCACCTTTGCCTTCCTTGATGGCGACTTTTATGAATCTATTAAAGATAGCTTAAAACTAGTCGCGCCACGTCTCGCTCCAGATGGCGTAATCATAATTCACGACTACGCTAATCACAAACTACCTGGCGTAGCCCAAGCCGTCGACGAATTTCTCGCCGCTCAGCCTCAGTTTCAAAATCAATTAAAGCTCTTGTAATTTAGGCGTCTTTGTCGCTGCAAAGTAGAAGAATACCACTGACTAGATTTACGAAGATCAGCATGCAGACACCAAAAGCAACTGTGTTTGGCTTGCGTCCCTTGTAAATTTTATAAGTGCGGACGGTCATTGGGATCATCCAAGCTAAAGGTATTAAGAGAAACGGTGCCATCACTACACCCGCTAAGGCCTCTGCATTAGCTGTTGCAGCTATTGCAAACAGGGGTGTGAGTAGGGCGAGAAATAACCCCGGCAAACCCATAGCAATCGTATTAACTAACGCAAAAATGAACGCCACTAATCTTAGGGTGTGGTTCTTCCCTGCATCATACTGCGGTGTAGTTTGTGCGTTTGGAGCCGGGGCTTGTTGTGTAGCCTGGGCGTTGGTTTGATCCATCGCCTGTTCTAATTCGGTTTTTGCTTGTGTTTGCTTAGCTGTCATAATATTTCTCCTTTAATGTTGTTTTTATTATAGCATGTTATAATTTAATTATATGGAAGCTCCACTACAGCAAACTTCAGCTTGGCAAAAACTCCTGAAAGATTTAGGTTATACCACTTTTTGGCAAGAAAGTCAAGGGTATTGTTATTTGGCCGAGTTAAAGACTACTCCTGTTGGTAATTATCTTTATGTCCCTTACGGCCCTTGTGCTACCACCAAGCAGGGGATTAAAAAAGCCTATGATTCCCTGTCGCAATTAGCCACTGAACAAAAAGCCATCTTTACACGCGTAGAGCCCCAAAACCAAAACCATCTTTCCCTGTTAAAGTCTCTTAAAGCCAAAAAATCCCACGATCTCAATCCGGCCGACACTTGGGTTTTAGATTTAACAGGGGACGATGACACTTTTAAGACCCGTCTACCGAAACGTCTAATGCGTTACCACCGCACAGCCACTAACAGGGACATCACCATTGTTCAAAGCCATGATCCAAAAGATGTCCATCACCTTGTAATGCTTCAAAAACAACTCGCTCAAACCAAAAAAATCGGCACTTTTTCGGAAAAATATTTAGCCACGGAATTAGAACAAGATTTTGCGACTCTTTACCTCGCAAAACAGGGGCGAGAGATCCTAGCTGCAGGCCTAGTTTTTGACGATAATCACACCCGCTATAATCTACAAGGGGCGCAAAGTTCTACTGGAGCTAAACTCCACGCGACTGGCATCCTTACTATTCAATTAATTCTGGACGCCAGGGAAAAGAGCTTACAAAAATTTGACTTCTGGGGAATTGCCCCTGAGGGTGCGCCGAAAAATCACCCCTGGGCTGGTTTTACTGGATTCAAAAAATCCTTCGATGGGGAAGCAGTGCACTATTGTGGTACTTGGGATATTATCAATAATCCCGGGAAATATCACCTTTATCAGGCCCTGCGTAAAGCTAATCGTATTAAACGAAAAATAGTAAAATAACAGATCTGGCAAAATGGTTATGTTATGAAAAACTTTTTTTGTAAAATATTTTCATAAACTAAATTAATTCGGCTTGTTGTTTGAGGCGCTCAATCAGGGCAGACTTGTCCTTGATCGCTTTCTCTGTTTCTTGGACTAATTCGCGAGGCGCTTTATCAACATAATTTGGGTTCATCATCCGAGCGTTCAAACCATCTAATTCGCGACCAACCGCCAAGATTTTCTCCTCTAAGTTCCCCTTGTATTCCTGAACAACTTCCTCTGGAACATCCAAATACAATTCGTAATTCATAATTGGTAGACGCATACCACGAGGTTGGTCCTGGCAGGGAAGCACCTCTGGAACGCGAGTCAAAAGTTTAATCAACTCAGCATTTTCAGCCACTAACGAGCTCTCACCATACAAAATATTCCATTTATTGCCGCCTGAGACGTCCTGTAAGACGCTGCGGGTTTCAGACACGATAAACATAAGCTTTTCAAACTCGGCAGCTGCTATGGCGTCGTATTCAAGGTCTTGGCTCGGCCATTCTTGGACCATTAGTAAACCTTCCGTCCAGGGTAAATGCTGCCAGATTGTCTCTGTTACAAACGGAGCAATCGGGTGGAGCATCTTCAGCATCATCTCTAAGGTCGAACGTAATAGGGAAGTATTCTGGTATAATTTTTGGCTCTCCAGGAACCAGTCGGCATATTTATTCCAGACTAAGTTATAAAGGGTTTCCACCACCTCAGCAAAACGATAATTAGCTAAGTCTTTCTCAATCTTGGCCCGACAATCATTCAATTCACGACAAATCCAATCTTCACCGGTATTACGGGTCAAAGTTTCATGGCTCGAATCATGCTCAATCGACTCCACCAAACGGGCAATGTTCCAGAGCTTATTACAGAGGTTACGGCCAGCAATAACGGAATCTTCGGAGAAAGCCTGATTCATAGAGGCTGAACGACCCCTAAGCACACCCATACGAAAAGCATCCGAACCGTGCTTAGTCACAAGGTCCATTGGATTCAAAACATTCCCCTTAGATTTGGACATTTTCTGGCCATGAGCATCAAGAATCAGACCGTGTAAATACACCTCTTTAAACGGCACCTCACCAGTGACATAAAGACCCATCATAATCATTCGTGCCACCCAGGCAAATAGAATATCCGTTCCGGTCTCCATCACATTAAGAGGATAATAACCATTGGGGTGATCCTCGGTCCAATCAGTACAAACAATTGGCCAGTGCGAAGACGAGAACCAGGTATCAAAGGTGTCCTCATCACGATAATACTTCAAACCACCCACTTCTATCTCTGTTAGATTAGTGCGGGTGTCAAAAATCCATTCGGGGACTTTGTCTTTGGCGAGTTTAGCTTCTTCCTCTGGGCTGAGGCGCTCACGACGAAACATTGGAATTGCAATCCCCCAGGGGATCTGACGCGAAATATTCCAATCGCGCAACTCTTTAAGATAATTAATCAAGACGTTCTTCTTGTTAGCAGGGAAGAATTTAATCTCATCTTTTTCGAGATGTTTGATGGCATTAGCCGCTAATTTCTTAGTGTTCACGAACCACTGTTCTTTCAGCATCGGCTCAATCACAGTACCACATTTGTAGCAATGAGCCACGGCATGGGTAATCTTGGTTTTACCTCTGTTAAGGTCGGCTTTTTCGAGATCTTCGAGCACTTTTTCACGGCATTCGAGAGTCGTTAAACCAGCATAATCTGGGCCGGCATTTTCGTTCATGGTGCCGTCGGCATTAATCACTGCGATACGGGGAAGATCGTGACGTTCACCAACTTCAAAATCATCAAAATCATGGGCTGGCGTAATCTTCACCACCCCTGTACCATACTCCATATCAGCATGCTCATCTGCAATGATTGGAATGGCACGGTCTGTCAGAGGTAATTGCACGGTTTTGCCAACTAGGGAACTATAGCGCTCATCTTTAGGGTTAACCGCCACGGCCGTGTCGCCAAAGAGCGTCTCTGGACGGGTGGTCGAAACCACTAATTCTAACAAGCCATCTTGAGGCTCGGTCAACGGATAAGCAATATCCCATAAATAACCATCTTCTTCTACGTGTTCAACTTCGATATCCGCAAAAGCAGTTTGATGCTTTGGGCAATAATTAACTAGCTTTTCACCCCTGTAAATCATGCCGTCATGCCACATTTTCTCAAAGGTGTTGTAAACGCGATTAACGACATTCTCGTCTAGAGTGAAGGTGTGGTCGTCCCAAGCGCAGGAAATACCAAGTGCACGTAGCTGTAATTCCATATTGCCACGCTGTTCATGCACGTAATCCCAAACCTGTTGATAAAGTTCATCGCGGGAATATTCAAAACGAGTGTGCCCCTGTTTTTCAAGTTCACGTTCGTAAACTACCCAGGTCTCAAAACCAGCATGGTCTGCCCCTGGTACAAACCAAGTACTTTTGCCACGCATACGGTAATAGCGTACCAAAGTGTCCTCAATCGCTACTGTTAAGCCATGCCCAAGATGAAGATCGCCATTGGCATTAGGAGGGGGCAACACTAGACTATAAGAATTCTCCCAATTATCCGCTGGGTTTTCGTACTGGGGGATTTTAGGCTGCAAACACCCACTCGACTCCCAAGCCGCATAAATATCTGGCTCATATTGTCCTGGCTCGTAACTCTTTGCAAACTTCATATTCCTATCATATCATAAAAAAACGACCTTCTAAAGAAGGCCGTTTTCCAGGTTAAATATGGCGAGCCATTTGGAGTGTGAAACAATAACTACCATCAACATCGGCCAAAACAATAGCCGTGCGGTTAGAATCCACTCAGATAAGCTTGCCACCACGATAACAATTCAAATGCCGTCCCGTCTCTTGAGCGTGTTGTTGCCACTCTGTATAAATCTGCTTGGCTACACTTTCAATATCTGGTTGAGATAAAACCAAAATAGAGAAAGACTCTGTTGTGGCACCATCACCATCATCACATTCTAGTGCTAATGACACGGTGGGGTTGGAGGTGTCTTGCAAGATTTCCTCCGCCAAACATTTCGCGCTCTCTTGAATTTGAGCGTCACGCTCCATCGCGTAAGCTAGATCAATTCTCCAAACAGATCCTACAATAAAAGCGATACCCAAAAGACAAACCATCAACATTTTTGTACGTAACTTAATTTGGAACCTATGTTTTTTTACTTCTATTTTTCTACTTTTTACCATAGATCTCTCCTTTCGGGGTTTTCCCCAATCGACAATAAGTAATCAAAAAACACTGGTTACCTTAAAACCTGGAATTTAAGGTGCGCCAGTGCTAATGACCAGATACCTATATTTTATCATAAAAGTTATAATTTGTCAATGGGATTCTATTGCTAGCTCTTTTTGGAGAGACTCCATCTCGGCTTCGGAGAGCTTAAGCTCACGGCCTTCATGCCAATCTTTGTCATAGGAACAGAGGTGAATGTGCGCGTGGGGGACGTCTACGCCAATCACTTTCCAAATCGTACGTTTGCCGGTTTTGTCTTCCATGTTCTTGGCGATTTTCTTGGCAGCTGCCATTAAGGCTTGATAGTCCTCATCTGGTAAATCGTAAATTTTATCAATTTCAACTTTTGGCACTACTAAGGTATGTCCGGGTGATTCAGGGTTGATATCAAGGAAGGCAAAAGTCTTATCGTCTTCATAAATTTTATAACAGGGAATCTCTCCCGCGATGATTTTGCTAAAAATACTACTCATATAACCTCCTTAAACTTGGCGGAAGCGAGAGGATTCGAACCTCCGAGACGCTTGCGCGCCCACACGATTTCGAGTCGTGCGCTTTCAACCACTCAGCCACGCTTCCGTCTCTTATTATACCATATTAGTATCCTGTTATCAGCGGGTGCTATACTATTACCTATGAGAAAAATTAAAAACAAAAACGACAAACGTTTCCTTAATACAGAACAAAAGATCAACCAAACTTTTATCACTTTTTTAGGCCGCGGCGATCATAGTATTTGTGTAAAAGAACTTTGCGAAGAAGCAAAAATATTTTACTCCACCTTTTATGACCACTATCAAAATACGGATGTGGTTTTGCAGTCTATTGAGCAAAAACTAAAGAATGCTTTTCTTGACTCTGTTTCTCAAGATGTGTCTCTTAAAATTATCTTGCGAAACCTGCTGATTTTTATTAGTAAAAATCAAAAATATTTCACGATGACCTGTAAGTTACGTCATTATCAGTTATTATTGGCGATTTTTGGGGAACTGCGAACATTATTAATAGGAACTTGGCGACCCAGAAAACGACAAGTTTTAGATTATTGGTTTGAGCTTTTGTGTAGTGAGCTTATCGCTACGCTTCATGATTGGGGTCAACAAAGTGGTTTTGATCTCAAAGACGCCCCTGTTGTACAGAGGCGTCTTGAAAAGCTCATTCTTACTGCGGAAACTCGCTTCCGCTCGTTAAAAATCTAGAAATTTGGTACGCCCGACAGGATTCGAACCTACGACCTTTGGCTCCGCAAGCCAACGCTCTATCCAGCTGAGCTACGGGCGCATAGTGGACGTTTGCCGTCCACCTAGAAATTAAATGAGCATTGTGGTAAAACCACAACGGGGACATTATACCATATTTTATGAAAATGTGGTATAGTAAAAATATGAAAAAGCATCTCCAGAGAACCAAGAATAAACTTTTATCAGCCTATTATGGACACCCTGGCCGTGACCTAAAAATCATCTGTGTGACCGGCACAACAGGGAAAAGCACAGTGGCTCATTATGTCCACGATATCTTAGACACGGCTGGATATAAAGTTAACGCCCTGGAATCTGGTGATTCAGTGCGCCCGAGCGTTTTGCAAAAATTCCTCAGCGACACTTGGAAATCTGGTGCAGAATTTGCTATTATCACGGCTTCAACCAAGGATCTCGATAATCAAGTTTTTGCACACTTACCAATTTATGCCGTCGTGATGACAAATTGCATTCCATCTGGCTTGACCGATATGACCAACGAAGACCGCTTAGCTGCTCGCGCCACTTTATTTAAAACCGCTCCTGAAATTGTGGTATTAAACACCGACGATACTCATTATGCCGAGTTTGCTAAATACGAAGGAGCTAAGGCTACTTATACTTATGGTACCCAAAACCGCCCTGACATCCTTATTACCCATTCGCAACTTTACCGCAAAGGCACCGAAGCTGTGTTAACCATGAATCGCACCCCTATTACTGTGGCTTCATTTGTAACTGGCGAACCAACCGTTTCTTATATGGCTTGCGCTGTGGCGATGGCCGCCGCACTTAAAATCAATACCAAAGACATTGTTGAAGGTATTTCGCTTTACGAACCTGAGGAAAAATAATTATTTTTTCAATAATTCGCGCGCAACTTTGATATCTTCAAATTTGTGAGCCCCATCAGCACGGATGATGGTTTTTTCGTGGCCTTTACCAAGTAGCAAGACTAGATCGCCTTTTTTGGCTTGGTCAAAAGCTAGCTTAATAGCTTTGCAGCGGTCTAATTCTACCAGCAAATCTTTGCCGGCTTTTTTGCCAGAACTCTCGGCACCTTTGACAAATTGGGCAGCAATGTTGGCGGGATTTTCATCACGTGAATCATCCTCTGTAATAATCACCAGATCAGCTTCTTTGCCGAGGATTCTACCCCTGATTTCACGGGTGCTTTCGTCGCGACGGCCCGCACCACCATGGACAGCAATGACTTTACCTTTATGGCCTCGGACTGAGTCAAAAACTTTTTGCAAAGCATCAGGTGTATGGGCAAAATCCACAATCACGTCAAAATTCTGACCTTCGTCAATGCGGTTCATACGACCTTCTACCTCTGTTAGAGCGGCAATGCCGGACTCAATTTCGGCTTTAGTAAGGCCTAGTTGTTGACCAACACAAACAGCGGCCAGGGAATTGTAAACATTGAACTCGCCTGGAATTTGAGTTTTGATCGATAAATTACCACATTTGTATTGCACGCCGTCGGCACTTAATTTTATGCTCTCAGCACGCACCTCGCCGTGTTTAACGCCATAAGTAGTCGATTCACGGCAATCACTCAGGAAATATTTAGCATTAGCGTCATCGGCGTTTATAATGCCAAATTTAGCCTTTTTGAATAATTTTCTCTTGGCATTACGGTAGCGGGTGAAAGTTTTGTGATAATCTAGGTGCTCGTGCGACAAATTAGTAAAAATCGCAATATCAATCGGCACCCCTAGAGTGCGAAATTGCGCCAAAGCATGCGAAGTTACCTCCAAGACTAGATATTCGGCGCCGCTGTCGGCAATTTTAGTGATGCGTTGATTGAGCTTATTCACGTCAACGGTGGTCATGTGTTCAACCTGGTGGTGGAGTTTGTCCACGCCCCAAGCCACGGTGGTCATCAGGCCAGTTTTGTGGCCGGCGTGATTGAGCATTTTCCAGACTATGAAGCTGGTGGTGGTTTTACCATTCGTCCCTGTAATACCGATAATTTTGAGGCGCTTGCCAGGAAAGTGGTATTTTACCCCCGTTTTGAAGGACTGGAGCCAATGATAGGGTAACACCGCGGTGTTGTAAAAAGGCAACTTTTCTAGCTTTTCTTTCATATTTCTATTATACTAAATTTATGCAGAAAATTCGAAAATTCATGCGGGTGCATCCGGTGGTCTGTATCTGTGTGGGGTTGGCATTTATCTCTGTTGTGGCGCTAATTGTTGTGTTGATTGTGCCCGCTAATCAACCAAAAAATAATCCTGTCGAGAAACCGGTTGTGGCTGAGCCTACCTCTGTAGAAGAACCCTCAAAACCCGCTGGCCCAACCGCGGGTCTCTCTGTTACCATGCCGAATCGTTATGGTTCCAGCAATTGCACCACCGCTTGGGGACCCCTGATGTTAATTAATCCAAACTTTTCTGTTGATACGAATTTTATCGCCCAGCGCCAAGAGGAATTAATTAATTTAACCGCTACTTATGGCATTCAGGAAGGGAACAGTGGCAATGGCGCACCCCTGTTAGACGAGGAAGCGGCTGGCCACCTTAATGAAATGGTTCAGGCCTATCAAAACGCCTATCCTGGACATACCCTAACCACGCGTTCCTGCTTCCGTGCCCGGGGAACCACTTGTGGGCGCCTCTGTGTGGCCACTGGTGGTTCGGACCATCACTCTGGTTACACTTGTGATTTGGTAGATGATGCCTATGGTGACACTTTGGATCCAGAATTACTGGGGCAACACCCAGATTGGCAGTGGCTGCATGATAATTCTTATAAATTTGGTTTTATTGATCGTTTTCCGGCTGAATGGGCGGGCGGCTCGATGTCCGAGCCAGCCAACATTGATGCGAGTGGTAGCACCGGCCTCTGGGAAGCCTGGCATTATCGTTATGTCGGAATTGACGCCGCTACCGAAATCGCCTCTGGTAAATACAATAACGGTAATTACGACTCTCTGGAACATTATCTAAAATCTGCTGGCGTAATTACAAATCTAATTGACATGTCCGCCACTTGCCAAAATTAGCACTCAACACTTGCAAGTGCTAAAATTCTATGCTATTATAGGGGTAATAAAGGAGTATTTTATGACGATTAAACCATTAAAAGATCGAGTTGTAGCGGTCAAACAAATTCCAGAAACCAAAACTAAGGCTGGTATTTTACTCGGCGAAGCTAAAGAGCAGCCAGCTTATGCCGTGGTGGAAGCCGTCGGCCCAGATGTAAAATCTATCAAAAAGGGCGACAAAGTTATCTTTAAAGAATACGCTGCTACCGACGTCAAAATGGACGATAAAGAATACTTAATCCTCAAGGAAGAGGACATTTTAGCAACAATTTAAGGAGGAAAATATGGCAAAAAAGATTTTTTATAACGAAGAAGCCCGCGACAAAGTTCTCGCTGGTGCCAAACAATTGCATGATGCTGTGAAAGTGACTTTTGGCCCTAAAGGCAAAAACGTCGTGATTGAAAAAAGTTATGGTAGCCCTGTGATTACCCATGATGGTGTAACCGTGGCTGAAGCAGTTGATCTTGAAGTAACAGATGAAAATCTTGGTGTGCAAATCGGCGCTCGCCTCGTCAAAGAAGCCGCCCAAAAACTCAATAAAGTTGCTGGTGATGGCACTACTACTGTTACAGTGCTCACTTACAATATCTTGAACGAAGCCAATAAGCTGATTGCTGCTGGCATGAATCCAATGGAGCTCCGTAAGGGCATCGAAAAAGCTGGTCAAGAAGTAGCTAAGGGAATTGACGAAGCCGCTGAACAGATTGCTGGCGATGACCAAAAAGTCGCCGAAGTCGCCACAATTTCCGCTGGTGATGCTGAAATTGGTAAATTAATTGCCGAGGTCATCAGTAAAATCGGCCCGGACGGTGTAGTCACCGTTGAGCCTGGCCAAGGTCTGGAAATGGAGCAGGAAATCGTCGAAGGTTACTCTTATGACAAAGGTTATTCTTCCCCGTTCTTCGTCACTGATGCTAACCGCCAAGAGGCCGTTTTTAATAAACCTCTCATTTTAATTACTGATCGTAAAATCTCCACTGCTAATGAACTTGTACCTCTGTTAGAACAATGTGCTCAATCTGGTAAAAAAGACCTCGTAATTATTGCTGAAGAGGTCGAAGGGGAAGCACTCTCTGTATTAGTTCTGAATAAATTAAAGGGGGTATTTAACACTTTGGTTTTGAAGGCTCCATCTTTTGGCGACCGCCGCAAGGAGATTATGGAAGATATTGCTATTCTCACTGGTGCTACTGTCGTATCTGATGAGCAAGGTCTTAAATTAGAAGAAGTTGGCCTCGATGTGCTCGGTTCTGCCAACAAAGTTATTGCCACTAAAGACGAATCTACTATCGTTAAAGGGGCTGGCAAAGCTAGTGACGTGAAAGCACGTATTGATTTAATTAACGCGCAAGCTGAACGCTCCACCTCTGATTATGAAAAAGGTGAATTTGGAAAACGCGCCGCTGCGCTATCTGGTAAAGTGGCCGTCATTAAAGTTGGCGGTGTTACCGAAACTGAAATTGACGAGAAAAAATTCCGTGTCGACGACGCCGTGGCCGCTACTAAAGCTGCCCTTTCTGAGGGAATTGTCCCTGGTGGTGGTGTGACGCTCGTCAATCTAGCAAACAAGTTAAGTGGCAAAGATTCCGCTACCAAAATTGTTAAAAATGCTTTAATCGCCCCTTGTACACACATTTTGGAAAATGCCGGCCTCAACGCTCCGGCGCTACTTTCAGAAATCCAAAAAGCCAAACCTGGTTATGGTGTAGACGTTATGAACCCTGATAAGGGTGTGGTTGATTTGAAAAAAGCTGGTGTAATTGACCCAGCTCGCGTCACTCGCGAAGCCGTCCAGAATGCTATTAGCATCGCAGCAACCGCCATCACAATGGGCGCATTGATTGTAGAAATTCCAGAAAAAGAACCAGAGATGCCAGCTGGTGGCGCCCCTGGTATGGGTGCTTATTAAAGCTTATTTGATACCAAGATCATCAATCAAATTAACAAGATAGAGTAAAGCGTCGGCACGATCCGATTCGTCTTGAATTTGCTTAGCGGCTTCAAGAGCAGGCATTAATAGAGAATTTTCGTGTAAAGTTTCAATCATATCGCGATAAATTTTGAATTTTTGATCGGGCTCTAATTGGGTTTTATCTAATAAAGGTGAAAGTTCGCGTAAAGCTTCTTCTTTGACGTGGGAAATATTAACATCATCAACCCCTGAAACTGGAGGTGTAGTAGGAGGAGTCGCTGTTGTATTGTCGCTACCTGGCAAAACTGAAGCCATCGCAGCCTCTACGTCCGAGTTAGCTGTTTTGTCATCTGTATTTTGAGTCATACCCATGCCGTGTTGGGAAATGGTTGGCGCAGCTTCCTGAGGATTTGGCGCAGCCTGAGTTACTTCATTAATTGCTTTTTGTAAGTCGTTGTTTTTATCGTCTTGGTTCATGAGCCCACCTTTCAAATTACATTACTTTCTTGATAATAGCATAAGTTTTTTAGATACGCAAGAATTTAACCACTCGGTCGAGAAAGTCAGGTTTGACTTCTTGCATTGGTAAACGGCTTCCAAACACGTCAACAATTTTTTCGCCTTGGTTTTCGGGGAAGAAAATCGTTAGTTTTGGAGAAAAACGTTTACGCGGTATTAATGCAATTGAAAAATGCTGATCGCCGTCATTCACCACTCCAAAAGCTTTAAAATCACTATATGGACGAAGCTTGTCGCCAATCATCACCCCTTTATTAGTTAAAGAATAATTAATAGTGCGTGGAGGTCGCAAACTATACATTAATAAAGCAATTACGCTCACAACCACTAAGGCTAAAAAAGTCCATTGTTGTAGATAAACTAAGAGAGCAGATAGCGCTAATCCTATCAAAATTAGTCCAACATACCAGCCAGCATTTTTTTCACGCTGGATGTATTCATGTGCTTGCCATGAGACTAACATTTGGTCAGAGCTTTTTACCATAACCAAATTATAGCACACTTGAGTTCACCGATAAAAATATGATAAAATATAGATACGGAGGGTTACCCAAGTGGCTGAAGGGGACGGTTTGCTAAATCGTTAGTCTGGGGAAACCTGGAGCGGGAGTTCGAATCTCCCACCCTCCGCCAGTATTTTATTTTGTGATATAATGAAAGTGGTTATGAAAAAAGTTATTAAGGCTATTGGGCAAACAGTATCAGGAATTGGGGCAATCTTAACTTTGAGTGCCGCAAAAGTGATGAATGTTAGTGCTTTTAGTGGCGTACGTGACGGTGTCAATGCCGCTAAAACTGATGATATGCCAGCTAACTTAATTGGCCCCGACGGTGTTTTAACTAATATCACCAACACAATTCTTTACGTGGTAGGCATTATTGCAATTGTAATGTTAATCGTTGGCGGTATCAAATATGTCACTTCTGGCGGTGACAAACAAAAAGTCACGGACGCCAAAAACACGATTTTATATGCAGTATTAGGCTTAGTAATTGCACTTTTGGCTTTCGCGATTGTGAACTTTGTACTTAATGCCCTTGGCGTTCAAAATCCAGTTAAAATTGATTAACGACTCACCGCAATTGTAGCAGCGTAAATTTTGTGAGCTTTTTTATTTTTTAATAAATCAGTTGCCGCCAAAATCGTAGCGCCCGTTGTCACGATATCATCTAATAATAGGTAGGTTTTTGTCGGATCAATTTTAAATTTTGGGTTAAGGCTGTAAGCACACTCTGCCTGTTGATGACGCTCATTAAGTGAGGTGCCAACCTGAACTGTGTTTTGTTCGCGACGTAAAATTGGCTGATATTGCCAATTCCGTAGCCGCGCTAAATATTTCGCGATTTTTTGCGTATGATCAAAACCGCGTTCTCGAATATGTTTTGTGTTAGTGGGTAGAGGAACAATGATAACATCAGGGCCCAAATCAGGTATAATCGCGGCTAACAGTTCGGCTAAAATCGGTCCGATTGCCCTAGTAGAATGGTATTTATAATCTTGGGCTAGCTGCCCCGGAATTTCATCGCGCCAACCACAAGTCCAACCTTCGCAACAATCTACAAAATCTTGGAGCTGGTGGTTTTTTGAATTTTGTTTCGTGATGTATTTTTTACAACACTCACATAATGGCCTTCCTAAATGTCCGCATTTTTTACAGTGAAATGGACAAAAAAGGTCTAAAATTGGGCTTTTTGTTGTAATTTTTACAATAAAACTCATAATAACTATTGATTTTATCGTATTTTGATATATAATAAAGCATAACAGTATAAAGTGGAGGATATTAATTATGGCTCGTACAGAAAAGGACGATCTATTATTAGCAGAAGACGAGTTGGCTGCTGCTTTCTTGAATGAGGAAGATGACGCCAATCTTGCCGAACAAACTGAAAAGGACACAAGCGTAGAAGAGGTGCCTGCTGAGGCAGCTCCAGAAGCTCCTATTGAGAGTGAAGCTGAGCCAGAAGATGACGAATGGGATAACGCTGATGATTTCCCAGGTCAGCTCGCAGTTGATGTTTATGAAACAGCTGAAAAATTAGTGGTCAAAGCTCGTACCGCTGGTATTTCAAAGTCTGACCTTAACGTTACTATTGCTGACAATATTCTCACTATTTCTGGTGTTTTGAGTGGTGGTGAAGACGAACACACTACCTGCTGGCATATTCAAGAATGTTATTGGGGTGAGTTCTCTCGTACTATTGCCTTACCAGTTCAGGTGAAGGAAGACGAAAATAGCGTCAAAGCTGAGCTCCGTGATGGCGTTTTGACTATTACCTTTGATAAGGAAAAGGTCGAAGCTCCTACTAAAATCACAGTTCAATAAAATACTAAATATCTGCCACAAAAATATCTCCTCGCATGAGGAGATATTTTAATGATCCTACTTTATCGAAAAACACTTGTCAAGGCAAAGTTGACAATCGCAAAAGCTAATACCGCTACTACAAGGCCAACAACACTATAAATAAGGATGTTCCTGGCTTGGGCTACTTTATCTGGTTGTCCTTGTGAAGTTGTATATTGAATACCGCCAAGGATAATCATCGCCACGGCCACTACACCAATGAGCCCGATTACTACATTAAGAATTACTTTGACGCGCGACATTAAGCTATCGTCGCCAGTAGTTTCAGGTGTGCTGCATTCAGCATAAGAATCCGCACTGCTTCTGGCGGACCCATTTGGACAAGAAACTGTCGCTAGCGTAGAAGTGGTTGGCACCAAAGCACCAGCCACAATCCCTAAACTAATAAGTATTTTAAAGAAAGGTTTTTTCATATTATTGATTAAACACGTTGACTAAGACGAAGTTAACCACCGCGAATGCGAGCAGCGCAACTACTAAACCAACGATGCTATAAAGGATAATATCTTTTGCTTGTTTAACTTTGTCAGGATTACCTTGAGAGGTAGTGTACATAATACCACCAACGATGATCATCACCACACAGATGAGGCCGATAACACCAATAACAACGTTAATGATCACCTTGACACGGTCCATCAAGTTAGTTTCGTTACCATCGTTAGATTCTTGTTGGTATTGTTCAACATAATCTAGCCCGGATGCAACTACTGGGGTAGTTTGAGCTGTTGCTAAGCTACCAAGACCTAAAGCGGCCAAGGCTGCGATTGCTATGCTTGTAAAAAATTTTTTCATGGAGATCTTTCCTTTATTTAACTTACGCTTATTATATCACAGTTTTATAAAAAATAAAAAATTAACCAAAGATGTTAGAGGCGACAAAGTTTACAATCGCAAAAGCCAATAATGCCACGATAAGACCAGCCACACTAAAGATAATACCTTGTCGTGCTTTTGCAATTTCTTCTGGGTTGCCTTGAGCTGTTACATACCTATAGCTGCTTAAAATTATAAAAGCAACAGCAGCGACTCCTAAAACACCAATGATAACATTAATTAAGGTAACCGCTAAGTCTGGCGCAGTTGTGTTTGGATTACACATATTTGGGTCGGCATTTGGTAAATTACATGCCTGGTCATTCCAATCGGCATAAGTCACTGTAAATGGGAAAAATAAACTCATAATAGCTATTAAAACACCTGTGATCACTCGTTTCATTAAACATTACTCCCAACATTAAATAATACGAAGTTTGTAAGAGCGGCTGCTAATAAAACAATTACCAAACCAGCGATTGAAAACAAAATGGTGTTTGTCCCATTTTTAATTTTATCTGGCTCACCATTAGCAGACATATATTGCCAAGCACCATAAACAATAAATCCAACCGCCACTAACCCTGCAATTACATAACTCCAGTTTAAAATTTGTAAAAGCAATGCATTACTAGATAAATCACTGTTTGTATTAGGTAGATTTTGTTCTAACGTGTTTTTAACTGTTCCGGCATCATCTGCAAAAATTTTTAACCAAGATTTCATATAGTCTCCATTATGTTGTTAAAATAGTTTTTATCGTCCCGACAATCACACCGGCGGCAACTGCAATCACGACACCAATCGCAGCATTCCGAAGTGTGGTTTTTCCTTTCGCCACCCTATCCGGTGAGCCTTGCGAAAAAATATAAAGATAGCCGCCATAAACTACAAAAGCTGTCGCCAAAATACCGATCGCAATCGAAATGTCCATCATGATATTCAACACGATAGTCCAGACCAGTTTCGCCATCCCATCACCACCTTGATAAGCACTAGAATTGATATTACAATTACTATCTAATGAGAGTCCATTGTACCAGGCTGGGAAGCCGAGAAAAGTTGCATTGGGATCACAAGCAGCTGCTACGGGTTGGCTATTAACTCCAAAAGCTAAGCTACATAGTATACTTAAAATTCCTACGCAAAGCGCGAGTTTTTTCTTCATACCTTTATCTTATCACCAAAACAAAAAAAACGCTAATTTTATTATGCTTTTTTCTTTATAAAAAACCATAAACATGATAAGATATATGTATGGCACAATACAAGGTTCCTCAGAATGTGGAAGCCGATGATAAGTTGCTTGGACCTTTTTCGTTCAGACAATTTATTTATCTGTTAGTTGCTGCGGGTGGGATTGCTCTAGCGGTTGCTCTATTCCAGATCTTTCCGCTCCTCGCCATTATTCCGTTGCCGGTGGTGTTCTTTTTTGCGATTTTGGCACTGCCGCTTAAAAAAGATCAACCCATGGAGACTTACCTTGCTGCAATTGTTTCTTTTTATACAAAACCCCGTATGCGCCTTTGGAAACCTGGGCAGCGTGAATCAACTATCCAAATTACCACTCCTAAAAAAGTTGAAGAACCAAGAACACGTAATATTAGTCAGGAAGAGGCTGGCCATCGTTTATCGTTCTTAGCAGACGTAGTTGATTCTGGAGGCCAAGCCGTGAACCAACCTATGCGTGATGATTTACGCGCTGAAGCTGAAGCTATCCCTGATATGTTTGACGAAAATAGTAGCTTTAGCCTCAACCAACAATTAGATAAATCCGCAGATCGTAATCACACTGAGGCTCTCAACCAAATGCGCGCGGCAATTCAAGAAAGGGAAGAGGCCCAACAAATGGCACCTCAAACTAGTCACGTAATTCCTGAGCCACAACCAACGCCACCGCTAAATACAGCCCAAGAATTTAATAATTTAGCCAACGAAAATCCTGATTTATCTATTTCCACTCTTCAGAAAGAGGCTGACCGCCGTCAGCAAAAAAATAATAACGAAGTGTATGTGTCACTACATTAAGGAGGTGGGATGAATCCGCAAGCTCAATCACAAATACCACAACCACAACCGCAACCACAGATGCAGCCTCAAGCACCAGTGGCTCCACAGCAACCTCAAGCTATTGCTCAACCTCAAACTGTCCAGCCTCAAGCGGCGACATCTACCAAAGCCGACAATCCAACTTCTACCCAAGCAACTTCTTTAATCTCCGAATTACGTGACGGCCTCGTGATTATGAAGGATGGTTCTTTCCGTGCCGTGGTCGCTTGTCAATCAATCAACTTTGATTTGATGTCTAGTGAAGAACGCGAAGGTGTAGAATATTCTTATCAAAATTTCTTAAATTCACTCGATTTCACTGTACAAATTTTAATTCGTTCTCAAAGAGTAGATATTGGGCCGTATATTGAGCGTTTGTCTCAGATGCGTCGTAACAGCGACAATATGCTCCTTGGTGTTTTGATGGATGATTATATCAACTTTATTAATTTATTGTCGCAAGAAGCTAATATTATGGATAAGTCTTTCTTCTTAGTAATTCCATATTATTCTTCTAATGATGTTGAAAAAGCCCTTCAACAAACCAAGAGTCTCTTTAAGATTTTTGGTAAAAGTACAACGCCTCCCGTAACGCGCATTAACCGTGATGTTTATCAAAAAGCTTCGGAGGAAATCGATAATCGCGTCAATGCTGTAATGTCTGGCTTATTCCAAATCGGCATTAATTCTGTACGTCTCAACACAAAAGAATTAGCTGAATTATATTACAACTTCAATAACCCAGATACCGCGGTACGCGAACCGTTGGTAGATTTTAGTCAGGTCGCAACAACTTATGTGAAGAAGGGAGCACCAAATGGCTAAACAACAGTTAACCGCCGAACAAATTGCCGCTCAACAAAGAGCCATGGAAGAAGCCCGCGTTCAACAAGCTTTTGAACAGGGTATTACAACTCTACGCGACTTAATCTCCCCATCCTCTATCGAAATTCACTCTTCTTATTTCCGCCTAGGCACTAAGTATGGTCGTACCCTCTATATTTATGGCTATCCACGCGCACTTACAACTGGTTGGCTGTCACCAATTATTAATATCGATGAGGTGATTGATATTTCAATGTATGTTTACCCGGTTGATACTGGCGTAATTATGAAAAATCTAAGTAAAAAAGCCACCCAAATTGAAGCTTCCATGGCAGTTAATTCCGAAAAAGGTCGGGTGCGCGACCCAGAACTTGAAGCCACCTTGAGCGATACTGAGGAATTACGAGACCAACTCCAAGTTGGTGCTGAAAAATTCTTCCGTTTTGGACTTTATATTACTCTTTGGGGTAATTCCTTAGAAGAACTGGAATTTACGCAGAATAAAATTGAAACTTTCTTTGGTCAGCAAATGGTATTTTCTAAAGTTGCTAGCTCACAACAAGAGCAAGGTCTTAATACCACCGCGCCACAGTGTACCGACCAGCTTCAAATTCGCCGCAACATGAACACTGGTGCAATTTCTACAAGCTTCCCATTCACTTCTGCTGATCTCACGCAAGAAAAAGGTATTCTTTATGGCATTAATATGCATAATAATGGCTTAGTAATTTTCGATCGTTTCTCTCTGGAAAATGCGAATTTTGTGGTCTTTGCGAAATCTGGTGCAGGTAAATCTTTTACAGTGAAGTTGGAGGCCCTACGTTCAATGATGGTCGGTTCGGAAATCATCATTATTGACCCAGAAAATGAGTACCAAAAACTCTGTGAAGCGGTCGGTGGTTCTTATATTCGTTTGTCATTGAATTCTGATGTGCGTATTAACCCGTTTGATTTACCAAAAGTAATTGATAGTGAAGAAGCAAATGATGCTTTGCGTGCGAACTTAGTGACTTTGCATGGATTATTTAGGCTGATGTTGGGTGGTAACCAAGTCGCAGCTAATGGTCAAGTAGTGCCGGCATTATCTGCTAATGAAGAAGCAGATCTCGACCAAGCTTTAATTGATACTTATGCACGCGCTGGTATTACTTCTGATCCTTTAACTCATCAATCGCCACCACCAACGATTATGAATCTTTATGATACGCTCGCGCATATGGATGGTTCTGGGCCTCAGTTAGCACAGCGTCTACGTAAATATACGACTGGTACTTTTGCGGGAATTTTCTCGCAACAATCGAATGTCGATATCAATAACCCGATGGTGGTCTTTAATATTCGCGACCTTGAAGATGAGCTCCGCCCAGTAGCAATGTATATTATTTTGTCGCACGTTTGGAATGTTATCCGCGCTGAGCAAAAGCGTCGCCTACTTGTCGTGGATGAGGCCTGGCAACTGATGCAATTTGAAGATTCGGCTAACTTCTTATTCTCATTAGCAAAGCGCGCTCGTAAATATAATCTTGGTCTCACCACTGTCACTCAGGACGTAGAAGATTTTATGAGTAATAAAATGGGTCGCGCAATCGTAAACAACTCCTCAATGCAATTATTCTTGAAACAATCTTCGGCCGCTGTGGATATTTTATCTGATGTCTTTAAATTAACTACTGAAGAACGTAAACGTCTCGCTAACTTCCCGGTCGGGCAAGGTCTGTTCTTTGCCGGCTCGAATCACGTCCATGTGCAAATTATTGCTTCCGAAACTGAGGAAGGCTTAATCACCACAAACCCTGAGGAGGAATGATGAAATTCTGGCAAAAATTCCGTTTCTACGGTGGGGCCAGTCTTTTGAGTATGTTATTGGTTTTTTGTTGTACCAGTATAGTTTCTGCGAAAAGCACCATTCCGGATCAATTCACTGATTTTTACGCACAAAATAATATTCTCTTTTATGATCCTTGTGGTGGGGGAGGAAGTGGGGGAGGCTCAGGTGTGCCTTCTAGTGAAGTTGAATGGGATAATGGTTGGATTAGTAATAATATGCCTGGTTATGTGCGCGAAGAAGGGGATGCTGTTAGATTAGGATTTGATAAATACACCATTAACGGTGGGAAACCTAATAAAATTGTCTTACATTATACCGAAGGTACAACAGGTGGTTTAGCGGCCTATGATCGCTCCCAAAAAGAAGAGGCGGCTCATTTTACGATTGATTTAAAAACTCAGGAAGTCCATCAACATTTTTCGGTTGATCGTCCTTCTGGAGCGATGATTGATACTGACGATGTACGTGGTGCTATCCAGATTGAAATAGTAGGATATGGGTTAGGTAATAGTGGTGATTGTAATATTAATGGCCAAGATTATAATGGAAGTGATTATTGTTTTACAAAATTTACAGAAAAAGAATGGAATTATTTAGCCACATTACTGGCTGCTATTAATAAATGGGGGAACGAAAATAATACAACAATTCCATTATCTACCTCCGTAAATTGGGATGGTGATGTTAATAGTCACCATATGGACGCAACCGCCTTTGATAACACTACTGGTATCGTAGGACATATGCATGCACCTGATCCACAAAACCATAGTGATCCAGGAAATATTTGGTCTCAGGTTCAAGAAGCAATTAATCGTATTTCATGTACGGGTGGTGGAAATGGTGATAAAAGCAGTATTTCGGGTGCGAATAATGCTGATAAACAATCTAGTGAAGTTGGATTAATGACTTTTAATAATAATGATACTGAAACTATGAAAACTTTATTAGAAAATTATGGTGATGTGGCATATCGAGCTGGTCAAGTTTATGATTTTGGTGATATGTGGTATGTTATTTTGGTCCATGGCCGTTTCGAATCACCTGATGGTCCCGGAAATAATTATTGGGGTATTGGTCCTGGAATAAATTATGCTAATATTGGCGAGGGTTTTGATACCTATGCGGCTTTAATATCCGGTGGTGATTTTGGGTATAAAGAGGCTTTAGAGGCAGCAAAATCAAGCAACAACCCAGCTGTTTATTTTCAAGAATTGCAAAAAACACCTTATTGTGAAGGAACGTGTTGGCAGGGTGTTGAAGATGCTGCAATCGCACTTCAGGCATATATCAATAGCCCTGAAGGTCAACAAGTAATTGCCCAATTCGGCGCTGTAAATTGTGGGGGTGTCTGTAATACATCTGGGGCTTCTATAGGTGGTCAGAATGTCGTACAAGCGGTAAAAGATATTATTGAACTTGCCAACCAAAATGGTAGTGAATATACGTGGGGTGGTGGACATAGTGGTAATGAAAGTGATTTTCAAGCCATGTTAAGTGGGGCACCGATTAATGTAGACTGTACAGGTTTCGCGAGTTTATCTATATACAAAGCCTTTGGCACAATGACTAGCTTCACATCCCAATCAATTTTCAATAATGATCAATATGAGGAGATAGATAGGTCTAATGTACAACCTGGGGATGTTTTTGCTTATAACTCCCCTGAAGGCCATGGTGGTATTGTTATTGAAGTTGATAATGGCACTGTAACAAAAATTGCTGAAACTGGTGGATGGGAAGGAAGAAGTGGGAGAAATAATAACATAGGTTACTCTGGATCTAATAGTTGGTCGGTTACAAATATGAATGGTCCGAATGGTCATTTCTTCCGTTGGAAAGGAGCTAATTAATATGTTAGATCAAATTAAAACTATCCCAAAATATCAACTTATAATTGGTTGTATAGTAATATTTATAATCTTACCATTAGTAATTACTATATTCTTTTTAGCTAATCAAGATAACCGCCCATTAACAATAGAGGCTGCTAGCCAAAGTGATACAGATGAACTATTAACTAATACGATTACTACCCAAGGTAAAATCAATTTGAATGAAGCTGTTTTGCATAAAATAGGCCAAGACGGTCAATGGGTGGCAGTAAAAATTATTTCTACTGCTTCGACTTCTTATGGTAATAGTTCTTTAATGGTTCTTCAAAAAGAAGGTGAAAATTATCAGATAAAATATTTTGGGACTAATTATGGTAAAAATGATTTTCAAGCAATTAACGTCCCAAATGGTTTAATAAATCAAATTTTAGATAAAAATAATATTGGAAATAAATATACAGATATTCTCGTAGATTCTAATAAGAACCCTATTAATAAATATCCATTATTGCAAAAATTACCTTATTATTCTGATAAATTAAAGATCAATTATACTTTTCAAGATGATACTCCGATAATCCATATCGATGGTTCTAATGCGGCACAGCGTAGTCTCAGTATTAGTAAAATCCGTAATTTTGGTTATGATCCAGGTGATTATAAAATAGAATTTAATAATTTCATTAATCCGTTCACAGGAGGCAATAAATGAATAAGAAAAAAATAGGAATTTTTGTAATTCTAGGCCTCGTTATTTTAATTTGTGTTGTAATAATAATTATCTTAGTTGTTAATAAAAATAATAATCAAAACAATTCTCCTGATATATCACAGTCTACTACACAAGAAGTAAAGACTCCGGCACAAAAAAGTAATCTAAATATTAATCAATATTTAGATACTCTACACTCTGTTATCCAAAACCAATATGGTGATAAATTAAATGGTTATGAAATAAAAACTGGTGAATTATTAGAAGATGGGAGTTGGTATATCACAATTATTCAGAAACCACTACAGAGTAAATGGGATTTGGCTGATGACGCTTTTCGGGTAGTTTTACATAAAGAAAATAATCAATGGAAAATTGTCGCCGGACCGAATCTAATTTTGAATTATGCGGATTATCCAGATATTCCTACTGGCGTTATTATGAGTGTTAATGAATATAGCCCTAATCAAAAATAGATTATTTTACACTAGTTAAAATCACTTGATAATCTTTAAAGTTCTGGGTTAGGCTCTTTTTGTGTTTATCATCTAATTCTGAAAAAACATCGTCGAGTAAAATAATCGGGCGGCGGCCGTCATTTTTAATGATTAAATCCGCTTCAATAAACTTCAAAGCTAACATGATCGAACGCGATTCGCCCCGAGAAGCTGAGCCTTCAGCATCATTATTATTGAAAATCACATTAAATTGGTCGCGGTGAATACCGAAGTTTGTGCACCCTAAGAGGCGGTCGCGGTCGAATTCTTTTTCGAGACGACGTAGATATTTATCCTCACTTAAGCCATCATTAATGTATTCTAATCGCACCTGATCTTTTTGCCCGGAAACTTTCTGATAAATAGAAGTAATTTGCTGATTAATCTGCTCGATTAATTCTTGTCGTATCCGTTGGATTTTAGAGCCATATTCCGCCAATAAAATATTCCACGGAAAGACCGCGTCGGGCTGAATAAATTCGTCTTTAAAGGCCTTATTTCGCTGCTGGAGGGCCTTATTATAGCGCGATAGATAAATACTATATTCTGGATTTAATTGGCTAAAAACACGGTCAAAAAAGCTCCTACGACGAGCCGGAGAAGAACCGATAATATGAAGGTCTTTTGGCTCAAATAAAACCACTGGGTAGCGCATATCTTTTGGTAAACGCAGGGATTTTTTGCCAGCAATTAAAAATTGCTTTTTCTCCTCGGTATAAAAAGCCACCACTGTCCGGCCATCGCTATACTCTAATTCCACTCTATAAAAATTTTTACCGCGCTTGATAATTTCACGATCAACCGCACGAAAACTTTTACCCATAGTTGTAAGATAAATCGCCTCAAGGATAGAAGTTTTACCACAACCATTAGGCCCCAGAACCTTCGTAGTCATCTGGTCTAATTTTTGCTGTTTTTCAGTATGGCAACGAAAATTCTCTAGTTTAACACTTTTAATAATCAATTGATTTTTAGCCACTAATTACTCCTTATGAAGTAGATTTAAGTGGCATCACGATATGGGTATAATCTTGAGTTTTAGAAGCACTACGTAGCACAATTGGGTCCATTTTATTAGAGAAGCCAAGGGTGATTTTCTCACCACTCATCACATTGAGGGCATCAAGTAAGAAACGGGCATTAACGGTGACCTTCACATCTTTATCAACTTTCACTGGTAAATCAGAAGCATTCTCGCCAAATTCATTAGCCACTGAAGTCACCGTTAAAGTATTCTTTTTTGCGTTAGTTTCGCAGGTAATCGAACCGCCGACCTCACGAGCAAACAGAGCCGCTAATTTCACTACTCGGATGAATTCATTCTTATCAACTTCCACTGACACATCACTACTACGAGGAATCAATTGGCGATAATCTGGATAACTACCATCGATTAGTTTGGATGTAATCTCAATATTATCTAAGCGAAACTTTACTTGTGATTCATCGAAAATCATTTCGATTTCGTCCATATCATCACTAATACAACGCATCACTTCTTGGATAGAACTGGTAGGAATAATAGCTTGAATCTCACTCTTTACTTTACTGAGAAACTTCTGATCGGCTAGGCGATAACCATCAGTAGCTGCTACATAAAGATTCCCTTCAAAAGTATTAAAATAAACACCGGTCAAAGCTGGGCGAGTCAAATCATTAGAACTAGCAATCACAATTCTACCAAGACCACTATTAAAATCAGCCACTTTCATCTTGAATGAAACTGCGGTTTTTTGATCTATATCTGGGAGTTCAGGAAAATCTTCGGCTGATACACCGTTAATAGTAGAATTATATTTATCAGTAGAGGTATTTAATTTATTATTTTTACTAACCATTTTAATGGTTTCAGTAGAGGGGAGAATATCAACAAATTCTGCTAAAAGTTTAGCTGGAACAGTGATATCACCATCCTTTGAGTTACTAACTGGAATATTACTAATAATTGCTTTATCTAAATCGGTTGCTACTAGGGAGGCTTTCTTATCTTTTACCCGAATTAAAACGTTATTCAAAATTGGTAAAGCAGTACGAGAGTTATTAGCCACTCGACTTACGACTTTTAAAGCTTTATTTAATTTTGCTTGCTTAATTTCTATTTCCATAATTATTCCTCCTCTACTTTATTATTAAATATATTAGTAATTATAGTAATAGGCCTTGTGTAAAATGTGGAAAAAATAGTTGAAGAACAGAGGTTAAAATTATGTGCAAAAACTGCTGGAAAACTTGCGGAAAAATGTGCGAAACTCACAGTTTTCCACGCGTTAGAAAAATAATTTTGTGCTTTTTTACAAAATGTGTAAAATTCTACACAAGTTTTGCACGTAGTATCACACAGGTTTTTACACAAGTTATACACATTTTTAGGCATAAATTTTCTCCCGAATATTCGCTAATTGTTCGCGTAAACTAAAGTTAAGTTTAAGATCATTTTTGATGCGTTTAATACCATGCATAACAGTAGTATGATCTTTTACACCAACCTCAGAGGCAATTTTAGTGGTACTAAGGTGTAATTCTTCAGATAACAAATACATTGCGACTTGGCGAGCATTTTTAATATGAGCTACGCGGCTCTTACTACACATTTCTTTCACCTTTAAATCATAATAATTCGCTACAGTTTGGACGATTTGTTTTGGGGAAAGAGATTGAGTACGGGGAGCTTGAGTTTTTTGGACATATCCATCATTGAGTACCGTTAGGGGTGTAATATTTTTAAAATCAGCAATAGCAAGTAAATGATTAAATTCACTTTCTAGGTCACGAATATTAGTTTTTACATTTTCGGCGAGGTATTCTATCGCTTCATCTTCAATATCTACCCCCATAAATTCAGCTTTTGCCTTCAAAATAGCACACTTGTCTTCGAAGTTAGGCATCTGTAAATCAACAGTCTGGCCCCAAGTTAAACGTGAAGCTAAACGTTCATCAACAGTTTTGATTTGGCTAGGAAGACGATCACTCGTGACGATAATTTGCTTATTTAACTGATAAAGGTCGTTAAAAATATTGAAGAATTCTTCCTGACTACGCTCTTTTCCAACAATAAATTGAAAATCATCTACAATCAACACATCGAGGCTACGGAATTTTTTAGAGAATTGGTCGCCTTTTTGATTTTTAATAGAATTAATAAAATCAGAGTAAAAATGGTTCATTGGGATATAAAGGACTTTGAGTTTAGGGTTTTGTTGAAGAATTGCATTACCAATCGCCTGGACCAAGTGAGTTTTACCGAGACCAGGACCACCATATAGGAAAAATGGATTATTAATTTGTTTACCCGGATTTTTAATAATATTTCTAGCAGTGTGAACAGCGAGATCATTATTAGAACCAATCACAAAATTATCAATATTATAACGGTCATTAAGGCCAGTCTGCACATAGTTTAAAGTGACATCAGTAGTTTTTCGTGGGTTTTTAATAGTGATAGCTTCTTCGCGGGCCGGTTTCACCTTAGTCTTACCAGTCTGCTGGACATAATCTATCTTTTTAACTTCAATATCATTAGCTTCGAGAGCTTTTTTAATTTTTTCATGGTAACGAGTAGAGAGAGTTTTTAGTTTGAATGGGTTTGGAACCTCAATAACCACCACCCCATTCTTAATAGAAACGAGAGAAACACCAGCAAACCAAGTTTTGAACGCAGCGGAACTAAGTTCTTGCTCAATTTTAGCCAAAACATTATTCCAGACTTCGTCCATTTATCCCTCCACAATTAATATCTACTCTTATTATAACAAGTTTTTGGGAGTTTTCCACAGATTTTTATATTTTATAATATGTAAAAATACCAAAATCACCAAAACAGGGGTGAACTTTTCCACATGGATAGGGCTTTCTGTTCAGACTGTGTGGAAAACTTCTTGAAAATAGTGGAAATCTACGCTATAATTACAACATGCCTAAACGTACATATCAACCACATACCCGCCATCGCAAGCGCGAACACGGCTTCATGAAACGTAATAGTTCTAAAGCAGGTCGTAAGGTCCTCAAGCGCCGCCGTATCAAAGGTCGTGCGCGTCTTTCGGCTTAATGCTATCAAAAAGATATCGTTTTCATTCCCGTGGCGGTATTCGCTACACTTATCAAAAGGGGAAGACTCTCCGATCACCGAGTCTCTCCTTAGTTTTTGCGCCTAATGAGCGGGGCCACCAACGTTTTGCAGTGGTGGTTTCAAAAAAGGTTCTTAAATCTGCGGTCGGGCGCAATCGGATTCGCCGCCGCGTTTTTGAAGCTATTAGATTAGAATTACCAAATTTTAAAACCAAACAAGATTCAATTTTCGTGGTTTTTAGCGCTGATGTGCAAAAAATGCCTTTCGCGGAACTTCAGCGTGTAGTACACCAACTTCTACTCGACTCGGCCGAGAAATAACCGAGCTGTGTTATAATAGATAGAGATATGTTTGAGTTAATTGACTTTATTATCGTGAAGCCAATCGCGAATATCTTATTCGTGATCTATAATTTTGTGGGTGATTTTGGCCTGGCGATTATTATCTTTACAGTTTTAGTGAAGTTATTAATGTGGCCGCTGATGAAGAGCCAGTTACGTCAGACACAAATCATGAAAAAACTTCAGCCTGAGCTGACTAAAATCAAGAAGAATTGTAAGGGTAATCGTCAGATGGAGTCCATCCAGACTATGGAACTCTATAAGCGCTACAAAGTTAAACCAATGCGCTCAATTCTCACCCTTATTATTCAAATTCCAATCTTTATTGCATTGTTTACCGCGATTCGTGTGATGGTGACGCCGACCACACAAGATAACCTCGAGATGCGTGCTTATACCTTTACCCACGGCTACGGTAAAATTAGTGAAGTTATTGATGCCCAGCAGAAATGTCTAGCTGATGGCGGAACTTGTAATTCGGGGAATTATGACTTCCATCCTAAATTATTTAATCTAGTAAATCTTGATGCAAAAATTACTGATATTTTCCAAGGTTCCCCATATGGTTGGGTGATTTTAGCCTTTGCCGTGGCAGCATCGGTGACTCAATATCTAGTGATGCAACAACAAATGCCGGGTAAAAAGAAGGGTAAAAAGAAGAGCTTCCGCCAGATTATGGAAGAAGCCAAAGAAGGCAAACAACCGGAACAGGCCGATCTTAATAATATGATGACGGGCTCGATGTCGAAATTTATGCCGGTCATGCTGTTCTTTATTATGATCCCATTGCCAGGTGCGCTAGTGTTCTATTATCTGTTAATTAATATTATCAATGCTTTCCAGCAAAAACTCATTCTCAGCCGTCAAGACGACGATTTAAAGATTGAATCTAGCAAAGTGAAGACCAAGGATGTGAAAAAGATCCAAGAAGGTCAGGTCATCAAAAACAAAAAAACCGGCACAACTATCACTCGCATCAGCGCGAAGGATACTAAAAAGAAAAGGAGAAAGAAATGAATAAAGATGAATCAATTCGCTTTGCCACTAAATATTTAGAGGATTTACTCTCGTTTTTCGGGATTAATGTGGCTGTTAGCTCTACAATTGACGATGAAGTGATTCAGTTGTCGGTGCCATCTACCTCTATGAATTCGCTCTTGATTGGCCGTAATGCGGATAATTTACGAGCGCTACAATATCTGACTTCTATGGCTCTAGCGAACAAAGAGGCTGAAATTACGCGTGTTAACGTGGATGTGGCGGATTATAAGCGCCAACGAGCAGATCGTATTACTAAACGCGCTGAGGAATGGATTAAACAAGTCCGTGAGACTAAGCAACCAGTTAAATTAGACCTGAATCCGGCGGATCGTCGTATTGTCCATAAAGTAGTACAAGACTATTCAGACCTAGAGAGCCATTCTGAAGGGGTAGGCAAAGAACGCCAAATTATTATTTCCCCTGTTGACGTAGCGGACGAAGAATAATTATTAATTATCTGTTTTTGGATTACCAAGGATAATCACAAAGTCATAACCATCAGTGATGATACCTTTGGGCACATTTTCGGCTGATTGGACTTGGACACCATAGCGTGATTCGAGGAGGGCCTTAGTGCCTGGTTTAATATCATTTAAAGCATAGATAATAGTGCCAGTATATTCACTGCTTGGCGCATCACCAACATAACCAACCTTTAAGTGGTCTTTGGTGAGTTTATCACGCTCAGTACTGGCAAGACCAGCAGTTTGCGAGCCATTCAACACCATGATATTAGCACCCTCACGTTTGGCCGGGTCGCTACTAAACATACGTGTGAGGTATTCTTGAATTTCAGTGTAATTATCAATACCAGCTGAAGGAATAACATAAGAAATGCCGTTGAGGGTAGCAGTTGTGACGTAATCTTTGTTGTCCTGTGTGTTAGTCAACGGGACTTGGCGGAGATTTTGAGGATCAAATTCTTTAAAGATTTTCACCAAGCGTTTAATTTCATCAGTTTTAAAGTTCATACGCACATTATCACCAATAGTGTTTACCATTTGCAGAGCGTTAGAGAGGTTAAGCCCCTGCTCGAGAAGTTTTTGTTCAATCGCAACTAGAATTTTTTGTTGACTAGCACCTCGAGAGAAATCACCCCCGATAGTACCGTGACGGGCACGGGCGAGACCAAGCGCTTGATCACCATTAATAAGAGTAGGAGTATTGGCGGGGATATAAGTATTTGTCATCGGGTCGGCGATATCCTCATCGAGAGTGACGGTAATACCTCCCAGAGCGTTAACCACCTCAATAATTGCGGCCCAGTCGCTATGGACATAATAATGAATTTCGAGGTCAAGGATCTCTTGAATTTCTGAATTCAGGGCGGTAGCACCTTGAATTTCGTGCTGTCCGTCTTGGTTATTACACCAATAGATTTCGTTAATTTTACCGGCGGCACACCCTTCGGTAACCTTTAAATCACGGGGGAGGCTGAGCATCGCGACATCTTTAGTATCCTGGTCGAGACTAACCACCATAATAGAGTCAGTCAACTGGGAACCATCATGCTCCCCGTCACCTTCGCTACCTTGCATATCATAACCACTAGTACCAAAGAGCACAATATTAGTACGGTTATTTTTGTCTCTCTTGAGGGCGATACCATCATCCCACCAGTTAAGGGAATCAAACAAGCCAGAATTACCGTTCGTTAGACTAGCGATTAAAATTTGCAACCAAATTGCGAGACCAATAATGAGGGCTAATAAAACCGCCCCAACAATAGTGAGAATTTTGCGTTTTTTAGACCAATTTTTCCAACCTCTTTTTTTCTTACCCCCCTTAAATTGGTTCTTCTGGCGACGACCTTTCTTTAGGTCGTCTTCGTTTAAATCAAAATCATAGCTCTGTAATGGCTTCAAAAAATCATTCGCGTCCCCCTTCTTTTTTGAGGGCGCTGGGGTGGGAGCTAAACCAACCTTACGATCAACAGTTTTAGGACGCTTAGAGGTTAAAGTATTAGCCACCTGATTTTTGCTCTGGACAGTTGGCCTTTTTATACCCATTTTCTGGGTAGGTTTTCCACCACTCAAACCATCAATTGATTTACCTTTTTTACTCATCTGTTGTATAATTATAGCATAATGAGTGTTAAAATCACGAAAAAGCAAACGCTAATTTTAAACTTCATTTCAGATTTTACGCATGAGAGAGGTTTTTCGCCTTCTTACCGTGAAATTATGACAGGGGTGGGTTTGAGTTCGGTAGCTTCGGTGGCCGAACACGTTAGTAATTTAGTTGAAAAAGGCGCTTTAAAGAAAACCCCTGGTGCGGCACGCTCTCTAGAGGTGGTAGATTTAAACCATCCCGAGACAGTCAATTTGTTTGAGAAGGCTCTCAAAGAAGCTACTCCAGAGGATGCCGAGATCCTAAAGAAAGCCGCCCGGATTTTAGATTTGGACCTCGAGGAAGGTCCAGATGAGTAAAAAGAGGCTATTATCTTTTATAATTCCAGTTTTTAACGAAAAAGAGTCGCTGAGCCGCTTTTTGACGAAACATCTCTTGCCTATTATTAAAAATCTCAAAAAATATCGCCAAGAAATCATCTTTATTAATGATGGCTCCACCGATGGTACAGCAGAAGTTCTGAAAGAATTTGCCAGCCAAGACCCAAACCTTAAGGTGATTACGTTCTCACGTAATTTTGGTAAAGAAGCCGCATTATCAGCTGGCTTCCAATATGCCAAAGGCGATGCGGTCATCTCAATTGATTCAGACGGAGAACAACCTCCTAGTATGATCCCGCGTCTAGTAAAGGAATGGGAAAAAGGCGCCCAAGTAGTGACAGTGGTGCGTCGATTATACGGTAAGCGCGGTTTCTTTAAAAAGGCTACCTCAAAATTATTTTACAAATTACTCGGCGCTGCTGGTAATAAAACTACCAGAGCTAATACCACAGACTATCGTTTATTAGACCGCGTAGTGGTGGATGAGTTTAATAAAATGACTGAGCATGGCCGCATTACTAGGGGTTTGATTGATTGGATGGGCTTCAAAACCGCTACTGTGCCAGCAGTGTTTACAGATAGAATTGCTGGTAAACCCTCTTACGATACAAAGAAGCTCATAAAATTAGCGGTTGACAGTTTTATCTCGATGTCCACTACGCCACTAGTGATTTTTGGTTATATTGGTGGGTTTATTACAGTTGGTTCGTTCTTATTAGGCCTATTTGTCATCATAGAACAATATATTATGAATGACCCTATGCACCTAGAATGGAGTGGCGCTGTGCATATGGCGATTTTCATGACATTTTTAGTCGGTTTGGTGTTAATCTCTCAAGCAATCACTGCGCTTTATATTTCACGTATCCATGCTGAGGCTCAAAATCGCCCTCTGTTTGTGGTAGATCAGAAAAACTCACACAACTTAGATTAACCCCTTGACAATTAGGCGTAAGCGTGATAGAGTAGAAGAGTAGGAGTTATTGCTAGCTATGTATATAAAACCAAAAAAAGAGAATAAAAAACGAAACAAGATTATCATTATCGTTGCGGCCGCAATTATATTGGGGCTGATTTTAATATTTGTGATTGTCCAGATTGTCCAAGCAAATCAAAAATCTAATGTAGACACAGTAAAAACTGATAATACTACCACCACTACCTCTCAACAAACGGGCTCGAATACTCAAAATACAACAAATGAAACAACCGACCCTAAAGAAGTCAAGCAATATGAAGGAGAAGACCCGAATACTAAGAATGAACTGACCGGATCTATCACATCAGCATTCTTAGCTAATGGTAAGTTCAGTTTAAGAGTGAATATTGATCAATATATTTCCAGTGGCACATGCACACTTACTATGACTAAGGAGTCACAGACCTATACAGCCACTACTCCCCTAGTCCCCAACGCGTCCAGTTCTACTTGCCAAGGTTTTGATGCTGCCGAATCAGAAGTTGGGTCAGGCACTTGGCACGTTAAAATTAACTTAGAAGGCAATAATAAAACTGGGATCATAGAAAAGGAGGTTAATTTATGAAAAAGATCGAAATAAACTTTCGCTATATTCTCTTTTCTATTTTTGGGGCTGTCCTTATTGGAACTCTAGGCTTTTTACTTTTTCAAAATATGAAAACCACTAACGCCGCTAATATGGGCGGTTTCTGGGCTGGTAATATTATGAGTGATGAGGTTATGAGTGATTATAATTCAATGTCCGAGGGCGAGATTCAAAATTGGCTCAATGTAAATAACCCTTGTAATAACTATGACCGCGCTCTCTACGAAGAACAAAGTCGTCTTTATCCAAATGTTAAGTGGCACTTTACCGATCATTTTATATGTATGTCTGAAGAGCGTTTTGGTAATGGTACAGTAATTGGCTCTGGTGATACAGCTGCACATATTATTTGGCAAGTTTCTCAAGAATATAAGATTAATCCGAAAGTATTACTAGTGTTGTTGCAAAAAGAAAATGGCTTAGTAACGGATAACTTTCCACATAGCGGCCAATATAAAACTGCCACGGGCTTTGGTTGTCCAGATACAGCACCTTGTGAAGAAAAATACTATGGGTTTAAGAATCAATTACGTAATGCCGCCGGCCTCTTCCGAGAAGTGTTAAACGGTGGTTGGTCTAATTATCCAGCATATCAAGATAACTATGTTCAATATAACCCTAATGCTGGTTGTGGTGGCACCAATGTTTATATTGAAAACTACGCTACCTCTGCTTTATATCGCTATACACCATACCAACCAAATGGCGCGGCCCTTGCTACCGATTATGGCACCGGTGATGCCTGTAGCGCCTACGGGAACCGCAACTTCTATTCTTATTATACAGACTGGTTTGGCGACATACATAACGCCGGACCCCAAGGGACAGCAATACGACTCGTAGAGGGCACATACACAATTTCGTCCAAGGTTAATGTGGGTCGTAAAATTGATTTAACGGATAAGAGTATGGCTGATGGCACGCGCTTACAGCTTTGGGATAAATATGATAATAATCAAGCACAAGAATGGCAGATTATAGACGCAGGTGATGGTTTTTATCGTATTAAGAGTCCAGTTTCTGGTAAATTAGTAGATTTAAAATGGGCCGAAACAAAGAATGGTACTCCTATCCAACAATATACAGAGAACGATACGTGTTCTCAAAAATGGAAACCAATTCGAACCCCAGATGGTTATATAACTTTTGTTTCTGCTTGTTCTTCAAGTGTTGTGATCGACTTGCCTAATGCAAAGGCTACTAATGGCAACAAACTACACATTTGGAGAGCTAATAATTCAGATGCTCAAAAATGGAAGCTGGTGCCATTAGATAATTTATCAGACGGGACCTATACCATTGCCTCTAAGCTTGGCGACCAACAAGTAATGGAAATTGCTGGAGGTTTAACCCAAGATGGAGCTAACGTCCAAACATGGCACGAGAATAAAACTGCGGCACAAGAGTGGACCATTATAAGAAACAAATCAACAGGTTATTATCGTATTTATAATCCACATTCTCAAAAATCTTTAGACTTAAGATGGGGTGAGACCAATAACGGTACAAACATTTATCAATGGTCTAATAATAATTCATGCTCACAAGAATGGGGAATTTTAAATACAGCAGATGGCTACACTTTTATTTCATCATGTCATGCCGGTAAAGTTATAGATATCAAAAGCGCAGGTACGAAAGACGGGACTAATATCCAACTTTATGAAAGCAATAATTCCGCCGCTCAAAAATGGGATATCCGTTTAGCCTCCGCTGCCCCAACCGGTGTCTTTCGAGTTACATCAGGGCTTAACACGCAGAAGACGATTGACGTTACGTGGGGGTCAAAGGAGGAGGGAACTAAATTACAAATTTGGGATCGCGGTGAGAATAATCTAGCCCAAGAATGGAAAATTGCTCAAAGTGGAAATGGATATTATAAACTTACGAACCCAAATTCTGGGAAAAACCTAGACTTACATTTTGGGGACACTACAAACAATACACCTATTGATCAGTGGTCTGATAACGATGGCTGTGCTCAAAAATGGCACTTTATGAAGCTAAGTGACCAAAAGTATACAATTGAATCTGCTTGTAATCGCAACAAGGTAATTGATTTAAGATGGGGCGACATTGCGAATGGCACACCAATTCAAATATACGACAACAATCGCACTACCGCACAATCTTGGATTTTGAAATAAAAAATATATTATAATAATGGAATGAAGCTGCGAAAAATATTAAGGTATAGTTTACTTATACTGATTAGTATTTTTATTACTCTTAGTTTTAAACTGCATTATAGCGGCCAGATTTCTGGGAATCTGACGGTTAATTATATTGACGATTTTTATTGGACAGATATTTTGATTTTTTGTGGTGTTTTTGGCACTTTGCTAGGATTAGTATTATTAGTTAAAAAGTTTTATAAACCTATCCAGGGAACCCTCATCAAGGCAAAAAAATATAGCAAAAAACAACAATTAATTTTGTGGCTCGGGGCAGCAGGTATTCTATTACTATGCTGGTTGCCTTATATTTTATCATTTGCGCCCGGCTCAGTATTAGGTGATTCTTTTGCATCAATCACTCAAATTTTTGATGGTCATTTTTCTAATCATCACCCGTTATTTTTCACTCTACTCGTAGGGATATTTGTGCGGATTGGGCAAATCCTAGGAAATATTAATATTGGTATTTTTCTCTTTTCATGTTTTCAGGCATTAATATTGGCCCTTGCGCTGAGTTATGTTCTCTTATTCTTACTTAAACGTGGGGTACGTATAGTCCCGGTTTGTCTCGTTTTGGTCTTTTTTGCTTTCTTCCCAGTGTTCCCCTCCTACGCGATTATTATGTGGAAGGATCCTCTTTTCTCAATAGCATTATTGGCTCTAGGGCTACTACTTTTAAAAATTGGCGAGCAAAATTTTCAAATTCAGCCTTGGCAGGGCGTTGCTTTAGTATTGGTTTGTCTAGGAGTAGCCTTCCTACGTAATAATGGCTTATATATTTTGATTTTATTAATTCCAATATTATTAATTTTCTTTTGGAAAGCACGTAAATTACCCGTGATTTTAATCTCCAGTGTTGTTTGTTTTGCGTTGATTATACAGGGTCCGGTGTACAGTCTTTTAAAAATTGATAAACCTTCCGTCGAGGCCTTTGGTATTCCACTCCAGCAAATTGCATATACTCTCACTACGCATCAAGAGCAAATTCCAGAAGACAAGCTTGGCGAGCTTAGTAAAATTATGCCAATTCAAGATTGGCGACAAGCCTATACGCCATTTATAGTAGACAGTATAAAATGGAGTCCACAATTTCATACGGAATATTTCGAATCTCATTTAGGCAGTTTTTTTAAATCATGGATTAGTATTTTACCTCAACATTTTGGTGATTACACCAAAGCTTTTCTCTTAGAAACGGCAGGTTTCTGGCACCCAATTTATCAGAATCCATACGGATATATCGATCAATATATTAGTCCAAATGATTATGGAATTCACAATATAGATATTGTTCAAAAAGTCACCGGCAACTCTATTAAAGAGCAATTGCAATCTTTCCGCCCTATGATTAGCACAGGCCTACTAGCGATAATTATGCTCTTTTCATTAGCACTTGCCACGCTATATCAAAAAAGGTCAATAGTGCTACTTTATTTACCAAGCCTTTTGTGTTGGGGGCTAATTATGGTGTCTACGCCAGTGGCTTTTAGTTTACGATATGTTTTTATTTTGATGATGATGCTGCCAATTTTTGTCTTTTGCCCTTTTTTCGTTGACCGGGCTGACGCTGTTTTAAAAAAGCATTCCGCACCTGAGCGACGTAAAAAAGCCCACAAAGCAAAGCAAAAATAGTTACAGCTAGAGATTTATTAGTAAACATAGAATGCCACCAGGCATGCTCCATGGTCACAATATACCAGGCAAAGGGAACAAGGGCTATTAAAACAAATGGCACCAACTGTTGGCAAACGGTTTTAATCGTGGTTTGCCGACGCACAATATTGATTATAATAATAATCAAGAGAACGATTATCAAAACTAAAATAAGGAAAGAAATCGGCGTTCTAAAGAACAGCTCCCAGTTATGTGAAAAGGTGGTCCAGGCATCAAAATCAGTTGCATTAGCCACGTCGGCCGAAGAAGAGTATAGGCTACGAGCTACGATTTGGTCCGTCGCATTTTTTAAGATGTTGGTGCGCGTGATGAGGCTACCTATAACCCATTTACCTGCCCACATACCGACATAACCAACGCCCCACGAGGCGGCGATTTTAAGAAGATCAAACAACTTTTCTTTGAGAGAGCCTGCCTTGCGGATACAAAAGTACAAGACGGCGGGAATACCAAAGGTCACAATTGGATAGGTAAGGAGGTCGAAAAATGCGCAGGTGATACCTAAATATAGGAAGACCAAACAAACATTTTTAATGGAGCGATTTTTGAGCAAGAGTAAGGCTAAACATCCCAACGTAAAGATATAGAAGCAGGCTGAGTATTGCAGACTCATAAAGAGTGCCAAGGGCATTAAAATAGCCAATGTTAACCCATATGGAATAATATATTTTTTATAGCCTTTACGCCAGAGCAGATAAATTACAAAGCCAGTTAGAATAACCTGGCATAAAGTATTAACAATTCTGATGCCCGAATAGTCTGTGATTAATAAAAGAGGCTTCAGAAAAATGAGATAGCCGTGCCAATATCTGCCGTAAGAAGAGGTCTCGGTTGGAATAGCGTCTTTAAGATTAGTACTGATTAAAGATTGATAGGGCGACAATCCTTTTACCGTGGCATGGTTTACTTCCATGGCGGCCACAATAGGGTGGTGATTGTCCTTGTAGGATGCTTTTGAGATCATTAAGGCGTCCGTAAAAGGATCAAGGCGGCTATAAATACTAGGAGATAATTCTGTAGAATCCCCCTCTGTTTGAAGGGTTTGTGCAGAAGATTTTACATTATCTTGCATAAAGGTTGTCGAGAGCGTATATACACTAGATAATAAAAAAATCCCGACGCAAGAAGCGATACAGATATGAAGTAAGTAAAATCCACCTGTTTTGACTAAGTTTACAAAGGCTTTTTTCATAATCTGATTATATCATACGTGAATTAAGGTATAATAGGAAGTATGAAAGACAAAGTTGCATTACTCATTCCTTGTTATAACGAGGAAAAGACTATTAAAAAAGTAATTACAAGTTTTAAAAAAGAATTACCAGCGGATAGTAAGATTTATGTCTATGACAATAATTCTTCTGACAAGACTGCTGAGATTGCGCGTCAAGCTGGTGCGATTGTTAGACATGAATACCAGCAAGGTAAAGGCAATGTCATGCGTCGCATGTTTCGTGAGATTGATGCCGAATGCTATATCTTAGTTGATGGCGATGATACTTATCCTGCCGAGAATGCTAAGGAAATGGTCAAGTTGGTGCTAGAAAAAAATGTTGACATGGTGGTCGGCGATCGCTTGTCTTCTACTTATTTTGAAGAGAATCAAAGGCCATTCCATAATTTAGGGAATAGTATGGTGCGTAAGACGATCAACCTACTCTTTAAGAGCGATATTAAAGACATGATGACGGGTTACCGTGCCTTTAGCTACCAATTCGTTAAAACTTTCCCAGTTCTGTCGCGTGGTTTTGAAATTGAGACCGAGATGAGTATTCACGCTGTGGATCGTAATATGTCTGTAGAGAACGTCGTGATTGAATATCGAGATCGTCCAGAAGGTAGCGAATCAAAACTCAATACTTATAGTGATGGCTTTAAAGTTTTGCGTACCATCTTCCGCCTTTATCGTAACTACCGTCCGATGGCATTTTTCGGTATCCTGTCTCTAATTTTATTTGCTATTTCTATTGGATTCTTCATTCCTATCCTAATCACATATATTCAAACTAATTTAGTACCTAATTTTCCCACACTGATTATGTGTGGTTTTGTGGCTTTAGTAGCGGTTTTGTCACTATTTACGGGCTTTATTCTGCATATTTTACGTCAAAAAGACCGCCAAGACTTTGAGCATAGGCTCATCCAGGTTGATTACAACCACAAACATAGCAAGTAGCTGTGTTATAATATAGAGTATGAAAAGTAGAGTTAAAGTATCAATTTTAGTACCAATTTGTAATGTAGAAAAATATCTTGCGGAGTGTTTAGATAGCTTAGTCAACCAGACTTTAAAAGAGATAGAAATCATCTGTATCAATGATGGTTCTACTGATCATTCTCTGGATATTATTAAAAAATATGCCAAGAACGACAAACGCATCGTCGTGATTGATAAGAAAAATTCAGGCTATGGCGACAGCATGAATAAAGGCCTTGAGAAAGCTACCGGTGAGTATATTGGTATTGTTGAGTCAGACGATTTTGCTGACGAGGATATGTTTGAAGTATTTTATGATACAGCGGTAAAACACAAAGCAGACGTTGTAAAAAGTAACTTTTATGAATATTTTGGTGATAAACAACAAGATCGTGGTACAAGTAACCTGTTTTTACCAGATGAGGTTGGTAAAGTTATTAATCCAGCAAAAAATCGTCATATTTTCTACCAGCAGCCAAGTATTTGGTCCGCACTCTATAATAATGATTTTTTAAAAGAGAACGATATTAAGTTTTTACCTTCGCCGGGTGCTTCATATCAAGATGCTGGTTTTAATTTTAAAGTTTGGGCGTCTGCAAAAAGAGCTTATTTTATAGAAAGAGCATTTTTACATTATCGCCAAGATAATACTAATTCTTCTGTTAAGAGTTCCGGCAAAGTTTACTGCGTTAAAGACGAGTATGACGAAGTAGAACACTTCTTAATAGAGAGAAAAAAAATGAAAGAGTACGGCTCTACTTTAGCCATGATGCGTTTTAGCAGTTATATTTGGAATATGCATCGTCTAACTAGAAAGGCTGCTTTAGAATTTGCTGAGACAGTGACTAAAGACTATCAGCGCATCAAACAAGAGGGTTATCTTAATAAAGAAGAACTAAAAAAAGCCGACATTAATACCGCACAAAATATTGCAGTTCGCCATCCAAAACTATATGTTTTTTTACGTCCGCTACATACTTTAAAGAATGCGATTAAGCCAGCTCTTTCTAAGTTTTTACAAACGATTTCACCAGTCTATAAACAGAGATTAAAGACAATTAACCTATTGAATACTTTACAAGTGAACCAAGTGAAGCTCGAGAATAAAATCCAAAAGATTAAGGAGAAAAAATAATGTCTTTAGCAAAAATTAGTGTTATCGTTCCAGTATATAATGTTGAGGAATATTTACCAAAATGTTTAGATAGCTTAATTGCACAAACTTACCCCAATATTAAAATCATTTGTGTTAATGATGGTGCAACAGATAATTCTAAAAAGATATTACAAGCATATGTCAAGAAAGACGCGCGTATTAAGGTTGTCTCACAAGCCAATGCAGGGTTGTCCGCAGCCCGTAATACTGGCCTCAAGCATGTTGATACGGAGTATGTCATGTTTTGTGATAGCGATGACTATTATGACAAACAGATGTGTAAAAAGATGCTTGAAGTGATGGAGAAGAGCCAAGTAGATGTGGCGACCTGTGGCATCAAGATGAAATATTTAGCCCATTCTGAACAAAAAGAGGCTGATGAAAATTACTATCGTCTAAAGCTCCGCGGTAAACACATCATAACTGATGCGGTTCTGTTTAAAACTGATGTGTCTGTATGTAATAAAATTTTCCGCATGGACCTCATTAATAAATACCATATTACGTTTCCGCACGGTTTTAATAATGAAGATTTCTTCTTTTTCAATACCTATGTAGCAGTTGCCGACACGATCTATCATTTAAATCGTCAATTATATAATTATGTCCGTCGTGAAGGTTCAATTATGTCTGAAAACTTCCAGAAAGATACCTTGTCTATTGACCACTTAGCTTGCGCAGAAAAAATCTTCGCCTTTTATAAAAAGCAAAACCTAGTCGAACGACACCCTAATCGTTTATGGAAATTATGGATTGATAGTTATTATTTTTCAATTGAGAAATCTTCAAGAAAATACCGTGGCAAAATTAACAAGCGAGCGAAACAGTTTATTATAGAACACCGAGCTGAACTACAGTTAGCTAAAAAAAGTGTACGCGCGCAAGTTTTTACAATTAAGCATGGTTTAATAGGACGAATACTTCGTAAAATCAAAACCATCCTCAAGGGTATATACCGCAGAATCAGCCTCCCTTATAAACAACAGATATTTATTAATAATATCCTAAAAGACCTAATAGATCATCAGCAGAATGTACTTGATGACTTATCTGATTAAATAATATTACAGTATCTACGGCACAATACGTCGTAAATACGGGATCTTTTTACAAGTTAAAACTAAAGTTATTGATATGCCGTAGGTGACAAAAGGCCAGATGATGCGCCATACAAAACTATGTGCATCAATATGGAAAAGTTGGGCTTCAAAGTCCATGATAAACATATGAATCAAGTAAACACCAAAGCTACATCCCGCCAATGTAGCTAATAAATTGCGAGATTTTGCTGTTTTGAAATATTTTTGCCATTTAATCTCTTTAACAAATATAAAAATTGCAGCTGCTAACAAAACAGAATGAAATTGAGAATAGTCCGTTAATAAAGTAGCGGTAGTATTGTCCTGGGTAGAAAGAATAAAAATGCCTATATACCTAAATATACAAGATAAAATCGCGGCTATATAGACCAGAATACGTGTGCGTTTCTGGAGATTCGTTGTGCTTAGCAAATACCCTAGAAAGACAAAGATAAAAATACTACTAATCTGGGATGTTAGGGAAGTATTCCATTCTATACCTAGTAATTTTAAAACGATTGGTAAAAAGCTTTGGGCGACGAACATAAGAATGACGGCATACCATAAAACTTTTCTACCATTTTTTTCATCATGATCGATAATTTTTGAAAAAATTGGCATAGCTAAATAGATGCCTAGAATCAAAAACATAAAATAATAAATACTCATTTCTGCATTACCAAAGAAAGCATTTAACAAAGAACGTGGCCCCATTGGAGTCATTTGTCCAATGGCGAACCTATAAATAAAGGCAATTATAGCCCAAACAACAAATGGAATAAGAATTTTTGTAAAACGTTTCTTGAAGAAAGTTTTCGTATCATATTTTTTACGATAATTTAATAAAGTTGCGCCAGATAGCATCAGGAAGATCGGAACGGCATAATAGAAAACAACTTCCACAACCAGGCTTTGCGCCCACGCACCAGAACCATCATATTGCCAAAAGACGCCGTTATGATGGAGCAAAACAACACCTAAACAAGCTAATATATTTAGGATATCAAAATAAATCACTCTCTTTATAGTATCCGACTCTTTAGTGGGCATCTTTAAACTCCTGGCAAGCTTTTATGACGTTTTTGACGGAAATGCTTGGATTTATAGAAACGGGAATAATTTTTTTTAATCTTCACCGTGACTTTACGACATAATAATAAATACCCTTGAGTAGCAAGGGGAATCATTAAGACGTATACCGGTAGGATATATTGAGCTTTGTTTTCCCAGATGATATATAATAATGCAGCACCCAACGCATAAACAACAGGGGTTAAAGTTGCTATTTCAATAGAGCTGGACTTAAAACCCAAAATTAATTTTAATAATACACCAATTACTAGAATTGACTGCACAACATCCATAATATAAAACACAATTTTATTTAATTTTCCGTAATAAATACTACGTCCAATTCGAGATAGAGGCCTCTGTATTGGATTTGGGTTAAAACCATTTACGGTTGGAGTATCCCAATTACTATTTAGTAAGCTTTCAAAAGTTGGCTCAGTCCACTCCAAGAGGAATTTTTGAGTGAAAAAGGCTATTGCAAGGCCGGGGTCTTTACTAAAATGTTCAATCCGTTTTTGAAAATAAAAAGTTTGTATACCGTCAGGACTATACAGTATCCCATCAATACACCCTGGACGATATAGAGAATCTCGTATTTTATCGTCATTTAACAAATCAGCATCTTGTTCTTTTCCGCTCCCGATACCCATGCGTATCCAGGTAATTTTTGGAACGCCATTCAATAAAGATGTTGGTAAGTGGTAGTGTTGTTGAACAAAGTAGTTGATGCTAGACAATAACATTGTTGGGATGAAGAGAGTAGCAATCATAGCTATAGAGAAGACAATTTTAATAAGTATTTTTTGTCGGCGTTGCAGCATCCAAATCACCCAAATTAAGGCATAGGCAATGAAGAGTATAAGTAGAGCCGGTTTAATTAAGATGCCTATGCTACAGGAGAGAATATATACTAAAAAGAAGAAGATCAGCTTTCGCTTAGATTTAGTGTTGCCCCAATTATCCATAATATGTTTTTGGAGTAAAAGCCCTAAGAGTAAGAAAGGTAAAGCCAAAATATCCCCATAAATAAAGGTGCAAAAAATTAAGGGCGGCATAAATAAAACACAGAGAAGGGCTGCTAAGATAGTCGTAGATGAGTTTTTAAACCAACTATGGGTTATTTTTACCAACAAGAAACAACTACAGGCATAGGCGAAACAATTTAAAACTTGGAAGAAGAGGATATAATTAGAAGCAGATATTTTCATGCATAATAATAAAATAAGAGAAAGAGGGGTTTGATAGGGGAACATTGCCATATACCCACCTTCCTCCCATGCTGAAGCTATAAAACTGTCAGAGGTCCCATTTAAGTGTCGTGCGGAGTATACTAAGCTTAAAGAGTCGAATGCGGGTAGGGCTGCCGAAATAAAAATCCACACAAGTGAGACAAGCAAAGGTACGAAAAAGGCTATTGCGAACCAGTATTTTAAGGGGAGTTTTTTGAAAAAATGCCGTACTGGAGGTATAAAAATTATTAAAATGAAGACAATAATCCCAATTAGAACAGAGGGTGTGAATGACAGAAAAATATCAGAAGGAGCCTGGTATCCTTTGATATTTGTTGTAAATAATGATGTCATTATTGTGAGAATACCAAACAAAATAATCCCCAAGACAGTAATTATAGTGGCAGAAACTGTCCCAAAAGTTAACTTTTGTTTTTTCGCCCATTTAAGGTTTTTCATTATTTAATTATAGCATAGAGGATTAAAGGTTAGAGTTTGTTCTTTATGGTTTTTTTAAGGCTCGTCTTAAAGCTTTGAAATCTTTTAATGCGCCCCAACCAATATTAATAATCTTTTTAAGGTTGATAGAATTAACCCCACCTTGCCGAGGCTGAAAGGTGATGGAGATAAATTCCACTTTTTCTTTAAAATAAACAAAATAGGTTGTTAACATCGCGTTTGGTAAATTATAATTATCAGGTAAACGACCAATGTGTTTTACTACTAAGTCGGTACGCATTAAACGAAAAGGAGCATTTGCGTCCGGGAGAGTGACTTTAAAATAGAATTTTAATAGCGCGCATAGTACTTTTTCGACATTTTTACGAGATTCACCGTCCCCACGCTCTAACCGTTTGCCGATAATGGCATCATATTTATTGCGTTCTGTCCAAAACTTTGGAAACTCCTTAGGGTTAGTTTGGCCGTCAGAATCGGTTTGAAAAATCCAGTCAGCCTTCTTTTTGATTGCGTGCTTATAGAGAGCGATACACTTTGGCCCATGGTATTGATTAGTTTTAGCTAAAATCTCTAATTTAGGATATTTTTTCTTCAGGTCTAGTAAAATTTGATGGGTCTTATCTTTGCTCCCACTATCAGCAATAACCAAACGAGATTTTTCGCTTTTACCTTTTAGAATTGGATACCAACCCTCTACCACTTCTTCAATATTGGCTTCTTCATTATAAGCAGGCATACAAATATATAGAATCTCTTTTTTTGTAGTCATTTTATTCCTTTCCAATATAATATTTTTTAAAAGCTTCTAGGGCGCTGGTGAAGGTTTTGTCCATATCATAATAGGCATATTCGCCGAGACGGCCACCGAATAAGACATGAGTGTCTTTGGCAGCGAGCTCTTGGTATTTGGCGAGTTTTTCGGCGTTTTCTGCTGTGTTAACAGGGTAATATGGCTCATCGCCGCGTTGCCAAGTTTTGCTGTATTCGCGTACTATTACCGTCTTATTATAATCATCGGCATAGCCATTTTCGTGGCGTTCGGGGTGGAAGTGCTTGAACTCATGGATGCGAGTATATTTCGCATCGAGATCCGCATAATTCATCACTGGGCAGCCTTGGAAATCATGCGTATCGACGATTTCTTTCTTTAACTCGAGGCTACGCCAAGAGAGTTCACCGAATTGATAATCATAGAATTGATCAATCGGGCCAGTATAGATGGTTGGGATTTTTTCTTCTCGCAACTTGGCGATTTCTGGATCAGCGAAATAATCGGTTTCGAGACGAACTTCGATATTATCACCACCAGCTTTAATCATATTTTGGAACCAAGCCTCATAACCTTTGACGGGTAAACCTTCGTGTGGGTTGCTAAAATAGCGATTGTCGTAAGTGTAACGCACCGGCAGACGCTTAATGATTTCGGGAGGAAGTTCTTCGGCTGGAGTTTGCCATTGTTTGGCGGTGTAGTTCATGATAAATGCTTCAAAAAGAGGTTTGCCAATTAGGGAGACACCTTGTTCGGCGAGATTTTTTGGATTCTCAGGTGCGTCTGCAGCTTGCTCGGCGATAACTTTTTTAGCTTCGTCTGGAGTATAAGCGGCATGGAAGAATTGGTTAATAGTGCCGAGGTTAATTGGCATCGGAAAAACTTCACCTTTGTGAGTGGTGTAGACTTTATGTACGTAATCTGTAAAATCTGTGAATTGATTTACGTACTCCCAGACTTGTTCGTCTGAAGTGTGGAAGAGATGCGCGCCGTATTTATGACATTCAATGCCAGTTTCTTCATCAAATTCAGAATAGGCGTTACCACCGATGTGATTACGCTTGTCTATTAATAAAACTTTTTTATTAAGTTGGGTGGCGATTCTTTCGGCCATGGTCAGACCAAAGATACCTGCGCCGACGATTAATATATCTGGTTTTTGCACGTTATTTTTCTCCCTTTTCTTTATTAGTTAAACTTATTCCGTTTTGCAGAAACTCCTGTACGTCATTTAGAGACTTAGGATTAATCCTTTTGATGATATCACCATGTCGCGAGACGATATCTCGTGGGTATTCCCAATAGTCACCATAATAAATAGTCAATAATAGATCAGGCCTATTAGGAATTAGCAGAGTTTGGCCAACAAAAGAGACCTTACGCAATGGATAGATAATATCAAAATCTATACAATGGGTCAGCGAACTTGGGGAATCAATATTCCGCATTATTGTATATTTTCCTTTTTGGGCCTGCTCAAACGTCGTATCAGGACATAGTTTTCTTCTTAGTTCTTGCATTTGATGATAGCTTGGCTGAACGATTACCCGTTCATTGACAAGTAGCTTATCCCAGTCATAAATGATATGGGCTTGATATTTTTGAAGCTTTTTATCCAAGTTTTGTTTTTCCATTTCGGATAATTTTTTATTATAAAAATCTAACGGAAAAATATCTATTTGAAGAGGCGTTTGCCCATAAAAAATACGAATAATTTCACTGTGAACAATATGAATAGGCGTATCTTTAAAGGCCTCAGGAATTAATTGCAATAGTTTATTATAATTTTGTCTTGTTACCGAGATATCTATATCATTATCCCAGGGAATTATTCCACCATGTCTAATTACGCCTAATAAAGTTCCATAATCAAGATAGTAGTCAATATTATTCTCTTGCATGAATTTAGTAATAGTCAATAATAATTTTATATTACCATCCATGAGGAGCTTGGTCTGACCACCTTTATAGGGGGATTTAGAAATGTCATGGGTCACTTTGAGTAAGTTAATACAATATAATAAATCGTCCTGCGTCTTTTTTAAAGATTGTTCAAGATTTTGAATTTGCGCCTGTAAATTTAATGACTGCTTATTTAATTCGTCATTCATCCTATGAAGACTATTCTGAATTTCATGCTCTCCGACAGCACTTCTAATTTTTTTTACGGCGGCTTTTTTTAGCATAGAGAGGACTTCTCCTGTATAATGTCTATTTTATTGTATCATATTTAATATTTAAGTTCCTTATTAGGGTTAAATATGATACACTTAATTTAATATGCAAGCAATAATTTTAGCAGCTGGTATGGGGAAAAGACTCAAAGAATTAACTCATGACAATACTAAGTGCATGGTTAAAGTTAATGGCATAACAATGATAGAAAGAATGTTACGTCAGATAGAAGCTAAAAACTTAGATAGGATTATTGTCGTTGTTGGCTATGAAGGCCAAAAATTAATCAATTATATTAGTACTTTGGGAATTAAAACACCTATAGAATTTATTGATAATCCTATTTACAACAAAACTAACAATATTTATTCGTTAGCTTTAGCTAAAGATAAATTGCTAGAAGCTGATACTTTATTATTTGAATCTGATTTAATATTTGAAGATTCCGTAATTGATGAATTATTAGATGATGATAGGCCAACTTTAGCACTAGTAGACAAATATGAAAGTTGGATGGACGGCACATGTATTAAAATTGACGAAAACGACAGAATAGAAACCTTTGTATCAGGTAAAAATTTAAAATATGATGAAATAAAAGATTATTATAAGACGGTTAATATTTATAAATTTAGCAAAGATTTCTCTAAGAATGAGTACGCCCCCTTTCTAGAAGCTTATATGAAGGTTTTAGGGCATAATGAATATTACGAGCAAGTATTAAGAGTAATCACTATGCTAGACAGCTCTGAATTAAGAGCTAAGAGATTAAGTGGTCAATTATGGTATGAAATCGACGATATACAAGATCTCGACATCGCTTCATCAATGTTTGCTCAAAATAATGACGATAAGCTCAGTATGATGCAAGGTAGATATGGAGGATACTGGCGATACCCTGGATTATTAGACTATTGTTATTTAGTGAATCCTTATTTTCCGCCCCAAAAGTTAATTGATGAAATGAAAGCAAGTTTTGCAACTTTATTAACTCAATATCCTTCAGGAATGAGGGTTAATTCGCTGTTAGCGTCTAAGAATTTTGATATTCGGCAAGAAAATATTGTTGTAGGTAATGGCGCTTCTGAATTGATTAAATCTTTAATGGGTAGATTAGAAGGTAGAGTTGGGGTTATCAGGCCTACCTTTGAAGAATACCCTAACAGGTATGATAAAGACAATGAAGTGGTGTTTGTGCCTAAGACTAAAGATTTTACTTATAATGAAGACGACATAATTGATTATTTTGGTGATAAAAACATTAATAATTTAATTATTATTAATCCCGACAACCCTACCGGTAATTACATTAATAAAACGGGCATTATTAAATTAATTAAATGGTCTAAAAATAAAGGTATTAAATTAATAGTTGACGAATCATTTGTTGATTTTGCTGATGAATTAGATCCTACAATTATTAAGCAAGATATAGTAGACAACAATGAACATCTATACATCGTGAAAAGTATTTCTAAATCTTACGGGGTGCCTGGTGTTAGATTAGGCATCTTAGTGTCTGGTGACATTGACACCATTAATTATATGAAAAAAGACGTTGCTATTTGGAATATTAATTCATATGGTGAATTTTTTATGCAAATATATGAAAAATATAAAAAAGATTATGCCGCTGCGCTGGTTAAACTAAGAGAAGAGAGAAAAAGATTTAGCGATGAGCTAAGGAAAATTAAAAAGTTAGAAGTATTTGATTCGCAAGCTAATTATATTATGGCTCGTGTGCATGGGGTGAGATCCAAGCAACTAGCTAAAAATTTGTTGGTTAAAGATAAAATATTTATTAAAGATTTATCTAGTAAAATGAACGGTGAAGATTATGTCAGATTATCTGTGAGAAATACAGAAGAAAATAATAAATTAATCAATGCATTAAGATTAAAACTGAAGAATAAATAATATGAGAATCACTATTATAGGCGGAGGTAACGTTGGTACGCAACTAGCTTGCCATGGAGCAGAAAAAGGTAATAGTGTAGTAATATTTACTTCTAAACCAGAAAGATTTAGTAAAGAATTAATCATTGTGAACGAAAATAACGAAGAATTACATAGGGGTAGTATAGAATTATTAACTAGTGATCCTAAAAAAGCTTTTTCTGACGCAGACTTAATAATTGTTACTGTTCCTGCTTTTGCTATGGAAAAAGCAGCAAATGAAGTTTACCCGTATTTAAAAGCAGGAACTAAAATTTGCTTAGTTCCTGGAACAGGTGCAGGAGAATGTTCTTTTGCTAGATGTATTAAAAAAGGCGCTATTATTATGGGACTACAAAGAGTTCCAAGTATCGCAAGGCTAGTAGAATATGGAAGAAAAGTTAAAGCAACCGGCTATCGAGACAAATTATATGTTGCAGCTTTACCACATAAGTATACAAGTGAATGCGCAAAAATTATTAGTGAATTATTAGATATGGATTGTGGAGAATTGCCTAGTTACTTAAACTTAACTTTAACTCCATCGAACCCCATTTTACACACTACAAGATTAAAATGTTTATATAATGACTATAAAGAAGGTGTAGTATACGATAAAGTACCTTTATTTTATGAAGAATGGTCAGATGAAACAAGTGAATTATTGTTGAAATGTGACAAAGAAGTTCAAAAAATATGCCGGGCTTTAAAAGATTTTGACTTATCATTTGTTAAACCTTTAAAAGTTCATTATGAAAGTGATACCATAGAACAGTTTACAAATAAAATTAGAAATATACAAGGATTTAAAGGGCTAACCAGCCCCACCATTAAGGTAAATAACGGGTATATACCAGATTTTAACTCCAGGTATTTTACCGCTGATTTTAATTATGGACTAGCTATTTTAATTGAAATTGCCGATATGCTAAATGTAGAAGCTCCTAATATGAAAAAAGTTATGAATTGGTATAGCTCTATTATTAAAAATAATAATGAATATTTTAGTTATTCTAAATATGGAATAAAGACGTTAGAAGATTTTATAAAATTTTATAGTAAATGATATGGAGAAGAATATAATATTACCCCTTAAAAAAGCTGATATCTTATTACCGAGAGGGGATATTGATAAACATAAATGGGCTGTTATTGCCTGTGATCAACATACTAGCAATCAACAATATTGGAATGATGTAAATAAAGTAGTAGGCGGCAGCCCGTCCACTTTAAAAATAACTTTACCAGAAATATATTTAGAGCAAAATGGTCTAGATGATAGGATTAAGAACATTAATAATACTATGGATGCATATATCCAAGACGGGATTGTAGAAGAATATAAAGATTGTTTATTATACATAGAGAGGACTCAATCTGATGGTAAAGTTAGAGAAGGTATTATCGGTATGATAGACTTAGAAGACTATGACTATAGTGAAAACGCCAAGTCCTTAATTAGAGCTACTGAAAAAACTATTATAGAGAGAATACCTCCTAGAGTTAAAATTAGAGAAAACGCCAGTTTAGAATTGCCACATATAATGCTACTAATAGATGACGAAGATAAAGATGTAATCGAAAATATTAAAAATAATATTAATAATGATGACGTTATATATGATTTTGACTTGATGAAAAATGGTGGTCATGTAAAAGGCTATAAACTAAGCGATAAAGTATCAAGTAAAGTACTTAATAGTTTAAACAAATTAATGGACAAAGATTTGTTTAATAGGAAATACGGTACTAACAATGAAGAAGTATTATTGTTTGCCATGGGTGATGGTAACCACTCACTAGCTACTGCTAAAAAATGTTATGAAGATTTTAAGAAACATGCTACCCCTGAAGAATATTTGAACTCAAAAGCCAGATATGCTTTAGTCGAAATTGTTAATCTTCACAGCGAAGCATTACAATTTGAATCTATTCAAAGAGTTATATTTGACGTAGATACTGATGATATATTTAATAAATTAAATGAATATTATGATTTGAATACAGATGGTAATGGCGAAAAATTTATATTTGTTAATAAAGATGGAGAAAAAACCTATTATATAAGCGGTCCTAAAAATAATTTAGCGGTTGGACTTATTCAAATATTTTTAGATGAGTATCTCAGTAATCATAAAGGTAGAATTGACTATATTCATGAAGCTGAAGAAGTAAGGGAATTAGTAAAAGACTCTTCTAATGTCGGGTTTATATTTAGTCCGATAAAAAAGAGTGAACTATTTAAAGCCATTATACTAAACGGAGTTTTACCTAGAAAAACTTTTTCTATCGGACATCCTGATGATAAGAGATTCTATTTAGAGTCAAGAAGGCTCAAATAAGACGCTCTATGCTGCCATTAAGACGTGGAGAATAGGGTGATATATATCTAAAACCCATATTATAATCTTGTGTACATCACTACCTTAAGCAGAATAATTCAAAGTCATTCTGTGAGTCAATGAGCTCATATCTTTCTCGGATGATATTTTTAAAGTCATCGAATTGATCTATGAGGATATATTTTGTGTTAGTAGTACGGAATTGGTTTTCAATTTTTTCACGCATCGCTGGATCATATTTAGCATGCCAACCCTGAATGGCAAAAAACTTATCGTAAACCGGTAAATCATATTTAAGATAAAAATCTTTCATTGGGTTGCCACCCACAGCGAGCGCGGATGTTTTTTGCATATCATTGAGATAAGGCTGAATCATAGATTCATAACCAGCGCTTCGCGTTTGGGTCACGATGGTAGACTTGGTAGGGGCAAATTCGAGATAGGTTTGCACTTGTTTGATACAGACTACGGACAAAACAAGCACAATGCTAATTTTTACGATATATTGAAGGCGGTGTTGATGCTTGAGGAGGAAAGCTTCGTTCAAGAAAAGAGCAATTTGTGGGAGTACAATGATAGCATAATGCGGGTAGGATTGGGTGGAGAAGAATAAATAAGTTTCTAAGACGAAGGCGATTATTAAAGAAATGGCGTAACTACATTTTTTGCGATAAAACGCCAAAATGATGGTCGGGATGAGACACCAGTAGCCGAGATAGGTGAAGGAAAAACTAATGAGATATTCGGGGGTAGTGTTGGAGAGCCAAGTTCCAACTCTGCCAGCGTACTCGGCGTTATAAATAAACGTGGCAAAGATAAAGTCACCAAAGGCATTGTTGGCCGCAAAATAAACTGCGAATGGAATGAATATAATTGCGATGCCAATTAATCCGGCCAATAGGTTCTGCCAGAGATTTTTAAACTCCTTATTCTTAATCAATAGGAACATAATCGCTAAAATCCCAGCTCCAACTGCTACAGCATTGGTGGCTTGTGTCATCAAACAGACACCAACTGTGACGCCATAAAGTAGAGCCAACTTATAATTATGTTGCGTTTGCTTATTATAGAAGAACCGAGTGATGAAATAGGTTGTAGCGGTGAGAAACGGGAGACAATATTCTTGGACGTGGTTACCATCTTCGTAACAACGGGTTAATAGGATAATACATGCAAGCATCCCTAAAACAAGATAAATTTTGTTGTCTGTAATTAGTTTTAAAGTTTGATATAGGAAGAGGAGAGATACAGTTAAGCAGATAATTTGAATAATACAGATCATTGATTTGCCACCCAGCAAAAAACCTAAGGCGTCAACAAAGAATATCACTGGGCCTTTGTGGTCAAATAAGTCGCGATACGGGATGCGTCCTTCAGCCCAGTTTTGCCCGATTGTTAGAAACTGAGCGCTATCGCCACCATAATAATCTGGGTATAAAGGCGATGTACTGAAGGAAAAGATCAACACAAATAATGTAGAAAGCACAAGAAAAATCCCACCAGCTATCAAAGACGATTTGTGTTTCTGGAAAAAATCTTTCATTATGGTAGCCAGAGGTTACGATAAGCTTGCGCCACCTCTTTCGGCTTACCATCTTTTGTTATTTCGCCATTCTCAATCAGAATAGCGCGATCACAGTATTTTTCTACCATTTCCATTGAGTGGGTTACCAGAACCACGGTTTGGTTGCCGTGTAACGAGGCGAAATAATCGCTACATTTGTCCTGAAAAGCGGCATCACCGACAGCCAAAACTTCATCAAGAATGAGAATATCACCCTTAGCACGAATGGCAATCGAAAACGCCAAGCGGACTTGCATACCAGAGGAATAATTTTTGAGTTTTTGGTCCATAAAGTCGCGTAATTCGGCAAAATCAACGATTTCATCAAACATCTCATCCATTTGTTCGTTTGAAAAGCCAAGCAGAGCGCCATTCATATAGATATTTTCGCGGCCGGTCAGTTCTGGGTTAAAACCAACGCCTAATTCAATAAAGGGAACGAGATTGCCGTTGATTTTAATTGTGCCACTATCTGGTACGTAAATATCAGCGAGGAGTTTTAACAGAGTGGATTTACCGCTACCATTGCGCCCGACGATACCAACAAAGTCACCTTCGTGGATGTCGAAACTGAGACCGCGCAAAACTTTTTGGCGTTTGTAACCTTTCACACCTTTGAGCCAGTTGAATATAGCTTGTTTAAGTTTACCAGCTTTTTCGGTTGGTAATTTAAAGCTTTTACGCAAATCCTGCACGTGAATAGCGACTGGTTTTGGTTCGGTCATTAGGCTTCCTCCGCAAAGTATTTAGATTTCTTTCGGAAATAGAGAGCACCAACAACCAGTAGGGCTATAGAAATAAAAATTGGCAATAATTTTATACCCCAATTCCCAATCATATTCCAGACCGTTGCTGTTTCGGTGGTAATCATACAATAGCGAACGTCTTGGATAACCTGTGCCATCGGCGTCAATAGTAATAATTTAGCAATTTGTGGCCCAGCATTATTAATAACCAGAGACAGAGGATAAATAATTGGCACTGCATAAAACAGTGCTTGGATTAAAACTTCCCAAATAGATGTGATATCACGATACTTAACGTTAATGGCCCCAAGTAGAAAAGCGATACCCAGAGCGAGGATATATAACTCCAACATTGGTAATAATGCTAATAACCATGTCCAAGATGGCATAATGCCATTAAATAAGGCAAATACCACGATGACAATTAGGTTAACGCCGAGATTGATAAGGGCGGTGGAAGTAGCTGAGAGGACTACGATGTATTTTGGGAAACTGATTTTGCGGAGTAACTCTGCGCGCTGGACAATGGCTTGGATACCTTGATTGGTACATTCTGTGAAGAAGTTCCAGAGCACGATACCAGTTAAGAGATACATCGGGAAATGTGGTACATCGGCGCCGAATCTTAAGAATTTGCCAAAGACAATATAGAGAATTACGAAAGTTAGGAGTGGTTTCAGTAGAGCCCATAAATAGCCCAAAACAGACCCTTGGTAGCGCAACTTAAAGTCTGTCTTAGACAGCTCTTTCAATAAAATGCGATTTTTCCTGTTCCACACTCTAGGTATTTTCATACTATAACTATTCTACCACAAATTTAGGCTTTTTTGTGCTTGCGCTTATCGGCTTGGCGTTCTTTGGCGCTACCGAAGATCCAGAGTTTACTAGCGACATAATTGAGAATGATCACAATGATGTTAGCGATAATTTTCATAATTACATCTGGCCAAGCCAAGAGGTCCACAGCAACAAACATAATACCAAGATCTAAAAGACCAGTTAAGCCACGGGCAATAAAGAAATCGATCACTTCGCGCGCAATAGTTTTGGCAGTATGATGGACGCTTTCGAATACCCATTTGCGGTTGGTTAGATAGGCAAAGGTAACAGCTAGAATCCAAGCGACGATGTTACTGGGTACATTGCCGATGTTAAGGACATGCATACAAACGGCATAAGCCACAATATTGACAATAGTGGTAAATAGGCCAAATACCAGATACCAAAAGACGGTTTTGTAGTCTTGCCAGAGTTTCTTACAGAATTTTTTACGGTCGCCTTTGGTTTTACACTTTTTCCATTCTTTAGGAATGTTTTTCAGGTCTTTTAACTTGTCCATTGGTCCATTATACCATTTTAATAATTAGTGAAGAATTGGGACCAATAAGTTTTGTGCTGAAGTTCTGGCTGGAAGACGAAACCCACTGAAAGTGCAGTGAAATCAGGATTAAGGATATTAGCACGGTGGCTTTCGGAGTTCATCCATAAATCTACCACCGTGGCTGGGGAAACCGCGGCGTTACCCATGGCAATATTTTCACCACTGACGCCACCACCAGAGGGAATCGGGCAGGCTGTAGACCATTCGCTACCGCTAGGACGGTTGTGGGAATATTTAGTGGTAATTTCTTCGGCACGCACATTGGCCGCATCCGCACAGTAATCACCCCAGACCATGGCTGAAAGGCCGTTTTTGATACGTTCTTGGTTAACTAAGTCTAAAACTTCGCGTTTCCATTGATCCATCGGTGGAGGGAGCACAGTAATTTCAATTTCGTCGCGATATTCGCCATCATAAGTACCAGCAGTGATTTTGGTAGTGCCAGTGCCGGCAATCATGGGATATTTACAATTGTTAGAATTGTAGCCGAGCCAGTCACGGGCGGTAGAATAAAATCCGGTAATAACGTCTTGGTTACTAGTTTGCCAATACATATCGCCAATATTGTCGAGATTGGCACCGATGCAAAGATCATAATCCGCGGTTTGATACATAGTGATTTTCTTTTCATTCCACAGTTCGCCACCATAGACTGGTTCGTTGCCAATACCAGAAGCTACCTTTGCTCCACTAGATGTACGCGCGCCCAGACCGGCGGTGCCATCAAGGTTGTCGCCCTGAGGGGCTGCATCTTTAGAAACGTCAGAATGCGTGGCAATCACGCGAAAGTCGAGCCCATTAGTTAAGCCAATCGCTCCCGCAATCAAAATCCCCGCAATCACGATTGCTACCGCATTGAGTGAAAGCAGAATTGTTAGCTTTGATTGACGGAGGAGCAGCTTGGGCATTTATTTCCTCACGCGTTTATTAGGAGCCAAAATTAAGGCTGTCATATTAACGATTGCTTCTAGCTGCATTAATTCACGTCGGGATAAACGACGACCATTAATTGGTTTACCGATTAAAACTTTACCAAAAGCTTCACCATCATTATTGTAAAGATCGGCCATGGCGACAACTTGATGTTTTTTAATTAATTGTCCATGTGCATTTTTACCTAAATCTTGCCAAATAGTGTGTTCAACGGGCTTGAAGGTATCAATGGCCTTGAGAGTATCCGCATCCAGACCAATATTTTCTGATTCGTATAATCTGCCATTCATCACGATGCCAAAGTATGCTAAGTGTAGGTGGCTACCCAAAAATTCTGCCAAATCTTGCACTTTGACGTGTTTTGCATCAACTCTTTTGAGTTTTTTCAAAATATACCCAACATCGATTTGGTCTATTGAAATTAAAGATTTAATAAATGTGCCAATCTCAATAATCACCGGAGTTAAGAGAAGGACTACGATAACCATGATGAAGTTGAGGAAGATTACAGAAGTGGTTGGTGTAGCGGCGCGGAACAAAGCTTTGAAGATCAGGAAGAATAATACCATGTATAATACTGCGAACGAGGCGATTAAGATGAGATACGATAAAATTCTAAACCAGACCGAACGTAAAACGATTTGGTGATTGCTAAAGAGTGTGAGATAAAAGGCTAACACGAGGATAAAGATTGATAGCGGGCCAACCCACAACAAATGAAAGTCTTGCAGAATGAAGGGGAAGATCATATTGAAAGTTAATGAAATTGCTAATGTAAATACTAGACCACACAAGAATAATAATTTACTATTGCGGGCTTTTTTGACCTTAGCCTTAACTGCTTGCACAATAGTATTTATAAGGGTAATGCCAAAGTTAATTAAAATCAGACAGCCATAGCCGATGTAGAACCAACTTAATTCGCCCTTAATAATACTAGCCAAAAGACCTTCGTTAAAGAATGGGACAACCATTAAGATTAAACTCAAAATCGTGGCGATTGCAAGCAGGGTCTTACCCGATTTGTTGCGTGCTATGCTATAACCCAATAAGCCAAGACTGGCCATCAATGAGCCAAAACAGATACCATAGCTGAGCCACCACAAGGTGTTGACGTCGGTCGTGTCGGCGTTAGCTGTGTACATCCCACTAGTTAGCGACCAAATGGTGCCACCAATCATAGCGATAAAAAACCAGACCAGATGTCCGCGTTCTTGTTTGATACTGCCCATCAAAACCGATAGACCGGTCAAGAACATCAATATTGATACGATAATTAGTAGAATTGTGGTGAGTTGCACACGACCTCCTTGAGCTTTAATACTGCTTATAGTATAGCATGTTCACTTAAAAAATGTGCTATAATACCGATAGAAATGAAGAAGCCTTTAATATCAGTTATAGTTCCAGTTTATAATGTTGAAAAATTTTTGGTAGCATGTATCAAATCCTTAATCAGCCAAGATTATAAGAATTATGAAATTATTTTGGTTGACGATGGCTCTACTGACCAAAGTGCGCGAATGTGTGACGATTATGTAAAAAAATATCAAAATATTTCTGTGGTCCATCAAAAAAATCATGGACTTGCCCATGCGCGCAACACAGGTATAAAACAAGCACAAGGTGATTTCTTAACTTTTGTCGATAGTGACGACGATGTTGAGTCAGACTATTTATCATACTTATATCAAATGATCGAGAAACATAAAGTTAAAATGTCCATAGCTTCTTTTTTGGAAATCAGCCCTAAACACCAAAAAAATTGGGGGGCACATTACAATAAGCCAAAGGTTCTAACCCAGGAACAATGTTTAGAAAGAATGCTAAATGAAAAAGGCTTTAATATGACAGCTTGGGGTAAACTTTACCATAAAGATCTTTTTCAGAAAGTTAAATTCCCCGAGGGAGCCATTCACGAAGATGTAGCCACAACTTATAAATGTGTTTTACAGTGCGACAAAGTTGCTTACGGCCCCAAACCAAAATATAATTATTACTTACATCAGTCTTCCATCACTAATCAAAAATTTAGTTCACAGAAATTGGTTTTGATTGATTTTACAGATGCTATGTGTGATGAGATAGATAAAAAGTTTCCAAGTCTAAGATACACCACTCAATTGCGCCGGATGCATGGCAGATTTAGTATTTTACGCCAAATGGTGTCTGCACCACAACTAACGAATACACAAAAAGAACTCGAAAGCCAGATTATACGATATCTTAAGCTCTACAATCATTATATTTTAGAAAATCCCAAAGCAAAACCGAGAGATTTTTTTGCGATGCGTACCTTAATGATGGGGGTACCAATGTTTAAGGTTGCGTGGAAACTATATGAATTAGTGAACAAATAAGGAGAGAAAAATGGCGAAAAAGATTTTAGTAACAGGGGGAACAGGGTATATCGGTTCGCATACAGTTGTGGAATTAATCCAGGCTGGACATGAAGTCGAAATCCTAGACAACCTTTTTAATAGTAAAGTTAGTGTGCTGGATAAAATTGAGCAGATTGCTGGTGTGAAACCTAAATTTCACGAAGTTGATTTGTTAGATATTGATGCGATGGATCGAGTTTTCGCGGATGGGCACTTTGATACCGTGATTCATTTTGCTGGTCTCAAGGCCGTAGGGGAATCAGTTGAGAAACCACTTTGGTATTACGAAAATAATATTTCTGGCACGATTAATCTACTTAAAGTTATGAAGAAATATGCATGCCATGAGATAATTTTTTCGTCCTCCGCGACAGTTTATGGCGAGCAAAAAGATCCGAAATTTGTTGAAACCATGACTACTGGTACTGGCATTACTAATCCATATGGCCAGACCAAATTTATGATTGAACAAATTTTGACGGATGTGGCCAAGGCCGATTCTGATTTTAAGGTTACTTTATTGAGGTATTTTAACCCAATTGGTGCGCATAAGTCTGGATTACTCGGCGAAGATCCAAATGGTATTCCAAACAATTTGATGCCAATCGTGATGAAGGTCGCAACTGGTGAGATTCCAGAATTGTCTGTCTATGGTGATGATTATCCAACTGAAGATGGTACTTGTCGTCGTGATTATATTCACGTTGTGGATTTAGCCAAAGGACACTTGGCCGCTCTCGAACACATTCAACCCGGTGCTAATGTTTATAATCTTGGCTCTGGCACCCCAACTTCTGTACTTGAAATGATTACCGCTTTTGAAAAAGCCAGTGGTAAAAAATTACCATATAAGATTGTGGGGCGCCGTGCTGGTGATTTGGCCGAAATGTGGGCCGATCCTAGCAAGGCTAAAAAAGAACTTGACTGGCAAACTGAATTAACTGTTGCCGATGCAATGGCTGACACCATTCATTACCTAGATATGCTATAATTACAGATATGAAAGATTTTGATTATCTTGATTCAAACGAAGTTTATTTGGATGCAGCTTGTCAAAGTTTGCGTCCGCAACCAGTGATTGACGCGCTCAATGATTATTATCAGCATTTTAATTCCTGTGGTGATCGCGTCAAATACAAATGGGGTGAGATTTTGGACCAAAAAGTGGCTGATGCGCGTCATCAGACGCTTAAATATCTGAAATTAAGTTCGAAAAAATATTTCGTTTCGTTTACTTTAAACACGACTTATGGGCTGAATTTATTATTAAATCAGATTGACCCGAAATATTTTAAACAAATTTACACCTCTGATATCGAACATAATTCGGTGTTTTTGTCGACCATGGCACTGGCTAAAAATCACCAGATTTCACGTACAGTGATTTCACGTAATGATAACGGGTCTCTTCCAATTGAAAAATATGATTTCAAAAAAGCTTTAGTGGTTGTGAACGTTGTGAGCAATTTTGATGGCCAAAAGCTGTTGAATTTGAAAGATTTAATCAAAAAAGTGCATAAAAATGATGGCATTGTGATTGTCGACGCAGCGCAGGGTATGATTCATGCGCGTGATTTACTCAAACACACCGAAGCCGATGCAATTTGCTTCTCGGCACACAAACTTTATGCGCCATCTCTAGGTGTAATGATTGTGTGCCGCGATTTATTAGAGAAGATTCAAACTAGTTTTATCGGTGGCGGCATGGTTGATGATGTGCGCGAAAAAGATTGCGATATGTCGGCCGAGAAAAACCCTGACCACATTCACACGATTTTTGAACCTGGCTTGCAGGCTTGGGGTGAAATTGTGGCTTATGGTGCGGCGCTTGATTGGATTGAGCATTTACCAAAGTCTGCATATACTAAGTTACAAGCCCAAGCCGAAAAATTATACAACTTTTTGGCGTCTAGCCCGAAAGTTCATCTGATTAATCAAGCTCCTAACACAACCACTTCTTGTTATATTGATGATATTGATTCCCACTTACTTAGTGCCGCTCTCGGTGACGAGGGAATTATGACCCGCTCGGGCTATTTCTGCGCGCATTATTATTTGGATCATGTCAAACATTACCCTAATTTGTTGCGTTTTTCACTCGGTTTTCACAACCGTGATTCTGATATCGATAAAGTAATTGCTGCGCTTGAAAAAGTAAGTAAATAATGTTATAATTACTCTTATGAAAACTGTTTTCTTAGGGATGTCTGGTGGTGTTGATTCGGGTGTTTCGGCGGCGCTACTTAAACAGCAGGGCTACAATGTAGTTGGCATTTACATGAAAAACTGGAGCAAAAATCTCCCTGGAATGCAGTGCCCTTGGGCTGAAGATTTGGCTGACGCCAAGCGTATCGCTACTAATCTCGGTATTGATTTTAAGGTTTTTGATTTTGAACAGGAATATAAAAAACGCGTTGTCGATTATATGCTGGACGAATATAAAAAGGGCAACACACCGAATCCAGATATCATGTGTAATCAAGAGGTCAAATTCCGTTTATTTGCCGACAAAGCCTTTGCGGCCGGTGCAGATTTGATTGCCACTGGGCATTATGCCCAAATGGGCGAAAAAGACGGTGAGCCGCAACTTTTGCGTGCCAAAGATGATAACAAAGATCAGACTTATTTTCTCTATCGTGCACCAATGGAAACTTTGTCTAAAACATTTTTTCCGATTGGTAATTTAACCAAGCCAGAAGTCAAGAAAAAAGCCGCCGAATTTGGTCTGCACATCGTCAAAAAACCCGAATCAATGGGAATTTGCTTTATTGGTGAAGCCGATATTCAAGATTTCCTAGGTGAGTTTATTGATATTACCCCAGGCGATATTCGTTCAGCCGAAACCGACGAAATTTTGGGCGAGCATGAGGGTGCGATTCTATATACTCTTGGTCAGCGTCATGGTCTTTATATTGGCGGTGGCTTACCATATTATGTAGTGGGAAAAGATATTGAGAAAAATATTGTTTATGTCAGCCAAAATCTCAACCATCCCAATCTTTGGGCCAAAGAACTAAAATTAACCGATATTATTCAGCGCGGAGAAGTTAAATTTGTGCGTTTGCGCCATCGCGCACCTCTTATACCAACTACTCTCCAAAATGACACTTTGTATTTTAACGAGCCAATTCGCCGTCCAGCACCTGGCCAATCTGCCGTTTTTTACGACGACGAAGCTTGTCTTGGTGGCGGAATCATCCTTTAATCTTAAAAATATGATAAAATAAACCTAGAGCATTTTACTAGGTGGAAATATGGAAATATTTATCAGTACAATTTTAACGGCAATTGCTATCTTGATGGTCGTGATCGGCATTCTTTTTGTGGTCGGGGCGGCGAACCAAGAAGAGAAGAAGCGCTCGGTGTGGTTTTTGATCGCTATGATTGGCGGTATGATTTGGTCTCTCGGTAGTGCTACCTATTCATTAAAGATCGGCAGTAACCCCGAGGTAATGGCTTGGTTGAGTTATAGTATTTGCGTTGGTTCTTTAATCGCTAGTATAGGGCTACTAGGATATAGTATTCCATACATTAAAGTGGGCTATGCCTTTTTAATTGTTTTAGTGCCAATTAGTATCGTTTTAGCTATTGTCCCATTTTTCAATAGTGAGATCCTGTTGCCTATTACGCAAAATCAGCTAAACTGGTTTTATATCTGTTATGGTGGGCTGATTCTCTTAAATTTCATCGCCACAGTTATAGGCGCAATTATCCGAGTCAGCACTTCGCTCACGAAGAAAAATCGTGATGCAGCCTTTTTGTTTTTGGTCGGGCTGATAGTTACTTTGGTTATTTCTTTAACTTTCAATATGGTCTTCCCATTTGTTCTACATATCTTTAATTTCTTGTGGGTGGGGCCACTGTCGATTTACATCTTGGTTTTGACTTTTTATTTCAGTCTCTTTACAACTCATCGCATTTCATTGTCGTCAGTTTGGCTCAAGCGCATCTCATACGCCATGATTATCTTTTCGGCGTTAATTGTTTATACCATCATCGTCTTCATGGTCGCCGTTGTGATTTTGCAAAGTGAAATTAATGTCGCGAGTATTATCGTTTTTGCGACCATCATTTCTCTAGCCTTACTACTAATTAGTTATGCAGTGTCAAAATTGACTGCCAATGTGCGCTCAATGTTGATGGTTAATCAGATTGATATCGCCTACATTCTTAAAAGACTTGAAAATATGAATGTAAAAAATAATTATAGGCAGATCGCTACACTATTAGCTGATCATTTACATATCTCTTATTGTGGCCTTTTGATTGACAACCATCTTTACGGGTCAAGGTTACTCAACATTAATGAAAGTGATTTACAAAAAATTAACAAACTTAACTCTACCGGTTCGGAAATTTGGCAAAAACCTGACCTAAAACTTTCCTATAAGTTGTTAGAATTAAATTTAGCGAATGTCGCGACTTTGCGTGATAGCAATGGCACAGTTCTGGGCCATGTGTTGGTAGGGAAACCAGAAGGGAAGCTAGGCATGTCCCGCAAAGAATTTTTGATTTTTGGCATGATTTTTAATTTTGTCGCTGAAAAGATTACATTAGCAAAACGCCGCCCCTAATTAGAGGCGGCATTAAGTTTAGGCTAAATGTTGTTTTCTTGTTTTGCAAGTTTTCGCAAAGCTTCGTAATCAACTTTACCAGCTTTAGTATGCGGAAACTGCTCAACAAAAGTGATACTTTTTGGGATTTCGTAGGGTTTGAGAGGAGAATTTTGAGCTAGAAGATCCAAAATTTGATTTTTGGTCGTCTCGGATGCTTCGACGTTATCTTCAAGCTTGACGTAGGCCTTACCTGCCTTGACACAAACTGGGTCGTTTGTGTCAACTACGACACAAACATGTACCATATTTAAATCAGATAAAGCTGTCTGAACATACTCACAATAAACTTTGTAAGAACCACCATCCTCTGGGCTTGTGATAAAGAATCGCGCTGCTCGACCAATGAGCGTAAAATAACGATCTTCATCTACAAAACCATAAATCCCTGTACGATAATACTCAGTACCTTGGTAAGAGATTTTGGCTTTTTGCGTAGTTACTGGGTCATGATAGTATTCTTTGAATACGTGTTTACCAGCAGTTCACAATTCGCCAGCCTCTCCATATTTAGTCTCAGACATAGTGTCTTTATTCATGACTAAATATTTTGGTCCCAACATCAACTGGCCAACGGTTTCTGGGCGATAGGGGGCACCCATCGCATTGGTCGATGCACCTAAAGTTTCACAAGTTCCAGACCCATTACAAATCGTCGCTCCAAAAGCACCATGCTGACGGAAAAACCAAGCGGCTTTGCGAGACCTTTTGGCTGACAAAAAGTCTCCCCCACAGAGCACGGTTTTCAAAGAGGGTAAACGCACATCGGCGCTCAATTGACGTTGTGTGATTTCCAAAAAGTTTGGATGTGCACAAACAACTTCTGAGTCCTTTGCGTAGTAATAGTCCAAGGTCTTTGTATTGAGGTCAGGGGCGATTCTAGCTCCAAACCCACCTAACAAGGGGACCAACGTGGAACATACGAAACCATAAGGGTACATGTAGGGAACTACACCTAATCACCAAAATGACTTTGGGTCATAAGGTTTAGCATGCGTTGAATACTTAAGGTAGGTTAACGAGGCAACCGCATTTTTGTTCGTAAACAAAACGCTTTTTGGCTGACCCTTAGTAGACCCACTCGTGTATAAAATCAACGCATCTTTGTGTCCGCCAAAGATAGTACTTAAATGCGTGCTAGGTTTACGTCAATATTTGGCAAAACATTCCAAGTGATGGTATTGAATCATATGATCCTCTACCTTTGGAAAATTTGCTTGCCAACGTGAATCGACGTACTTCTTCGCCACATTAATTACATACTTTAGTGGGCTGTTTTGGGTTATCTTTTCGGCATAATATCGGTCTTTATCATAAGTTACTAACAGGGGCGATTGATATAAATCAAGATAATCCCTGAGCTCTTTCTCAGACGTATTTGTGTTGAGAAAGGTTATGATAGCGCCAATACGATTTGCAGCCTTAAAGATGACCAACCCTTGATACAAATTTGGCATCATTACAGTGATAATATCACCTTTTTTAATACCAAGTTGCAACAAGGCTTTTGATACCATTTTGGCATCTGCGATGTACTCACCGCGTGTGACCAATAGGTCACGTTGCTCAGCCACGGGTACATCTAAATGTCCGCGACTGACTCAATCGATAGCCGTTGAGAGATTAACGTTTGGGATAAAAGGATGTCGTTCCCAAAAAGTAGTATCTCTTAAGTGCGTCCTATCGATTGATGGATAACCTGTAGATTTTTTCTTCCAAAACATCATCCATTCCTCCTTCTTGATAGAGCATGTCGATTAGGACACACTAAACTTATACTTTCTTACATTTAGCCTGTTAAATAACAACTTCCGGGGCATTAGCCCTATTCAGAGCCCACCTCGGAAGTACCAGGATAATTATAACATATTTTAACCAATTAACACGCTTAAACTTGACTTTTATGAATATGTTATAATATCTCTTATGAATGCCAATGAAGTTCGACAAAAATTTTTAGATTTTTATCAAAAATTAGACCATAAAATTATTCCACCAGCACCCTTAGTGCTAGAAAATGATGCTACGACTTTATTTACGGGTGCGGGTATGCAGCCATTAATGCCATATCTATTAGGGCAATCACATCCTGAAGGGAAGCGTCTAGTTGATTCGCAACCTTGTTTACGATTACAAGATATCGACGATGTCGGCGATGCGCGCCATACTACCGTTTTTGAAATGCTGGGTAACTGGTCTTTGGGCGATTATTTCAAGGAAGAGCAAATTCGTTATTTCTTTAAGTTTTTGACCGAAGAGCTTGGTCTTGAGCCCGATAAACTTTATGTGACTTGTTTCATTGGTGATGAAAAATATGGTATTCCAAAAGATACCGAAGCGGCTGGCATTTGGCAAAGAGTTTTTGAAGAAGTTGGTATTGAAGCAAAAGTTGCCGAGATTGGCGCTGTAGAAAATGGTGCAACACGTGGTATTAATCCAGGTGAACGTATTTTTTATTATGATGACGGTGCTAACTGGTGGAGTCGTGGCGGTGGCCTTGCTGATACGCCAATTGGTGACCCTTGTGGTCCAGATTCAGAGGTGTTTTATGATTTTGGCGAGCAATTCCAAGATGTAGAAAAATTCGGCAAATCACACCCAGCTTCGGACGGTGAACGTTTTATGGAAATTGGCAACCAAGTTTTTATGCAATACAAACGCAACGAAGATGGTAGTTTTTCGGAATTAGAGAATAAAAACGTTGATTTTGGCGGTGGCTTGGAGCGTATCACCGCTGCGGCCAACGGCAGCCCAGATGTTTTTGAGATTTCTTTGATGCGACCGATTATCGAAAAGTTAGAATCGTTGTCAAATTATAAATATAGCGAAAAAACTGCTGATATGCGTATTGTCGCCGACCACTTGCGTGGAGCGTACTTGTTGGCGGCACAAGGTTTGGCCCCATCCAATAAGCAACAGGGCTATGCTTTGCGTCGTTTGATTCGCCGAGCCATTTTACGTGCGCTTGACCTTAGGATTGAAGAAAATTTCTTGGCCGAAACCATCGCGACTATCGCTAGTGAATACGATTCTTTACCAGACGCAATTTTAACCCATCGCGAAGAAGCACTTGCTATCTTAGAAAAAGAAGAAAAAGCTTTCCGCGGCACTTTACGACGGGGACTAAAAGAATTAAATAAGATGTCTCAGAGAAATGATCAATTATCAGGGAAAGATCTGTTCACATTGCAGGATACCTATGGTTTTCCATTAGAGCTTTCTGTCGAGGAATGCGAAAAGCTAAAAATTAAGTTATCTGAAAACTACGAAAAAGAATTTGAAGCTGCACTTAACGAACAACGCGAACGTAGCAAAACTGCCAGTAAAGGTGCTTTCAAAGGTGGCTTAGCTGATACCGGCGAACAAACCGTTAAATATCATACCGCCTGCCATCTGTTATTAGCTGCGATTCGTAAACATGTTTCGCCGGATAGTAAACAAAAGGGTTCTAATTTAACCCCTGAGCGTTTGCGTTTTGACTTTAATCTCGATCACAAGATGACCGATGAAGAAAAGCAAAAAGTTGAAGACCAAGTTAATGAATGGATTGAACAAGATTTGCCTGTTACCCATGGCGAATATGATAAAGATTATGCGTTCGATACACTTCATGCTGAAGGTTCGTTCCGTGATCGTTATCCAGACAAGGTTACAGTCTATACAATTGGCGACGAAGACAATCCTATTTCGCGCGAGATTTGCGGTGGTCCACACATCACACACACTGGGGAATTAGGTCATTTTAAGATTAAAAAAGAATCATCGTCGTCCGCTGGCGTGCGTCGCATTAAAGCCATTCTCGAATAAAAATCTCTTGTCTATTCCTATATTTTAAGGTATAATTGACGATAGTGGATTCGTAGCTCAGTTGGTTAGAGCGCCGCCCTGTCACGGCGGAGGTCGCGAGTTCGAGTCTCGTCGGATCCGCCAAATTTAACATGCTGTGTGCCGTTGTAGCTCAGTTGGCAGAGCAGCTCATTCGTAACGAGCAGGTCGCTGGTTCGATCCCAGTCAACGGCTCCACCGATTTAGATTATGAAAAAATTTTGGAAGACATTACAGAACATATTACAAGAACATAAGCTTCTTTTAGTGCTTATGCTTATTTTGTTTGTAATGGGTTTGGCTTTCTTTATTTTCTCTCTGTTTTGTCTGCGTCCTGGCACGCCAGTAGCAAACATTGGTTATAGTGATCTCGAAGGTTATCGTTCCGGTGCGTGGGGTAATTTAATCGCCTTTCCGCTCCTCGCAATTTTGTTTGGTATTTTGCATAATTTCTTGGCTATGCGTATTTATCAAAAACGTGGTGCCGGTTTAGCCCAAGTTTTTGTCGTGATTAGTATTTTTCTATTAATTGGCGCATTTATCGTCCTACTACGCTTAATAGGAGTTAGTTAATGGCAAAAAACATTGAAATTCCGCAAGGGAAACGTACTTTTAAGTACCGTTTTTTTGAAATTTTACCGGGCGCATTAAGTTATATCTTGGTGGCGTTACTCTTTTTGTTGTCTTGGATTAGCCCGATTCTCGGTTCAATTTATCTACTTTTAATGGTGACGGCGACATTGGTCAAAGCGGTAGCTGTGGCAATCCGTACTATGCAAGGGTACAAAATTGTTGAAAAAGCCGAGCGAGTGGACTGGCCACGTCGTTGTATTGATTTAACCAAACCTCGAGAAACTTATGAACTTTTGCGCGATCAGAATTTGTCGACTTATGATTTTGATCAACACGTTTATAATCTCAAAACTGTGGCCGCTGCGCCAGAGCATACTTACCCCAATCCAATACATCTTTATCATGCGATTGTGATGGTGGCCTATAATGAGCCAATTGAAACGATGATTCCATCTATTGAAGCGGTGAAAGCGACGACTTTTCCAAACGAACGTATCATCTTTATGTTGGGCTATGAAGAACGCGGTGGCAAACAGATGGCCGAAACCGCCAAGGCGCTGAAGAAAAAGTTTAAAGATACATTTTATGATTTTATTATTGTGGAGCATCCAGACGGTATCCGCGGTGAAATTAAAGGGAAGGGTCCAAACCTTAATTGTGCCGGAAAAGTCCTGGCAGAATATGTCAAGAAAAAACATATTCGTCGTGACCATGTGATTGTAACCTCTCTGGACTGCGACAACCACATTAGTGAGCAATATCTTGATTATGTGGCTTATGAATTTACAGTTCATAAAGATCGTCAGAATCTTAGTTACCAACCAGTGTCCTTATTTACTAATAATATTTGGGATGCACCGGCGCCGATGCGCGTAATTGCGGTATCTAATTCATTCTTCAATATTATCGCTACTATGCGTCCACATGCTTTACGTAATTTTGCCTCACATTCACAGCCTCTAGCGGCATTAGAAGATATGAATTTTTGGAGCAAACGCACGATTGTGGAAGATGGCCATCAATATTGGCGCAGTTTATTCCATTTTGACGGTAATTACGACACCTGGGGTATTCGCGTGCCGATTTATCAGGATGCGGTGATTGACGAAACGTTGCCAAAAACTCTCAAAGCCCAATTTATCCAATTGCGTCGTTGGGATTATGGCGCTAGTGACGTAGCTTACGTGGCAGACCGGTTATTTAGCAGCAGAAAAAAACGCAAAATGCCATTCTGGCCCCTGTTTACGAAGTTTATGCGCCTGCTCGATGGACACGTGATGTTGGCCGTCATGGCACCAGTAGTGGCCTTCGGTGGTTGGGTACCAATGTTAATGAATCTGGGCACGCGCGGTGCCACCGCTTATAATCTACCCAATGTGGTTGGTGTGATTCAGACCGTGGCAATGGTTGGTTTGATTGTCACTATTATCTTCTCTCTTAAAATGCTACCGAAACGTCCCAAACATTATCGTAAGAGCAAATCGTTATTGATGGTGGTTCAGTGGATTTTAATGCCAATCATTGCAATTGCTTACCAGAGCGCCGCGGCCTTTTATGCCCAAACTCGCTTGATGCTCGGTCTTTATATGGAAAAATTTGATGTCACTAAAAAAGGCGTCCAACGGGTTGGACGCCAGAAGAAAAAGCAAAAAGCTTAATAATTCTCGCAATTTAGCTCGAAATAAGATTGAGGATGCTCACAAACTGGGCAAATTTCTGGTGCGGTTTCACCAGAATAAAGATGACCACAGTTACGGCATTTCCAGATTGTAACTTTATCACTCTTAAAGACGACATCATGGTCGACGTTGTCGCTCAATTTTAGATAACGTTCTTCGTGGTGCTTTTCGACACCAGCCACACCTTCAAATTTTTCAGCAATTTCATCATAACCTTCGGCACGAGCCTCTTCGGCAAAGGTTTTATACATATCGGTCCATTCGTAGTTTTCGCCGGCAGCAGCCGCCTTGAGATTGTCCGAAGTGCTGGGGACTTCTCCACCATTTAAGAACTTGAACCATAATTTTGCGTGCTCTTTTTCATTATCGCTAGTTTCTGTGAAAATTGCCGAAATTTGTTCAAAACCTTCTTTTCTAGCTTTCGATGCAAAATAGCGATATTTCATGCTGGCTTGTGATTCACCGGCAAATGCAGTTTCTAAATTTTTCCAAGTTTTACTGTTTTTATCTACTTCTTTCATGTTTCCTCCTTATTTTCTCTATTATAACATGGTATAATTTAATTAATGGGAATCGAAAGAGTTATTGATACAACAGCACATGCGGACGATATAGAAGAGCAAGCGGTGGAACAATCTCTACGCCCGACTAGTTTTGATGAATATATTGGTCAAAAAAGGCTCAAAAATAATTTAAAATTAGCGATTACGGCCGTTAAAAAACGTAATGACGGCACAACTTTGGACCATGTTTTGCTGTATGGCCCGCCGGGTCTTGGTAAAACCACCATGGCAGGCGTGATTGCTAGAGAATTAGGTACAAATTTTCGTGTGACTTCTGGCCCGGCGATTGAACGTGCCGGCGACCTCGCCAGTATTTTAACTAATCTACAAGATGGCGACGTATTGTTTATTGACGAAATTCACCGTTTGCGACGTGCCGTAGAAGAAGTTTTGTATTCCGCGATGGAAGATTATCAGCTTGATATCGTGATTGGTAAAGGTCCAGCAGCGCGTAGCGTGCGTCTAGATTTGCCAAAGTTTACCGTGATTGGCGCTACTACTCGTACTGGTTCTTTGGCTGGACCACTGCGTGATCGTTTTGGCATTATTCACCGTCTAGAATATTATAAAACCCCTGAGATTGAACAGATTATTCAGCGTACAGCTAAAATTCTCAATACTAAAATTGACTCTAAAGCTACAGAACTATTAGCACAGCGTAGTCGTCTGACCCCACGCGTAGCCAACCGTCTCTTTAAGCGCGTGCGAGATTATGCCGATGTTAATGGTGACGGTATTATTGATACTAAAATCGCGCATAATGCGCTTGATTTACTAGAAATTGACGATCTAGGTCTTGATCCTGCTGATCGCAATATGCTAACTTTAATGTTAGAAAATTACGCCGATAAGCCCGTAGGTCTGACTACCATTGCGGCTTTAACAGGGGACGAAGCTACTACTATTGAAGATTATTACGAACCATATCTATTACAACTTGGCTTGCTTGAACGTACCCCGCGTGGTCGTGTCGTTACACCCAAAGCAAAGAAGCATCTTCAGAAGGAGAAAAAATGAAATCCGAACTCGAAAATGTCCATCATCGGGTTAGTCAACGTAAATATCCGCATTTAGATCTTGAGGATGATGAATTTGTGGAATTAGAAATGCGCCGTAGTAAAGTTGGTATTGTCTTAATTTGGGTGTTGGCCGGGCTTTTTATTGCGATTATTGTTACGATGATGATCCTTTTTGTCCAAAAAGAGAATTTTTATCTTAACGAGACAAGTTTGAATAGGACTATTCGGATTGTTTTATTGATTGGGCTCGGTATACTTTGTCCGATTTCGCTGTTTGTAGCGGCAACTTTGACCTACGTCTACCGTCGTAATGTGATGTATGTAACTAATCACCGGGTGATTCAAATTACCAAAACTTCACCGTTTTCGCAGTCGCGAAATGTTATAGAACTCGCTTCTGTGGTGGACGCTAGTTACAAACAAAAGGGAATTCCACAATATCTCTTCCATTATGGTACTTTACATCTCGCAACTGTAGTTAATGAATCTGATTATACTTTTCCATTTCTCGACACGCCAAAAGATGAACTAGACACGATTTCGCATCTAGTTCATCAAGAGAAAGAACGTAAGCAGTAGATTATTTATCTACGACTTCGCCTTCGATGGGCTCGTCGTCGTCCTTGGACGCCGCTTTATCGTCGGTTTTGGCGTCATCATCGGCCTTTTTATCATCTTGTTGCTGATACATTTTTGCGCCAATTGGCATAATTGCATCAGATAATTCTTTGCTGGCGGCCTCTAATTTTTCTTTGTCGGCGTCAACATCGTTCAAGACTTCTTTGGCCTTTTTGGTAGCCTCTTCGATGGTCTTTTTGTCATCATCAGAGATCTTGTCTTTGTAATCACTTGGCATCTTTTCGGCCTGATAAATGGCATTTTCAAGCATATTGCGGGCATCGATGGTTTCGCGCTTTTTCTTATCTTCATCAGCGTGAGCTTCGGCCTCTTTTTGGGCCTTTTCGATGTCTTCTTTGCTCATATTGCCAGAGTTTTGAATGGTAATAGATTGTTCTTTACCAGTACCTTTATCTTTGGCGGTGACGTTTAAGATGCCGTTTGCGTCAAGATTAAAGGTGACTTCAATCTGAGGTACACCACGAGGGGCGGGAGCAATACCATCGAGGATGAAACGACCGAGCGATTTATTATCGGCGACCATTTCGCGCTCACCTTGAACCACGTGAATTTCTACCTGTGGTTGGTTATCAGAAGCGGTAGAGAAGATCTGTGATTTAGAGGTTGGAATAGTAGTATTACGCTCGATTAATTTAGTAGCGACACCACCCATGGTTTCGATACCAAGAGAAAGTGGAGTCACGTCGAGCAGCAACACGTCTTTCACATCACCTTGCAAAACACCACCTTGAATAGCAGCACCAATCGCCACAACCTCATCGGGGTTAACACCTTGCATCGGGTCTTTACCAAAGATTTTCTTAACTTTTTCAACCACGGCGGGCATACGAGTCATACCACCAACCATCACGATTTCATTGATGTCGGAAGCTTTGATTTTGGCGTCTTTGAGGGCTTTTTCAACCGGTTCCTCAAGACGGTCAATTAATGGTTTAACTAACTCTTCGAGTTTAGCACGGGTTAAAGTGTGCTCGAAGTGTTTAGGACCCTCGGCGTCCGCGGTCAAGAATGGCAAGTTGATATCAACAGAGGTGGCAGTCGATAATTCTTGCTTAGCTTTTTCGGCTTCATCTTTGACACGTTGCATAGCAGCAGCGTCGTCTTTAATATCAATACCAGATTCTTTTTTGAATTCGTCGAGCAGGTAATTAACGATTAAGTTATCGAAGTCTTCACCACCAAGGTGAGTGTCACCATTGGTAGATTTAACTTCAAAAACACCGTCACCGAGTTCAAGAATAGAAACATCAAAAGTACCACCACCAAGGTCAAATACCACAATTTGCTCATCTTTTTTGCTTTCTAGGCCGTAGGCAAGGGCAGCAGCGGTCGGCTCGTTAATGATACGCTTTACCTCGAGGCCAGCAATTTTGCCAGCATCTTTGGTGGCTTGGCGCTGAGAATCGTCGAAATAAGCAGGAACAGTGATAATTGCCTCTGTAACTTTTTCGCCTAAGAAAGCTTCGGCGTCGGCTTTAATCTTCGAGAGGGTCATAGCAGAGATTTCTTCTGGAGTATAGGCTTTGCCGTCCATTTCTACACCGACAGAATTGCCTTTTTTGACGATTTTATAAGGCATAATATCAATATCACGCTGGACTTCTTTGTCGTCGAATTTACGACCAATCAAGCGTTTAATACCATAAATAGTGTTTTTTGGATTGGTGACACGTTGACGTTGCGCAACTTTACCAACCAAACGCTCGCCTTTTTTGGTGACGGCCACCACGGATGGGGTAGTACGATCACCTTCGGCGTTAGTAATAACTTCGGGTTTCCCGGCTACCATATAGGCAAAGGCCGAGTTGGTAGTACCGAGGTCAATTCCGATAATTTTTGACATATATAGTCCTCCTTTTTCGTTGAATTTGTCTAGCACTCAGCACGTGTGAGTGCCAGCACTACCCCTATTGTAGCAAATTAGCACTCGTTTGTAAAGAGTGCTAATACCCCTGTTGGGTAGAAAAAAGTCAAAAAAATATCTCGCATCAAGGACTCGAACCTTGCAATATGCGAGATAACTTCAATTGTGGAGGGTGGATTTGAAGTATATTTTGTAGTTTAATTAAGTGTATGCTTTTCCGCAACTATGTCCGATTCCTAAATCAGACATATGGTAAATTTTAGGGTGTTTAATACTTTCAAAGTATTTAGGGTCACTTAATAGCGAGGGAAGTTCGCGTTTAACGCAACGCAACTCCTTTATAAGCTGTGGCCGTTGTTCCCATTCTGGCATACTACGATAAGGTCCAAAATAATAATAATCACCTTCTGATGTTTTGGCTAATATAGATAAGCCAGCATACTTACCTTTGAGGGCAAAATAGGCATCATAACGATTATTACCTTTATCTATCGCCATCACTCTTTTACCACTTTTTCTCAGAAGTAGGCGCATTTTTTGTGCCGCCTCTTTACTTAATGATTTTTTTATAGCCATAATAAACTCCAATCTCTTCGCTGATAATGTACATTATTCCTACATTCTCCAGGTATTAGACTCCCTCCAAGTCTTTTCTACCCCAACATAGGACAACCCTATAATTATACTCTAAAACACCAAAAAAGTCAATACTAAAAGAAGCAAAAAAATACCCCCGCATCAAGGATTCGAACCTTGCTTTATGCGGGGTAAGCACATTTGGGGAGTGTTTTTTTAGATTAAAATAATGTGCTACGAATTAATTTCATTAGAAATTTCTCTCTTGCTTCTTTGTTGGTTGCTTTTGCGCCACAGACTTCATAAGGCCCTTTATAGGTTCACTTTCTCTGTTGTTTATTACGCTCAAACAGATGGACAAACTTAACCTTAGGGCGTACGCCACTAGGGATAACTCAAGCTTGAACCACAACCATTCCACTTTGTCCCGGTAGCTCTTTATCGAGAATTTGTTGACCTTTTCGAGTGGTTAAGAATTCTTGAAAATTTTCTTTTTCTTCGTCGGTCATAGTACCATTCGTTTTTAACTGTGCCATATTTTCTCCAATCTTTCGACGACAATGAACTTTGCTTATGTTCTCTAGAAAATGTTATATCTCCCCAATATCATTTTCCCAACATAAGACAACCTGAATATTATACACAAAAATCCCCGCACTGTAAAGCGCGGGGCAAAAGTAATTAAGGTTCCAGCCGATCTTTAATTGTTGACCAAGATGTGACTCATGAGCGAAATGTAATGGGCAACAGAGGACCTTTTAACTGAGAAACAGATATATATGGTCCAGAAATGCTGCTCCGTTTCCGGCCTATCTCATCCTTTATTGTATGAATAACATATGCCGAGCGTGTACTAGGTAAAAAGTATACAGTAAAAAATTCGCCTCTATCTCCCCTTAAAGTATCGGTCTTGATAGCACCTAAGGTGCGGAGTTTACCAAGCAAGGCACAACACTTCGCTTTAGGGATCGACTTTGTCCTTGGCTCAATTACTTTTGTTAAATCAGATGTGTGCACGACACACCTCCTCTAATCCCTGTCATACCCCCATTGGTATGATCACTATTTTCATTATACACTAAAAGATGATTTTTGTCAAGAGAATTAGCACTCTTTACAAATGAGTGCCAAGTCGGTATAATGGAGTTATGAATATTACCGAACGACAACGTAAGATTCTCTATGCGATTATTGAGGAATATGCTGAGCTTGCTACCCCGGTGGGGAGCGTGACTTTGGCAAAACTTTTTGATGTGTCATCGGCTACAATTCGGGCCGAAATGGCGCGCCTTGAAGAAATGGGTTTGATTGCCCAACCTCACACTTCAGCTGGTCGTATTCCAACCGATGCCGGCTATCGCCTGTACGTTAATTCTTTAACCGAGAATCCAACTGTCCAAAAAATTCAAACTGCTGATTCTAACAGGGGTAATTATGCTTTAGAATTACGTATCCAGGCTCAATCGCGGGCTGATCATGCCATTCGTGGCGCAGTTGACTCGTTAGTAGAATTAACTGGAAACCTTGGTCTAGCGACAATTGGTGAACAGCTTTATCTTGCGGGTATGTCGCGTTTATTTACACAGCCAGAATTCAATGATAATGCACGTGTGCAAGCTGTGGCGAAATTGCTAGATAATCTTGAGCCATGGCTTCGTGAAGCCGCTCCTGGGGAACCGTTGAATATCTTTATTGGCCAAGAAAACCCAATCGGCAAAACCTCTAATGTTTCATTGATTGTGAGCAAGTTCCGTTCGCCATTTTCAGATAATAGTTATATCGGTGTGCTCGGCCCTACTCGTCAAAATTATAGTCGCGTGATGGGCTTAGTAAGTTATGCTGGTCAGATGTTGGAGGAAACATTATAATGAAAAAAACTACTGCGAAGCCCGTAGATAAATTTGCCGAACAAATTCAATCACTGACAAATGATTTGCAGCGCACTCGGGCTGATTTTGAGAATTTTCGTAAACAAGTTGATGTACAAAAAAATCAAGCCAAAGATGCTGCACGTTATGCTACCGTTGAGCAGGTTCTACCGCTTTTAGACGATATGACTCGTGCAATTGCAACTTATCCAAAGCAATTAGCCCCGTTACAAAAAAACCTAGATAAGACTTTACAAGAACTTAAATTAGAACAAATGAATACTACAGTAGATACGGCCTTTAATCCGGATTTGCATGAGGCGGTTATGGTAGAAGATGGTGATGGTGAAAAAGAAGTAATTGCCGAAACTTTGCGCCCTGGCTATCTCTATGAAGGTCAGGTTTTGCGTCCGGCCATGGTCAAAGTAAAAAGGATTTAAAATTATGGAATTATTTATTTTAATTGTTGTTCTCTTAATCTTGGCTGAAACTACTTTTTTGGTGGTGCGACGTAGAATCAAGCCTTTATCAGGGAACCAGAAACGAAAAGTTTATGTTGATACCTCAACTTTAATTGATGGGCGCATTTTAGAAATTGCGCAGACTGGTTTTATTGGCGACGATTTAATTATCCCGCGCAGTGTGATCCGCGAATTGCAACTCTTAGCGGATGGTAAAGATAATGAAAAACGCACTCGTGCGCGTCACGGCCTTGATGTAGTAAATGAATTGGAGCGCGTGGTCTATTGTAATACTACAATTTTGCCAGACGAATTAGATCGCACCCCTGTGGATGAGCGTCTTATTGAGCTGGCACATGCGAATCATGGTGTAATTATGACTAATGATTACAACTTAAATAAAGTGGCTACGGCTGAAAAAATTGATGTGTTAAACGTGAATGATTTAGCCTTAGTTTTGCGTAACGAATATCTGCCAGGCCAAAAATTTAAACTTAAAATTACTGATTTAGGCAGTGGCCCAAAACAAGGTGTAGGCCATTTGCCAGATGGTACTATGGTGGTGGTTGAGAATGCTAAATCAAAATTAAACAAAACTATTGAAGTTGAATTTCAGAGGTTTCACCAGACTTCGGCTGGCAAAATGATGTTTGCAAAAATTGTTACAAGCTCCCGGACCAAGAAGTCTCATAGCCGCCAGCGTCGGTCACAGTAACGCGAACTGATTTTCCACTTTCTTTAAGAACGTAATTAGTGTTGAAACTATTACCGCTAACGCCGCCGCCTTCAACTTCGACACCATCAACATACACAGTATAATTACCAAAATCGAGGGAACCTTTAGATAGGGAAATATGAATATTGCCTGCCTCAGTGCGGCTAACACTAGCTACCGATGGTGGCATATAAGAACAGTCGTCTTCGTGGTTACGATCGTATGGGCTTGGTACATACCAAGTTTCTTGTTTAGTAGTAGGATCAATTGTTTTAGTAGCGTAAATTTGAATCTTGTATTCTTCTTTAGTACAAGCACTTGCTAGCATGTGATTGTAGCGGTTAAAGGTCAGAAGTTCTTGAGTAGAATTACCGCCAGTGGCATTTTTATTACTGTACCAGCTGGGCCAAATATCGGTATGGCCGTTAACGGTCAAAGTTTGGATACCATCTGGTTTTTTAGGCTTATCGCCAGACTTCCACTTACCATTTTCGGTATAAACAGTTTTGTGAACTTTCTCCATATAATCATTAACTACACGGCGAACGACCTCGTTAGAGTTACTGGTTAAAGCGCCACCATTATGTTTGCCATTCCACACAGTAGTTGCCACAGCAGTTGAGTAGCTGGCTATCCAAGCATCTTTAGCGATGGAACTATTTGTAGTAGTGGTAGTACCAGTTTTGGTAGCAGTCCAAACGCCTGGAACTACAAAACCAAAGGAGCGCGCTTGGGAACCAAAAGTGATAGAGCGAGCTGAAGGATCGGCCAAAATATCAGACAACATGTAAGCCACTTGTTCGTCTACTACGCGTGTGCCCTCACTGTCTTGCCATGATTCTACGGTATTACCACGTGAATCTTTCATTTCCAAAACGTAGGCTAAAGGTTTATAAACACCACCGCGGGCGAGAGAAGCATATGCATTAGCATGCTCAATGGCGCGGACATTACAACCAGAACCAATCGCCATTGAAAGTCCAGCGCTATCATTGTCGGCACAATAGGTTAAATCACCTAGTCCATGTGCAACTTCAAGTGCGTCATCGATACCGTCAATATACAAGGCTTTGACAGCGCCGATGTTTAGAGAATTACCCAGTGATTGGCGAATTGTAACATTACCATAAAAAGCACCAGATGCGTTACGTAGTTGGCAACTCCCACCCGTATATCCGGCACAATAAATTGAATCGATATTTTCGTCACGCAAAACTGAGCCAGGGCCATAATTTTGGCCATCACGTTCTTTGAATAAGGTAGCATAATCAAGAATCGGCTTAATTGAAGAGCCGGGTTCGAGTGGCATGGTGGATGCGTTTACTTCGCCATAAATCGGTGTGTTCCAATCGACTGAGCCAACCATCGCGATAATTTGCCCGCTTTCAACGTCAACGGAAGAAAGAGAAATATTGTCACTACCATTGCGATAAGTTATCTTAGCTCCAGTTGCAACAGCCTCCTCAGCAATTTGTTGAGCTTCATAATCAAGGGTGGTTTTAATAGTATAACCACCAGAACGCATAGTTTGCATACCATACTTTTCTTCTAGCCAATCTTTAACTTGTAAGACAAAGTGTGGCGCCAAAATTTCACCGTATTGATCTGATTCAGGCTTAATAGTATCAAGAATTGCTACCTGTTTAGCTTCGTTAGCTTGATCTTGGCTAATATAACCCATTTCGACCATACTATCTAAGACTTTATGTTGGCGTTCGATCAAAGCTTCATTACCAGCTACGTTGTAAGGGTTGAGAATAGCGGGATTATTTGGAATAGCGGCAATTAAAGCTGACTCAGCTAAATTCAATTCCTTGGCTGGCTTGCCAAAATAAGTTCGTGCGGCACTTTCCACACCATTACGGCGACCACCATAAGGTGATTCGTTGAGATACATCGTAATAATCTGCTCTTTGTCGTACATTTTTTCAAGCTCGACCGCTAGAATCAACTCTTTGATTTTACGACCGATGCCACCACGATTGGCCTTGGACGCTTCGTCTGAGAAATAAACTTGTTTAATCAGCTGTTGTGTAAGGGTAGAACCACCTTGCACACCTTTACCGGCGAGAGTCGAAAAAGCCGCACGTACGGTTGCACCAAAATCAAAACCAGCGTGGTTATAGAAGTTTTTATCCTCAATCGCGACTGTGGCTTGACGCATATAAGTAGAAATATCCGAACCATCAACAGTTAGACGGTAGGAATCACTACCTTTATCTTCCCAGAGAACTTTGCCATTACGGTCAAGATAAGTATTAACCGTGTCGGAAACATTGATTTTATCGAGCTGGATAGAAGACAACTGAGCTTTATAGAAAAGGAAAAGAGCACCAAGCGCGATAATACTAATTAAAACTACGGCCAAGAAAATTTTACCGATACGTCTTGCTCCAGCCTTAGAAAACCAATAGGCTTTGATACGTTTCCACTGAAAATGTTCCCAAAAATTTTTAACACTCTTTTTGGAAATCTTTTTAGAGATTCTTTTCCTCGCTTTTACCATAAGTTAATTATAGCACGATTTTAGTCTGTGTTATAATAATTTTATGAAATTATCTGAAGAGTTAAAGTGGCGTGGTTTTGCGGCTGAGACTACTGTTAAAGACCCGGCCGAATTGGATACACGCGAGGTGAAAAAGTTCTATTTGGGCGCCGATCCATCGGCTGATTCTTTGACAATCGGTAATTTGGCAGCCCTGATGATGTGTGCTTGTTTTGTACGCCATGGCTACCAACCTTATTTGTTAGTTGGTGGTGCGACCGGCCAAATTGGCGATCCAAAAGACAATGGGGAACGTGACTTGAAACCTTTGGAAGAAATCGAGCACAATAAAAAGATTATCGCTGCTCAGATGAAGCAAGTGGTTGATACTGATAATTTAATAATGGTGGATAATATGGAGTGGTTCGCTGATATGGGCTATATGGAATTTTTGCGCAATATCGGCAAACAATTTTCGATGACTCAGCTTCTAGATCGCCAGTTTGTGCAGGCACGTATTGGTGAAGGTGGGTCTGGGATTTCCTATGCAGAGTTTTCTTATACTTTAATGCAAGGTTATGATTACCTCTGTTTGTATCGCAAATACGGGGTAGATTTACAACTTTGCGGTGCCGATCAATATGGCAACTGTACTTCGGGTATTCACTTAATTCGTCGTTTAGAAAACGCGCAGGCCGATGTTTGGTCTACGCCACTAATTATGGATCCCGTTTCGGGCCGTAAATTTGGTAAATCAGAAGGGAATGCCATCTGGTTAAGTAGCGATAAAACTTCGATTTTTGATTTTTATCAATTCTGGTTGAATCAGGCTGATCAGGCTGTGGAAAACTTATTAAAAATTTACACGATTTACCCTGTTGAGATTGTGGAAAACTTGATGAAAAAACAGGCTGAACATCCCGAAGAAAGACCAGCCCAAAAAGCCTTAGCCATTGGCGCTACCGAAGTTGTCCATGGCAAAGATGCGGCTAGTGCAGTGCAAACCTTGAGTGAATATTTATTCTCTGGTCGCAGCCAAGAAGTGTTAGAGCACCAAGGTTTAGCCGATTTATTGCCAAAAGTTATTAAAGGCACGCCATTAGTAGATGCATTAGTACAAACTGGTTTGGCCGAGAGCAAAACCGCTGCGCGTAAATTTATCTCTGGCAACGCTGTTTCCGTTAATGATACTAAAATTACTGATATTGATGCTATTTTAGATAAGCCCGGCATCCTTAAAAAAGGTAAAAATAAATTCGCCGTCATAGTTTAAATTTTACCCCTTTTCAAACAGGGAAAAGTGTGGTATGATACATATATTATGAGTTTTAAGATTTTACAGCAGATTGGTGATGCCCAAAAAAAGGCCGCAGTAGTGGACGTTCGTTCGGGTGACACCGTTAAAGTTACCCAAAAGATTAAAGAAGGTAGTAAGTTCCGCCTCCAGGTTTTTGAAGGTGTGGTAATTCGCACCGACCGTAAAGATTCTCACACCGCTCGTATTACCGTGCGCAAAGTTGCCTCTGGTGTTGGCGTGGAAAAATCGTTCTTGATTCACAGCCCGTTAGTAGAGAAGATTGAAATTACCAAGCGTGCTAAGGTACGTCGCAACAATCTTTCCTATCTGCGTCAGCGTTCTGGTAAATCTGCCCGTTTGGCTGGTAAAGATTTTGACCGTGTAGCTGTTAATGAAATTCCAGAACCAGAAGTTAAGGAAGAAGAACCAAAGGAAGAGCCTAAGGAAGAGCCGAAAGCTGAGGAAAAACCAGTAGAAAAAACAGAGCCAAAAGCCGAAGAGAAGCCTGAAGAAAAGATCGAAGAAAAAACCGAATCAAAACCTGCTGAAGAATCTACCGCATCAGATAGTGAAAAATAATTGAACTAAGTTTCAAACTATCGTGACGAATAAACCCATCTTGGGCCGCTAAAAGTTCCGCTCTCAACACTTCGTAGGGGGCGGTTTTTAGTATGTCGTCATCTACTACCACTTGCTCTTTTTGTTCAGCTTCGGCGTATTTGTCTAATAAGTTGCGTGGGATTTTACTATCACTAACAATCACTGCATCAACGCCTTGTTTACCTAGATAATTTTCTAAAACTTGCATATGATCTGAGACAGCGAAACCATCCGTCTCGCCTGGCTGGGTCATGGCATTACAAATGTACATGACTTTAGCCGGTGATTTCTTGATGGCATCGCGGACTTCTTTGCAGGCCAAATGGGGTAAGAGACTAGTATACAAACTGCCCATGCTGAGCAAAATCAAATCAGCGTTTTTGATGGCCTCAATTACCTCTGGTAAAACGTGTGGCTGTTCTTTGTAGGAAATACGGCGATAGCGTTTGTTTTTGGCGGCTACTTCCTCTTCACCATCAACGACTTCGCCGTCAAAAGTGAAACCACGCAAAGTCAGACTGTCTTCAGAAAGTGGTAGCACTGTATGTTCAACCCTTAGCATTTTACTCATATCTTGAATACTGGCCTTGAGATTACCATGTTTTTGGTAGAGAGCGGTAAGTAGTAAGTTACCGACTGGATGTCCGTCTAAGTCGCTACTAGTTACAAAGCGATGTTCCATACTACTCTTAACTTCGTCTGGCAAAGTTGAAAGATTAGTCAAAACTTGGCGCACATCACCCATGGCTGGCATTGAAAATTCCTCGCGTAATTTACCGGTACTGCTACCATTGTCGGATACGGTAATTACAGCGGTAATATCAACGGGGAAATATTTTAAACCACGCAAAACGCCTGATGTACCGGTTCCACCCCCTAAGATCACAATCTTCTTTTTTGAATAAAGACTCATATTCCCATTATACAATATGTTAAGATAAAATCATGGCATTACTGGGAATTGACGAAGTTGGACGAGGACCGTGGGCGGGCCCATTGGTGATGGGTGCGGTGATTTTGAAAGATGGGGATGCCGAGTGGTGTGCGGAATTGACCGATTCGAAAAAGTTAAGTGCTAAAAAGCGTGCGCAGTTGAATGAAGTGATTTTAGAAAAGGCTGATGCTACGGCGCTGGGCTGGGTGTCGAGCCAAGAATTAGACGAAGTTGGTTTGGCTGAGGCTTTGCGTTTGGCTACGCGTCGCGCAGTTGATGAAATTGTCCAGCAAAAAGTGCCGTTTGATAGTATTTTGATTGATGGAACGAATAATTTTTTGACCGGGACGAAATATGAGGGGATTACAACTGTTAAGCCGAAGGCGGATTTGCTGGTGAAATCCGTTTCGGCCGCATCAATTATTGCGAAAGTTGCGCGTGATAATTATATGATTAAAATAGCCGAAAAATATCCAGAATATGGTTTTGAAAAACATGTTGGCTATGGCACGAAGCTGCACCGCGAAGCCCTTGCCCAGCACGGCCCCTGTCACGAACACCGACAGAGCTTTAAACCAATTACAAAAACCAATGTTAAAAACACTTCAGTGATTGGGCAAAAAGCTGAAGCAGTCGTAGCTCGGTGGTTACAACAACAAGGACATACTGTCGTAGCGAGGAATCATAAGACGAGATTTTACGAAATTGATATTGTTTCTATCTGTAATCAAAACATATATTTTACAGAAGTCAAGTACCGCAAGACCAAAGGACGTGGGACTCCGTTAGAAAACATTACACTAAAAAAGCAGCAACAAATGCGTTTTGCGGCCGAAGCTTTTCTAAAATTTCAGCCACAATTGGCACAAAAATATTCACCTATTTTGTCCGTCGCGTCTGTTTCCGGCCCTGATTATAATTTAGACGAATGGTTTGCCCTTAAAAGTTGAGTGCTATAATAGGCAGAGATGATGGATAAATACCAAAAATTTTTTGAAAATTACACAGCGCAATTTAATATGTCTGAATGGGCATTTGGATATAAGCATGACCATACTTTACGCGTTATGGATTTGTGTGGAGATATTGCTCACAGTCTAAAGATGTCAAAAGAGGACATTGAGCTGGCGAAATTGGTTGGGTTGTTTCATGATATTGGTCGTTTTGAACAGTGGCGAGAAGGAGAAAGTTTTAATGATCGAAAAACTTTTGACCATGGTGCAAGGGGCGTAGAAATCCTCAAGCAGTTTCATATTATCGACAATCACCCTCAGAAAGAATTAATTTTCGCGGCCGTTAACAATCACAACAAACGTGTAATTGATCCAAAAATTGAAGACAAGCATGTGTTGAGATTTTGTAAAATTGTTCGCGACGCTGATAAGCTTGACATAATTAATTCAGTAATAGATGGTAGAATCCAACAAGAAAAATTCATAGTCAAGCAAAAATCGTACAGTCCAGAAGCTTTACAGTTTTTTAAAAATCACCAAACGATTGATCGTAAAGTTTGCCCAAGTGAAGCTGACCGAGCACTTACTTCGCTCTCGTTATTTTTTGATATTAATTCTGAATTTTCCAAGCAATATATTCGTGAACATCAATTAATTACTAAATTAGTACAACTATATATCAAATTAAATCCTGATCAAGAAAAAATGTTTCGGCAACTCGAAGCTAATATCTTAGAAGTTTATTAATGTTTTCTTGTGGTCTTTTTCTTACTTTTGGCACGATAGCGATAAATTCCCACCGCGATCGAGATGAATGAGAGAACATTAGAGATGATACCTGGGAAGGATAGCACAATAATGTCGTAAATTAACCACATTAAAGTTGGTGGAATTGCAGCCCAACGCAAACCTTGTGCGCCTTTGATTCTCCAGACGGCAATTGTCCAAACTAAACCTGCCACGATTGGGAGTAGAGAATACCAGGCTTCGAAAGTTAAGAAACTAGCTGCAACATACGCAATAATAAATATCCACATTAACCATGGCCACTCTTTTTTCTTGCGATCTTTTTCGACTACGCATAAATTTCGGACAATCACTAAACCTTTAGTAACACAACCGCTATAAGCGCCCAAAAATAAATATTGTAATAAATAAAAGAAGGCATCTAGGCTTTGGCAAATTAAAGTCGGCTTTTTCTTTTTGAATTGAAAAGCAGCTAATTCAAAAATTAGTGCAATCGTGCCAAGAATTTGAGCGACAATAAACATAAGCTTATTTTAGCATATTACTCAGGGAACAGTGTTTCAATTTGAGTGATGGTTTTGTCGGTATTTTCAAAAACGATACCGTGCATACCGACATTACGGGCGGCCGTAATATTGTCAACGCGATCGTCAATCATGACGGCGTTTTGAGGTTGACAATTAGCTTCTGCGAGCGCACGTGTATAAAATGATGGGCTAGGTTTAGTAATTTTAAAATCGTATGAAACAAACATTTTTTCAAATAGAGCATCAAGATTGTGTAGTTTAAAAATCGGATCTAAATAAAGTGGCGCTGCGTTTGAAAGTAGCGCAATGTGATATTTTTGGTTATTCTTTTTAATCCATTCGACTAGCTCGGTATTGATAGTAGCTTTTTCGGCAAAAACTTCCCGGATGAATTCTTCACCTGGGCAACCAACAATTTTTGACAGTTCAGCGAGGGCATTTTCATTACTCATTGCTCCGCGGTCCAATTTGTTAAAGACTTTTTCTTGAATTTCATCGATTTGCGCAGCGCTAATTTTGAAATTACGCCCTTCAGTCACGAGGGAATCAATCAGCACCCCAAAACAATCGAAAAATAACCACTTATTAGACATTGAACTTAAACTCCACTACGTCACCTTCTTGCATGACGTAAGTTTTACCTTCAGTGCGCATGAGACCAGCTTCGCGGACGGCTTTTTCAGAACCGAGCTGGACCAAATCATCATAATTGCAAATATTGGCGGCGATAAAACCACGTTGAAAATCAGTATGAATAGTACCGGCGGCTTCAGGTGCAGTTGCGCCTTGTTTGATGGTCCAGGCGCGGACTTCTTTTTTGCCGGCAGTGAGGAACGATTGTAAACCGAGTGTTTTGTAGGCGGCTTTGACGAGTTCTCCCATCGCATCTTCTGCTACGCCGTATGATTTAAGGAATTCCATTTTTTCGTCGTGAGTCATGCCAGACATTTCTTCTTCAAGTTTGGCGTTTACAAAAACGGCTTGTGCCGGTGCGACAAGTTCTGCTAGTTCTTTTTTGCGGGCTGCGTCCGTGAGTTGCTTTTCGTCCACATTAAACATATAAATGACTGGTTTGTCAGTGAGATAGGGAATTAATTCGTCGTTTGGATCTTTTTTGCGTTTTTTCTCAACTTTTTCTTTGGTTTCTAGATCGGCGAGTTCGAGCTCAGTGCGGATGATTTCGATGTCATCTTTGGGATTAATGGCTGCAGCTTCGTTAGCATTGGCAACATGCGTGACATCACCATCTTCAAAAACGCGCACCACGTGGCAAACGATTTGACATTCGCGAATGTGCGCGAGGAACTTGTTGCCGAGACCTTCGCCTTTGGATGCGCCTGCGACTAAGCCAGCGATATCCACAAACTCAACTGTTGCCGGCACAACTTTTTCGGTTTCATACATTTTGGCCAAAACATCTAAACGTTCATCTGGCACCGGCACAATGCCGACATTTGGTTCAATCGTGGCAAATGGATAATTCGCCGCGAGCGCGCCTGCATTAGTGAGAGCGTTGAATAATGTCGACTTCCCGACGTTTGGTAAACCGATGATTCCAATCTTTAAGTTCATAAAATCATTATAGCATCTCTCGTTTTTTAGCACATGTTATAATAAAAATGCTTATGACTAAAATGAAATTAAAGCAGCGAGTCAAAATTGGCATAGTCTTAAACTTTATTATTTTTATTGTGACAGTTATCGCAATTGCCTGGCAGATTATTTTTCGGGGTAACGGTGGGCCACTTGGCGATTTTGGTAGTGGCTTTGGTTCTCTACAAACTTTTACTAACGAGAGTAATATTTTGTGCGCAGTAATCGCCTTGATTCTAGCGATTATCGGTATTCGTAATTTAGGGAAGCGTAAATATTATTTTTCGCACGCGCAAAAAACTTTGCAGCTTGTAGGGACAACTGTTGTACTGTTGACTTTTACAATCGTGGCGGTTTTTCTAGCGCCACTTTATGGTATTCAAACTGGCCAGCCGATGTTTTTGTTCGCTAGTAGCATGTTCTTTACACATTTTTTAACTCCACTTTTGGCGGTTGTGACTTTTGTATTTTTCACACCTACTAAAGCTAAGTTGACGATTTGTGATAGTTTGATTGCGCTCGTTCCAATTTTGATTTATGGCGTTGTTTATCTAATTAATGTAGTATTTTTGGCGATTTGGCCAGATTTTTATCATTTTACATTTGGTGGGCAAAATCAATTGATCCCACTCGTTTTTATCGTAATCCTAGCCGGTAGTTTTGGCTTGGCACGTCTGTTAATTTATTTTCAGCAAAAACATGATAAAATAAAAGCATAAGAATAATTGAAGGAGATTTTCATGGTGGCGAAAAAATCGACCAAGAAAACCAAAAAAACTAGCACCAAACCACGTACGCGTGTGAGTGTCAAAAAGAAACCTGAATCAATGTGGAAAAAAGCAATAAAGATTATTATTTGTATTGCAATTCCACTAATTGTGGGTGGCCTTTCAGCAGCCATTACTGGCAAGGCGATGATGAAGTTTGGTACCTTTAACCAACCGCCACTTTCACCACCGGCTTGGCTATTCCCAGTAGCCTGGACGATTCTATATATTTTAATGGGCATCGCGTTTTATCTAATTATCGCAAAGAAGCCACGTAACAAACAAGACAAACGTAATTATAATATCGCAACTACAATCTACGTTGTTCAGTTAATCTTTAACTTTTTTTGGTCGCTGATATTTTTCCTGGCCAGTCAGTATTGGTTCGCCTTTGTCTGGCTAATCGTGATGTGGCTGATGATTATTGCTTTGATGGTCTATGCTAGTAGACGATCCAAGGCTGCCGTCTGGTGTCTCTTACCATATTTACTTTGGTGCACTTTTGCAGCCTATCTCAACCTTAGTATCGCCCTCTTAAACTAGACGTTTACTATTGACATTTTAGCCAATCTATGATACAATATAGGCAGTGTTGGTGAGAACACAGGGTAGGGGAAGTAACGCCCCCCTATTGAACTTTTAAAGTAGTATGGGGAGATGTCGTTCTTTGTTTTTTGACATCATCAGAATACTTTACCTCAAACTAGAAGTTTTTCTTTGACTGCATGACGCGATTGCGCACCAAGCGATCTCGAAGTCTGCCCCCAAATACTTTACTAGTTTTTCTGTATGTTTTTAGCCATTTCACCAACTACTACTCCCCCGCGTCTCCTACGCCCAGCCTAACGGGCGTCACCGCGGGGGTTTTCTCTGTCATGATATAATGTTGTTAAGCCCAAATGGCGGAATTGGTAGACGCGCTAGCTTCAGGAGCTAGTCTGAGCAATCAGGTGCAGGTTCGATTCCTGTTTTGGGCACCAGATTAGAGATATGTTATAATAAGCTTATGCATAAGTTACACTACAATGGTCCGGTGGTGTTAGCGATTTTGGACGGTGTGGGTTTGCGTTCCGGAACGCAAGATAATGCTGTAAAACAAGCACATCTAGAATTTCTGAATTCCGCCAGTAAAAATTATCCGAATATTAAGTTGAATGCTTCTGGTGCAGCTGTGGGTCTACTAAAAGATCAAGCCGGAAATTCTGAAGCAGGGCACAATACAATGGGCTGTGGGCAGATTATTGAGCAGGGCCTAGCGCGCACCAACAAAGCTTTTGCAACTGGCGCAGTGTGGCAATCGCAGGCTTGGCATGATGCCATTACGCGGGTGACTGACACTCAACCTGGTTCGACTTTACACTTCGCAGGTATTTTTTCAGACGGTGGTGTTCATAGTGACATTTCACATTTGGAAAAAATGATTGATAAAGCTCACGAACAAGGCGTGAAGAAAATTCGCATTCACGCAATTTTTGATGGAATTGATGTGGAGCCAAAATCAAGTTTGCAGTACGTTCAGCGGGTAGAAAAGCAACTTCAACAATATCCGGATTGTGATTATCAAATCGCATCTGGTGCTGGTCGCGCAATGGCCGTAGCTGATTGTGGTTACGAAAATTGGGAAATGGTGCAAACTGGTTGGCAGATGATGGTACATGGTGAAGCAGTGCACAATTTTCATAGCACTGAAGAAGCGATCAAGCATTTTTATGACCAAGATTCTAATTTGACGGATGATAATATCCTAGCTTTTGTAATTACGGATGGTAATGGTGTACCAGTCGGACCAATGAATAAGGGTGACAGCGTGATTTATTGGGATTTTCGCGCGGACTGTGCCAAAGAGATTACAGAAGCCTTTACCAAAAATCATTTTAAGCCATTTAACCGCTCAGCGCACTTACAGGTAGCTACCGCAATTGCTAATGACCCAGCTAGTGCTGCACATCTACCTACACCTGACGCACGTCCAGATATTTTCTTTGTGGGTATGACCGAATATGACCATGAAAAGCATTTGCCAGTACAACGTCTAGTTGAACCACCAATTTTTGAACATACTTTGACACAATATCTGGATTCTAAAAATATCTCTCAATTGGCCGTTTCTGAAACTGCGCGTTTTGCACACGTTACTTATTATTTTAATGGTAATCGTGATGAGCAATTGCAGAATGAAGAACAAGTTGAAATTAATGATAATCAAAAGTCAGTAGCAGCGCGTCCATGGATGAAAGCGGCAGAAATTGCCGATGTAGTAATCGAGAAATTGGATCAATACCAATTTGTGCGCGTGAATTTTTCCAATGCTGATGTAATCGGTAAAGAGCGCGATCTTGAAACCGCGATTGTTAGTCTTGAAGCAGTTGATATTCAGTTGCAACGTATCGCAACAGAGGTAGAACGTCTCGGTGGTATGATGCTGATTGTGTCTGATCATGGCAATGTGGAAGATTTAACTAAGACACATACGAACAACCCAGCACCATGTATTTTTTACGATAATACCGATAATAAACAAAAGTATCAGGTAGTGCAAACAGCTGATGCGGGCCTGGCTAATGTGGCGGCTACGGTAGCGGCTTTATTAGGCCAGAGCGACCATCCTGATGTTTGGCAGAAACCATTAATTGATTTGGTGTAATTTGATAATGAAATGTTTGTGGACTGATGGTAGCGCTTCACCGAATCCGGGCCCGGGTGGCTTTGCGGTGTTAGAAAACGGTCAGCCAGTTTGCTTAGGAAGAGAAGACCCATCTACTAATATCCGCATGGAAGGTGCAGCGTTAATTGCAGCGATGAAATATGCTGGGACAGAAGGTTGCGAAATTCACACCGATTCGGAATTTTGGGTGAATGTTTTGACTAAATGGGCAGTTGGTTGGGAAGCTAAAGGTTGGCGCAAATCCAAGGGTGAAATTGCTAATTTACCGATAGTACAAGAAGCTTGGAAATTATATAATACTTATCCCGTAAAATTGATTTGGACTAGGGGCCATGTTGGCACCGAAATGAACGAATTGGCTGACGAATGGGCTAATAAAGCCCGAAATGGTGCTACTCTAGACTAACAGGGGTAGCCAGAGATAAATTTGTAGAGCATTAGGTAGACCAGAGAAGAATAATAAGGTTGCTAGATAGGCTATAAGGATGCTGAAAATTAATGATCGGCGCTGAGACGGCCAGAGGTAAATGCAGGCAATAATGAGGGTGAGAAGAAACAATAATGCGCCTACTATACCTGTTTCTAAAAGAGTGCTAGCGTATTGATTTTGGACGATTTCTTTGGGGCTGGTAATCTGTTCTGGGTAATTTTGATGAAGCGCAGTGCCGGCACCACCGAGGCCAACGCCGAACAGGAGGATTTGGGATTGGCTAGACCATAATTTTAGAGCATAGTTGGTCAGATTGACGCGTACATCGGTAGATTCGGCGACGTAACCAGTAAATTCGGCCTGAGGGGTATTTTCGGCCGTGTTCGCTGGTGCAGGTTGGGTGATTTCTGGTGGGCGGAGGTCAATTTTGCCGAGCGAAAGTTGATGATAGACTTTGGTCACCCCTGTTACGAAACTTTCGTGAGTTGGTGATAATTCGGCCATCACCCCCTGGGAAGCAACCGTAAAGCCAAGTGCTATCAAGGGCACAAAAATCAAACTAAGTTTGAACCACCCCTGTTTAATAGCCCAGATGACAAGGACAATCAAAGCAATTACAAAAGCGTAAATTGCACCTCTAGAGAAGGTTAAAAACAGGGTAGCAGCCAAAACAAAAATTATCACATTCAACAAGTAGCGTTGCCATTTTTGTTTAGGAATGTGACGGAAACGACACCAGAGAGCCAACAGGGTAGGCGCAATGAGCAAATTACCCATAAACTGGGGCTCAATAGCTAGGCCATTAGGGTGTGGAAACCCAAATTTTTGGTAAGTGCAACCGGCACACAACAGAGTGTTACTACGATCCAACCCCATCACATCAAGGACGCACTGGAGCCAGCACCAGAGCGAAAACACCACACTGGTAATTAAGACCATCCAAAACAGGGCTGAGCGTTGTTTTTGGGTAATTTTTCGGATCTGTAAGATGATTGAAATAACAGAAACAAAAACACACCAGAGAATTCCGGCGGTGAGGAACGCTCGCAGTTGATTGGGTGACCAGAGGATTGATAGGGAAAAATATAGAGGTAGAAGTAGCGTCAAGGGCCAGAGTTTTTTAGCCTTGATAGATTTACAGAGGTGAATAATAAATTCTGGTAGGGAGAGTAAAGTGAAAATCACCAACCAAATCAGGGGTAGTGACAATTCAAAATTCATGGATGAATTTGAACCAAGAGAGATAATTGGGTAGTAGCTGCAAAACAGGGCTGTAGGTAGTACAAATAGGAGTCCAAAACGAATTTTACTGAGTAAGTTGAGCATCTATCACCTCTTGCATCTCTTTTTTGAAGCGATCTTTGGAATAATAATCAGCGGTTTTAGCTACACTAGCAGGGTTAAATTTGGTTTTTTTAAATTTATGTAGGGCTTTCACTAGAGACGCAACGGATTGTTGGTCAAAAGTGATACCATTTTTGCCGTCAATAATATAATCGCGCGAACCACCTTTGTTGTAGGCAATCACAGGGCAACCGGCGGCCAAAGCTTCAATTGGCGCAATGCCAAAAGGCTCGAGACTGGGAAAAATAAAACCAGCGGCTTTGGTTAGATATTTTTTGATAACTTCTGGTTGACCAGAAACAGATACGAATTTGATTAAAGGTGAGCCCTGGGCGAGTTTCACTAATTGTGTGTGTTCAGGGCCATCGCCAATTAAAGTCAACTCTTGGCCAGTTTCAAGACAAGCTTTGATAGCTAGATCAAGACGTTTCCAAGTGACTTGGCGTGCAACCGCTACAAGACCACTGCGTTTAGCCGTGGATTTATTGTGAAAAATTTCAATATCAACTGGTGGTGCGACGATCACAGAATCACGGTGGTAATATTTTTTGATTTCACCAGCAGCGTATTTAGAAATAGTCACGAATTGGTCGGGTTGCTTGGCGAATTCGAGGTCGCGACGACGTAAAGGTTTGACTAAAGTTTTGAGTCCGGCACGAGCGACTGGATCTAACATACCAAACCCAGGATTTTTAATGTATTCTTCATACATTTGCCAATAATATTGAGTCGGTATGTGACAATAACAGATATGTTTGGCCGAGCCGGTTTTTACGCCTTTAGCTTCGGCACCAGTTACGGAAATGACTAAATCATAATCCGACAAATCTAGATTTCGGAAAAAATTTGAACGCAGTGGCGCAAAAAAGCGACGTGATTTGCTGGGTAATTTTTGCATCCAACCAGTTTTGATATCGGCTTGACTAAACCAATTGATGCCCTTAGCGTCATACTGTGAAGTATAAATTGGTGCGTCGGGAAACATTTCGTGGATAGCTAGCAAAACTTTTTCGGCACCACCAACGTTGGTGAGCCAATCGCAAACTAGAGCCACACGTGGTTTGGCGGTAGCCACTATTTAGCTCCTTCACGCTTAAAGACTGTGCCAATGGTGCGGAAAAGAATACGAATATCCATTCCTACTGACCAGTTTTGGACATAATAAATATCGAGCGAACGACGTTCTTCAAAGGAAATGTCACGGCGGCCAGAAACTTGAGCGAGACCGGTTAGGCCGGATTTGACAGATAGCAGCAGTGAACGATCACCATAATCACGTAGCTCGCCTGGGACTAAAGCGCGTGGGCCAACTAACGAGATATCACCTTTCAAAATGTTAAAGAATTGCGGGAATTCGTCGAGAGAAGTTTTGCGAATAAATTTACCGATTTTGGTAACGCGCGGATCGTCAGGCAGCATATCACCATTATCGCGATATTTTTTTGAAAGTTCTGGTTTGCCCATTTTAGCGAAGGCTTTTTCTGGGCTCATGCCACTATATTCGGGCTTCATGGAACGAAACTTATAAATCTTTACTTTTTGATTGAAGCGCGATAGGCGCGTACTGGTATAAATGGCTGGCGCTTTAGGATCAGAAATTTTGATACAAAGCCAGATAATCAGCATAGGGATTAGGGCAATTAAAGTAATAATACTACCTAAGATTAAGTCCATTAAGCGTTTAACTAGACGTGCGCCTCCAGACAATGGTGTGACTTTGACTAAAATAGCTGGTGTGTTACCAACTAATTCGAGTTGCCCAATATGCGAAGAGAGTGCTGCTTCGGATGGAACAAAATAATATAGAATATGATGCTCGATTGATTTACGATAAATGTACTCGGTATTATGTTCGTCAGTTTGAAAAACTACATCAGGTCGAGTTTGCTTAAGGGCTTCCTGGAGTGATGAGTATTGAAAGCGACGTAATGGTTGTGAAACATGGGAATTACCAGCGACGACGCCAACAAGCTGATAGCCACTTTCTGGAAAACCAGCAATATAGCTAGCGAGATGATCAGTATTATCGTGATTACCAACGATAACAGCGCGTAAAGTACCAATTTGTTGTCTGGCTACTCGTTTCCAGACAAAACGAAGTAAAAATCGAAATAGACAGAGAAAAATAAAGCACAGGGCTAGGGCTACTAGCGCCATGACACGGACTGGGAATAATTCGATTTGTAAGAAGAAATCAAGAGTGATTAAGGCCATTACTCCAATGACAGAGGCAATTAAGAGGCGCCAAGTTTCACGGGAACGTGGCTTATCAAGAAAAATTGATTTTTGATAAAGCCCTAAGGCTGCTAGAATGATCAGCCAAATTGGAACCATAAAACAGATGGTTAAGATGAATTGCCCGATATCAGCCTGGAAATAAAAGGGACGTTGGTCTAGATTTGTACGCACAAAATAAGCGCCAGCGAAGGATAAGATAATAGCGGCGACATCACAAAGCATTAAGAAAATGCGAAAGACGATTCCGAGGTTTTTACGCATATCAATATTATAACATAAGAGAGGTTTTTTGTTGACATTTGAGCCGCTTATGCCTATAATATAAGCATGAGTTTTCCATTTGGTCTAAATTTATTAAAAGGGGTGGGCGATTTTTTTGCTTTAGATTTTGGTACTAGTTCGATTCGCCTCGTGCAACTAGAGGGAGACACCCAACACGGTTGGTCGTTGTCAAAATTTGCTTATGTCCCAGTTGACCAAAAAATTCTTCAGGATGATTCTGATATTGGGCAAAGAAAACGTGCCGAAGTTGTACTTGGCGCGATGCAGCAGGCTGGCATCACCACTAAAAATGTTGCAGTCGGTTTACCAGCGGGTAAGACTTATACGGCAGTCATTGAACTACCCGCGCAAAATGAAGACGATTTGAAAAAGACAATTCAATATAAATTAGATAAGTATATCCCAATGCCGATTGATGAGGCACAAGTAGATTATGTATTGTTAGGCCCCAGCCCAAATAACCCTGAAGTTTCGGAAGTTTTGATTTCATCCACTGCTAGTAAATATTCAGAGAGCTTCTTGGAGGGGATTGAATCTATGGGCTTAAATATTGTGGCACAGGAACCAGAGCCATTAGCAATGGCACGAGCTCTATCACCGGTAGGGGTACCAGACGCACGTTTAATTATTGATTTAGGAGAACGTTCAGCAGATATCGTGATGGTCTATCAAGGTGCACCACGTCTAGTTCGTTCTATACCAGGTGGTTTTCAATTATTCGTTAATACTACAGCTTCGGCGTTATCGGTTCGCGAAGACCAAGCTCGCCAATTTATTCTTAAATTTGGTTTGGCTCAGGATAAACTTGAAGGGCAAGTGTTTAAAACTTTGTCTACAACTCTAGAGAGTTTCGCGATGGAATTATCGAAGTCGATTAAATTTTTCCAGAGTAAATATGCAGATGCCCCAGTCGGGGGAATTATTATGTCTGGTTTTGCTGGTATTATTCCATTTATCGCCGAATATATTGAAGCAAAAACTGGTATTCCGACAGTACAAGGTAATCCTTGGCAACTCGTACGTGTCACACCGGAACAACAACAGTTGCTAAAAACCGTTGCTAATGAGTTTGCCGTGGCGATTGGTCTTGCAGAAAGGGGGAATGAAAAATAATGTTTGAAATTAATTTGGTACCAGACATCAAAAGAGAAATGCTCAAAGCGCAGCGTATCCGTAATATTGTGCTATTCGTCTGTATTGCATTGTCAGCTACAGCCTTAATAGTCGTGCTCATTTTATTAGGTATTAAAGGCGGGCAAGATATTGCTATGACTAATCAAGATAATGAGCTAAAAGCGATGTCAGCTAAGGTCCATGAATTTGACAATCTTGACCAATTCATTACCATTCAGGATCAGCTTAAAAAATTATCAACTATTTCGGAGAACAAAAAAGCCGCTTCACGTTTGTTTGGGATTTTGACAGCCATTCAACCAGTTAATGACCAGGTGACATATTCTGAACTCAAGCTTGATTTAACCGAAAATACTCTAACATTGGAAGGGCAGGCTAATGCTGGGCCTAATACTGACGGTATTAATTACCGCGCGCTTGAAGCCTATCGTAAAGGTATCGAACTCACAACTTATGATTACGGTAATTATGTAGATAAAGAAGGTGCAGAAATTCCATACTATTGTGTAGAAGAATTTGATAGTGAAGGCCACGCCTTTAAGGAAAATGATGCATATTATGGTAACTGGTATATTAATCGCACTGATTGTAATCCATCCGGGCAAAAAGTTGAAAATAGTGATAAAAATTATTCAATCAAAATTTGGCGTACACCACAATTTAGCGAATGGTACAGTAAAAAATACATTACACTTGATGGCGCCATTTCCGGCATAGAACATTTTGAAAGCCAATGTATCACATATAGTGGCTCAGACGATGGTAAAAAATGGACTAGTAGTAATGAAACCTGTAAGTTGACAGAAAACGGGCTCAATATAACAGAGTCTTCGAATGGTCTGAATGAGAGTGACAATTTGGTTTTGCGTTTTGCCGGCTCGATGACAATTCAACCACAAGCACTCCTTTTGGCTAATCGTCATATGCAATTTATCGGCCCAGCTGGACAGAATGTAACTGATTCCTACACTCAAGTTAAAAATATGTTTGAAAAACGGGCTGCTGATTGTGATAAAAATGATTCGACTTGTCAGCAAAATAATCAGTCGGGAGGTAGCAATGGCTAGTAGTATTTTTGCACAAAAAATTGGTAGTTTATCTAAGCGGGTGAAGATTTCGCGTGCTCAAAAAATAACACTTTTAGAAGTAGGAATTACGGCATTAATTCTAGGCGCTGCTATCATGTTGATTATTTTCTTAGTTAAGTATATTAATCTTAATTCGAAAGCGATTGGTGCAAAGAGCCAGGCAATTGATAATTATAGTCAGACCATCGCTAATGTTGGTATTTGTGTCGATAAAAATAAAGATGGTAAGGTTACTTATGATGAGTTACAAAATTGTAAGCCTAATGAGATTACCTTGGATATGATTCCTAATACTCTTCAATCAAACATCATGACCAAGACGGCTTATGATAAGGCGCTGGAGGCGGTCGCTTCGAATAGCGTTTTAGCTGCTGCTTGTACTGATTCTAATGGTAAACCACTAAACTTCTTAGAAGAGTATAAAAAAGCTACCACCGAAATTGGTAGAGCAAAAGCTTTAGAGTCGAGTAAAACTTGCTCGGCCCTACGTGTGATTCCTGATGCTTTGCCAGCGCAGCAAAATGTTGAAGGTGCAATTGCTAGCTTGAACTGGTTGCTGAACAAGGCGGGCGTACGCGCAGAATCGATGGCCCCAAATAATAATGACGAAACAGAAAGTGAGACTGCTAGCGTGGTTGATACGATCCCAATTTCACTAACTTTGAGCACGGGCACACAAGATGTATATCGTGCTTTAGCCACTATTGAAAAATCGATTCGTACTTTTGATGTTAATTCTATGACTTTGGAATGGGGTGGGCAAGGCAATAATCTTAGCTTCACAATCAAGGCAGATGCTTATTATTCCGGTCAATTAACTATTCAGGAACAGACGCGCACAGTTACAAGTCAAGGTGTAAGGAAGGGGAAGTAATGAAAAAATCAGATATTGTCACCATCACATTTGTTGCCGTTTTATGTATGATTGCGTCATTCTTTATCGTGCGAGCAATCGTAGGGGACCCTGACCAGAAAACCATCACTTTCCAAGATATAGAAGTAGTGCAACGAGACGCAGCGCAACCTAGCACTGACACTTTTAACTCTCAGGCTTTAGATCCAACTGTTGAAGTTTTTGTGGGCGATACCTCCAAGAACGATCAAACGAAGGAGTAAGCATGGCGCTTCTCACAAAAGATGCGCAGCAAAAAGTCGTTAACTTATTAGTTAACGAAGGTTTGGTTGACTATAATATTGTTCAACAAACCGAAGAAGAAATTCTGAAGACCAAAAAACCTTTTCTAGAATCGTTAGTGGAGAAAAAGGCTATTTCGGAAGGTGCTTTGACGCACGCTACTGCTATTGTAATAGGAGCACAATATGTCAATCTACGTGGCGTACGTGTTCTTCAAGAAACACTTGATATTCTACCACAGGATGTAGCAGAACGTTCAGCGGCGGTGCCACTAGGGGAGCATAATGGCCAGGTCGTCATTGCTTTATTAGATGTGTCAAATGTGCAGATGCTAGATTACTTATCAAGCTTAGTGCAAAAACCAGTACGAGCGGTGATGTCTTCTAATGAGGGAATTAAATTTGTTTTATCACAGTACAAAGGTGACTTCACGAGCGTTAGTCAAGCTGAGCGTGCGACTAAAGACGAAAACCGCCAAGACGCAGCTGCATTGGCTCAAGAAGGCGTTCAGACTTTATCGCAAGATTCACCCATTTCTAAGGCGCTGAATTCAATTTTGGAATATGCGGCAAAGTCCAAAGCTTCAGACGTACATATTGAACCACTTGAACATTCTTTGATTATTCGTTGCCGTATTGATGGTGTATTGCGGCAAGTCATGGAGCTTGATAAATCGATCGAGCCGGCTTTAGTTTCGCGTGTTAAAATTTTAGCTAATTTGAAAATTGATGAGCATCGTACCCCCCAAGATGGTCAATTCACCGTGATGGTGGCCGGGCAACCAATTGATTTACGTATCGCAATTTCTCCAGTAGTATGGGGTGAACAAGTTGTCATTCGCTTATTGAACAAAACTGAAACTTCTATGGAAGTGGAAACTATGGGGATGGTAGGGAATCCATTACGTACCGTTATGAAAGGTATTTCTGAATCGAATGGTATGATTTTGACTTCCGGCCCTACCGGTTCTGGTAAATCAACTACGCTCTATGCGCTCATTAAAAAGATTAAAAATGAATCTATCAATATTGTAACTTTGGAAGATCCAGTTGAATACAAAATGGAAGGTGTCAACCAAATTCAAGTGAATCCAGATGCAGGTTTGACTTTTGCTTCAGGTTTGCGTTCGATTTTGCGTCAGGATCCAGATGTGGTGATGGTAGGGGAGATCCGTGATTCTGAAACAGCCAATTTGGCTGTACAGGCAGCTTTGACAGGCCATTTAGTATTTTCTACCTTACACACTAATTCCGCAGCTGGTATTTTACCTCGTTTGCTTGATATGGGTATTGAACCATTTCTATTGGCTTCAACTTTGAATACCGTGATTGGTCAGCGTTTGGTACGCCGGGTGGCACCAAAGCGCGAAACTTATCAATCTAATGAAATGCAAACCCAAGAAATTAACCAAGTAGTAGGCAATTTGTTGCCGACTTCGCGCGAGCAAATGGCAGAAGTTAGTAATAACTTAGGCTATAATGGATTACCATTGGCCGGGCAGGGGGCTTATACCTTAGCACGCGGCCTAGAAGATGTTGACACGCCTGGCGGATATTCCGGTCGTACTGGCCTCTTTGAGGCTATTGAGGTGGATGAAGATATTCAAAAATTAGTTGTTGCGCGTTCAACCGCGAATGATATTATGAAAGTTGCTAAAGCCAAGGGAGTTGTTACATTACAACAAGACGGCTTCCTCAAAGCTCTAGTCGGCTTAACTACTTTAGATGAAGTCCATCGTGTAGCTAGTGATTTAGCTTAAACTAGCGATTTTACCCATCTTATGCTAAAATGAAACGCGGAAGGGTGGCCGAGTGGTTGAAGGCACTGGTCTTGAAAACCAGAGACCGCAAGGTCCGCAGGTTCGAATCCTGTCCCTTCCGCCAACATCTGGTACCGTAGCTCAGTTGGTTAGAGCGTAGGACTCATAAGCCTAAGGTCGCTGGTTCGATCCCAGCCGGTACTACCATTTTTTTGTCATTTTTATACCTTTTATGGTAAAATAATAGTATGGAAAATAGTGGGCAAGTATCTAGTACAAATATACCAAATGCTAATTCGACTACACCGATTGCTGATGTGCCTAATGTTCAAGCGCCGTCAGCTCCGACAGTGACGGCGAGTCATAAAGTTAGCTCGGCTAAAGATATTAAGATCGAGATGTTACTTGAAGAGTGTATTAAGCGTAATGCCTCCGATTTACATATACAAGTAGGTTTACCGCCAATTTTGCGTATTGACGGTAATTTATTACCGATTACAGATTACCCAGTATTAGACGAAGAGGCCATTGAAAATTTGGTTTATGCTACGCTTGATTCCGAACAGCGCCAGGTTTTAACTAAAGACAAAGAGTTTGATTATTCCTTTGCTTTTGGTGAGCTTGGTCGTTTTCGTGTTAATGCTTTTCATGAACGTGGTAATTTAGCAGCGGCTTTCCGTTTGATCCCTAATAAAATTCAAAATATTGAAGAGCTAGGATTGCCACAGATTGTAGAAAGTTTTGCTGAATATCCACGTGGTTTAGTCTTAGTGACTGGTCCTACGGGTTCTGGTAAGTCTACTACTCTAGCTTCGTTAGTTAATAAAATTAACCAAACCAAAGCTTTACACATTGTGACAATTGAAGATCCAATTGAGTTTACGCACAAATCACAACGTTCTGTAGTTGTACAGCGTGAAATTCATTATGATACCTATTCATTTAATGTAGCGTTGCGTTCGATTTTGCGCCAAGATCCAGATGTTGTGTTAATTGGCGAGATGCGTGACCTCGAAACTATTTCGGCAGCGGTGACAATTGCCGAAACCGGACACTTGGTATTTGCGACCCTACATACAAATTCCGCAGCTCAATCTATTGATCGTATGATCGATGTATTCCCAGCCCATCAACAACCACAGATCCGTTCACAATTAGCGAATATCTTGATGGCGATTTGTTCACAACGTTTGGTGCCAGGCATCAGTGGTGGTCGTGTGCCAGTTGCTGAAATTATGGTGACAAATCCAGCTGTGAAGTCTTTGATTCGTGAGGGCAAGACCCATCAACTTGATACCGTGATTCAAACTGGTGCTACTCAAGGTATGCAGACCATGGACCGTACTCTTGTCAAAATGGTCAAAGCCGGTGCAATTACTTACGACGCTGCTCGTGATTATGCAGTTGACTTAACGGAGTTTGAACGTTTAGCACGAGGTTAAAATGCGCAGGTTTCAATATGAGGCAAAAGACATTAAAACCGGACGTATTATCCGGGGAACTGTGCAGGCCGAAAATGAGCGTGCGGCCGGTAAGCTTTTAGTTGAACAAAATTATGTCCCAGAAAAGATTAGTGATGAATCTGACCAAGGACTTTTTGCTAAATTAAATAATCGAATTACTGGCAAAGACAAAGTGATGTTCTCGCGTCAATTTGCAACTTTGATTGGTGCGGGTTTGCCTTTAACGGTCAGTTTGCGTACGGTTGCAGAGCAAACTCAACGCAAACCGATGCGTATTATTATAGAAGAAATTTTAGCGAGCGTAGAATCTGGCCGGACCTTAGCTGATTCAATGGCAGAATACCCCAAAGTTTTTGATAATGTGTTCTTGTCGTTAGTCCGAGCCGGTGAAGCTAGTGGTACTCTTGATGAAGCCCTGCGTCGTTTAGCTGATCAGCAGGAAAAAGATGCCGCTATGCTTTCTAAAGTCCGTGGCGCGATGATTTATCCAGCTATTATTTTAGCAGTGATTGTGGCTGTTTTGGCCTTTATGATGATCGCGGTCGTTCCAGAGGTGGAGCATCTTTATAAAGATATGGGTAAGCCTCTACCAGTCCTAACGGTTGTCTTAGTGGCAATTTCTAATTTCTTTGCTCAGTTCTGGTGGCTGATTTTGATTATCGTGATTTTCTTAGTTTGGGGCTTTATGCATTACCGTCAAACAACTCAAGGTATTCGCACTATGGCCAATATCAAACTTAATGTGCCGATTTTTAAGAAATTATTCCGTCTGCTTTATATGAGCCGTTTTGCTCGTACTATGCAGATGCTACTTCAAACAGGGGTGTCAATGTTAGATGCGATGTATATTGCGGGAAGGGCTATTAATAATGTGGTGGTTGAAGACGAAATCAAAAAAGCCGCCGAGCAGGTAAAGGGAGGTAAACCCCTCAGTGAATCATTAGCCGATAAAGACTATATTCTACCTTTAGTACCACAAATGGCTAAAATTGGGGAACAATCTGGCCAAATTGATGATATGTTGGGTCGTGCTGGTAAAGTTTACTCTGACGAATTAGACGAACAGGTTGCTGCAATTTCTACATTAATTGAGCCGATTTTGTTGGTGGTGATGGCAATCTTGATTGGTGTTGTGATCGGTGGTACCTTACTCCCAATTTACTCATTAGTCAGTAGTATTTAAGTTGTCATTCTAAACTGTTTATGCTAAAATAAAGCTATCATGAAAACTTATATTGTGGGCAACTGGAAAATGCACTTTACAGTAGGTGAAGCGTCCGTCTTTTTACATAAAATTATGGACAAAGTGCACGCATCACGCGATTTAGCTATTGCCGTTGCACCTTCAATGATTGCTCTCCAGCCTCTGTCATTACAAATTGATCGTCGTAAAATTAAGCTTGCGGCACAAAATATTTACCATCGTGATTTTGGCCCATATACCGGGGAAACGGCCGTCTCACAACTACGGGGAATTGTAGATTATTGTTTGGTGGGGCATTCCGAGCGCCGTTACATTTTTCATGAAAATGACAAAGAAATTCGTGCCAAAGTAGCAGCTTGTGTGCGCAATGGTATTATCCCGATTCTATGTGTGGGTGAAACTGAAACAGAACGTACTTTCCGTGAAACCAAAGATATTATTCATGATCAATTGGTAGGTGGTTTGGCTGATGTAGCGGTAGAAGATATGTCTAAAGTGGTTATTGCTTACGAGCCGATCTGGGCCACTAGTTCAACAAAAGATGCTAAGATTGCGATGCCAGACGATGTTGCCGATACGGTTAGTTTAATTCGCAACTTGCTCAAAAGCACTTACGGAGCACGTACGGCCAATAAAATTCCGATTTTGTATGGTGGAAGTGTGAGTCCATCGAATGCAGCGGCTTATTTAACTATCCCAGAAGTAAATGGTTTGATGATAGGCAATAGCAGTTTGACCTTGAGCCAATTTACTGATATTATAGAGATAGCAAAGAAAGTGAAATAAGATGGCAGAGAACGACGAAGTTAAAGTCCACATGACACCTAAAAAGAAGCAGCCAGCCTCCAAGCCGGCTAAGCCTTCCATTCCACATAACCGTGGTCGCATGATGGATTTTGCGCCACGTCGTCGCACACCGGCATCTATCCCTGTTGCTAAACCGGCTCCACGCTCTCCTCGAGCTCCAGTAGTTCCAACTGAAGCTGTTGAAACTATCGAGACCACTACAGTGGCGACAACAGTTGCTTTGCCGGGCTATGTTGAGGAACGTGAACCCGAACCGATTTTGAATCCTGAAGATATTCAGAGACCAGAGCCGGTAGAACCGGTGAGCCCAGCTTCTTATCGACCGGTGCCACCAGCTCATGATCCAAATTCACCATTTTTGTCGTCTGTGAATGTTGAAAAACGTCCTCTCTCTGATCAGCCTATGATGGCTGCTCCAATGCATCTGCAACATTCTGGTAAAAATATTTATCATCATCCACAATATGAAGATAGATCAACTCACTCCAAAGCTTTTGATAAGACCGAAGTTTTACCATGCGAAAAACGCCCTAAAATAAAAATGTCGATGATTTTCTTAATCATCGCCACGGTGTTACTGGGTGTTGCTATCGGTGTTTTAGTTTATTTTGCGATTTTTAATAACAGATAAAAAAATGGTGCAGGTGGAGAGAGTCGAACTCTCGTCCCAAGTTTGGAAAACTTGTATACTAACCGCTGTACTACACCTGCTTTTATGGGGTGGGATACTGGAATCGAACCAGCGACCTTCTGGACCACAATCAGACGCTCTAACCAACTGAGCTAATCCCACCATGCCCCTGTATCATTGTACCACATATTGACATTTTGGCAAAAGTATGATACAATAAGAACAGTTAGCAGAGGTGCGATTTTTTTATGCCTCTCTGATGGTCATTAACAATCATTTCATCCCAGATACAAATCTGGATGTGTGCTTTGAGGAAGAAGAAAGGAGGTGGTACATATGGAAAATATGACCACTGAAAAATTAAATAAGATCGTTGATACTACTGTCGATAATTTATTTGAAACACTCTACAATGAAGTTTGGTATGAAACCAAAAGGAAACTTGAGGCTAATCCGAGCCAAATTAATGCTGAAGAAGCGGATAGGCTAGCTCGAGTATCGGTTGTAGAGATGATGAATCCACCTGAGCCACCCAAACAAGATCGCGGAATGCCTATTGCTGCAACGGCAATTATTCTGGTACTTGCATTTGCTATAACAGATAGCGTGGTTACCTGACTCTGAGTGCCAGGGTTAGGTGGGCACATTCTTTCTGGTATTATTAGCATTATTGTGGCGTTAGTTGCCTTTATTACGTTAAATGTGATTAACACAAGGAGAAAATGTCCCCCAGAACAGGGGTAAGCACACATGGCCTGGCACTTTAGTGCCGGGCCGCACTTTTTTGTATTTGAGACGATTTGATTGTAGGTGACAAAATAGGTTCTGACCGCCTACTTTAAACATAAGCGGAATTATGTTATAATAGTTGACATTTTAGCAAAAGTGTGATAAAATGGAGGCAGTCAGTGGGAGTGTGTGTTATTTGGCGTATTCTCTCTGATGGCCATTAACAATCGGATCATCTTAGGTACAAGTTTTGTGCCTAAATGTGTGCTAATACAAGGTAAAAAAGAGATAAGGAAAGGGGGTGATAGCCATGAAAGCTGTCATCTTAAAAGACAAGAAAATTATGGGAGCAAGCCTGCTCCTCATTGCAGCAATTGCTGCTCTTATAGTTACCTGTGTAGTTCTTTTTGCACCCCCAATTGTTGAGGAAAGTTGAGCATCTGCCAACGTTACTCCTGGTGCTACTTATCATTATTATAATGATGATGTTCAGGGTACAGACCACAGCTACAACTATGGTCCAGACCGTTGAGCAAATGGCGCCGGTACTTCTGTCAATCCGGCAGAATGGGGCAAAAAAGACTTCTTGGATTCAATTAGTCCAAGTCGTAATGAAGCGCCAGATCCAGCTTTGGCGGCTAGCGTAATTTATTATGCTGAAGTCCAAACTGGGGAAGCACTTCTTGGGAGAAACCTTAATCCCGCTTATGCCCAAACTGAGATTAATGACATTCACTATGCGTTTCGACAGGATCGAAATTATTGGGTTGAATGCACTAATCGGTTTGAGCAACTACTTAACAAATGTTCGGTAGAGGCTGTCGACATTGTCACTTATACGTCACAATCGTATATGGTGGCCAATTCAGCATCGTTTGATATTGCAGCGCCAACGGTAATTTGGGGTACATCCAATCATGCTGGTGGACACTGGTTGCAGTTTGCATACGGTGAAACTAAGGTGTTGAAATATCGATATGAATGTGGGTATCAGTTCCCAGCTGAATATTTTATCGAGGTTCAACAGGACAATCCTCCATACAATCCGAACTACGTTAAAGACCCCTCTAAGGACCCGGTTTTTCAAGGAAATGCTAATAGAGGCGGAGGTTATAATACCAATGCTGATGGTTCCATTGATTGGAGCCAGGGTGATTTCCAAAAATCAGAACCTGCTTGGCAGGGAGGTGGGTCCTCCTCTGGAGGCGGCACCACTGGAGGCGGTGGTTCTTCTGGTGGGGGTTCTGGAGGTAGCTCTCCAGAACCCGAAATTCACATCGACCCACAACCAAAGGATCCAGCTATTGCTGATGATCCCGAGGTCCATGGTCGGATATAGGTGTTAGCACACTCTAACTTACGGGGGCCGTAAATAATGTTATTTAACATTAGGCCCCCACACTCCTTGTATTTGAGATGATTCGATTGTGGGCATAAAGATATTATTAAATAAGGAGAAATTCTAATGAAAAAATCTCGTAAAATTATCGTCGGTGTTGCAGCCGTAGCTGCGCTTGTTGCTGGCGGTGTAACTACTTATTTGACTACCGCCTGGGGCGATAGTGAAGGTGGTCGTCCTAGCTATACGATTGACCAAATCAATCAAGGCGTATTAGGTGACCGTGTTATTTTTAATACTATCAGTGACAGCGTAATCGGTGACGAAAAAAACTTCGTTGCCGCCCGTGTTGATGATGGTGACCATGGTTTGGATAACCGTTGGAGCGCGAACGAAATCGCTGCTGAAGATGGTCAAACTTATATTATTCGTCTTTATGTCCACAATAATAACCCTAAGGGTGATCAAGCTGTAGCCGAGAATGTCCGTACTGCAGTTAATATCCCTGGTGCTTCTGGTAAAACTGTTGAAGTCAATGGCTTCATTATGTCTTCTAATGCCAGCCCTGATAAATATTGGGATTATGTACGTTTTACTAGTAATAGCAACTTCCACCTAGAATATGTTTCTGGTTCAGCCCTCTTAGAGAATAACGGTGTTGGCGCCGGTGGTGGTGTCCAATTGGGTGATGAAGTTATTACTCCAAACGGTGCCATGATTGGTTATTATGGTCTTGATGGTCGTATTCCTGGTTGTTACCAATATGCCTCTTATGTGACCGTTAAAGTTAAAGTTAAGTATGACGAAAAACCATTTGGCGTAGAAAAACAAGTCCGTAAAGCTGGTGAAACTACTGATTGGCGTGCTAACTGGACCGAATCTGTAACTGCCAACGTCGGTGACGAAGTTGAATACCGTATTATGTATGATAACACCACTGCTGTTAGCGCACAAAACGTGATGGTAAAAGACGTATTGCCAAACAACGTTGCTTATGTAAACGGCACAACTTATCTCTATAATACTAACCACCCAGATGGTATTCAGTTATCTGATAATGTTGCCACTACTGGCGTGAACATTGGTGACTATGCCGCTGATAGTAACGCCTATGTGATTTTTAAAGCCAGAGTTAATGATGATACTTTAATCTGTGGTCAAAATACTTTGACTAACTGGGGTCAGGTCCAGGCTGGGGAACAAGCCTATCAAGACCCTGCTGATGTGATCGTCAACAAACCTTGTAATGTCAACTTCACTACCGTGAAAGATGTGCGTATTGTTGGTACTGGTGATTGGTCTGATACTGTAACTGCTAACGTCGGTGACGAAGTCGAATATCGTATTGGTTACAAAAATATTGGTACGACCAAAGCCTGGAACGTTAATATGAAGGATATTTTACCAGGTAATGTCGAATTCGTCTCTGGTAGCGCCAAACTTTACAACGCTACTAAAGCCGGTGAAGCTGTTTCGGATGATCTTGTAACTACCGGTGTTAACATTGGTGATTATGAGGCTGGTCAAGAAGCCTACGTGATCTTTAAGGTGAAAGTTGTTGATCAGAATCTAGTCTGTGGCGATAATAGCTTAGTGAACACAGAACAAACTGCTGTTGATGGTGTTGCCTTGCAAGATACTGCTGGCGTGTTGGTTGCAAAAGTTTGTCCAACCCCAACTCCTCCAACTCCAGATCAACCGGTTACCCCAGGTGAAATGCCATCTACTGGCCCTACTGAAGTTGTTTCTGGCATCATTGGTGCTGGTGCAGTGACCACTGCTGCTGGTTATTACGTAGCTAGCCGCAAGAAGTTGAACCGTTAAACTTCTGGCCGCTTCACTAAAAGATCCCTCTCTGTAATACAGGGAGGGATTTTTGTTAAATTAGCACTCTTGCATTTAGAGTGCTAATCATGTATAATAGGGGTATGCAAGAAGAATTCAGTGATATTATGAACCATTTGTCTGAGAATGCTCGGTTGGCGCTGCAAAAGGCTGATTATTATTCCAAGCGCTATAACAGGGGTTATATGAGCACCGAGCATCTGTTAATGGGCATCTTAGCTCAAGATGTATCAACAGGGGCGCGTTTCTTAACCGAAGAAGGCGTAGAATTAGATAAGGTAGAAAAAGCCCTTGGTAAGACGCCTGCAGATGTACCTGGTTCAGACATGGCGATGATGTCGCTCTCTGAGGCTACGGTGTTAACTTTGCGTATGGCTAAAATGTTCATCAAAGAACAGGGGCTAGATGTGATTGGTACCGAGCACATCTTATATGCACTTGTCACCCAGCCAAATTCCCGTGCCTCATTGATTTTAGTTAATAATTTCAAGGTTGATTTGGATGGCCTAACTGCTGAAATTGAGAAATTGGCCGAAAAACAGGCCGAAACTGCCAAAAACCGCCGCAAACAATCTGAGTTTACGCGCAAAGCGCCACTAAAATGGTTGTCGCGTTATGGGCACGATTTAACTGAGATGGCTCGTCGGGGCAAACTTGATACTGTGATTGGTCGCGATCAAGAAATCGAACGTACGATTACGATTTTGTGTCGTCGCACTAAATCTAACCCAGTTTTGATTGGTGAAGCTGGTGTGGGTAAAACTGCGATTGTGGAAGGTTTAGCTACGCGTATGGCTAAAAACGAAGTGCCGGGGAATCTAATTGGCAAACATATTTATCAGGTGGATTTGTCATCCGTGGTGGCAGGCACTAAATTCCGTGGTGAATTTGAAGAACGTTTGAAGGGAATTATTGACGAAGCTACCAGTGATGATAATTTGATTTTGTTTATTGATGAGTTACATCTGCTGGCTGGTGCTGGTTCGCCAGAAGGTGGCATGGACGCGGCCAATATTTTGAAACCGGCCCTCGCGCGCAGTAATGTGCATTTGATTGGCGCGACCACGATGGATGAATATCGTAAAAACATCGAAAAAGACAAAGCCTTATCGCGTCGTTTTCAGACCGTGATGGTGGAGGAGCCGAGCGATACGGTAACTTTGCGCATTTTGAAGGGCATTAAGAAACATTACGAAGAGCACCATCAAGTTAAAATTCCTGATGATGTTTTGCGCTTGGCGATTAATATGTCCAAACGTTATATCAATGATCGTTTTATGCCGGACAAAGTAATCGATGTAGTGGACGAAGCCTCCGCGATTGCTAAAGTTGGTGAAGATAAAAAGGGCGGTGGTAAGTATAAAAAATTGAAGATTGAAGAAGCGACTTTAAATGAGAAAATTGAAGCTTCGGCCGAGAAGGAAGATTATGAAAAGGCGGCGCTCTATAAAACTCGCTTGGCTAAAATTGAAGAAGAGATTAAGAAGTTGGAGAAAAAGGGTATTAAAGGTAATACCACGCCGACTTTGGCCGAAAAGCATTTGGCGCAGGCAATTTCTCTCAAAACTGGTATTCCGGTATCAAAAGTTCACGGTTCGGAATTGAAGCTATTAAAGAATCTGGAAGCACATTTGCAAGAATCAATTATCGGGCAGGACGAAGCCGTGGCTAAAGTGGCGCGGGCGATTCGTCGTGGCCGTAGTGGTATTGCGGACGCTCAGCGCCCGATTGGTAGTTTCTTGTTTATGGGTCCAACTGGCGTTGGTAAAACTGAGTTGGCTCGGGTGTTGGCACGCGAAGTATTTGGTGGCGACAACGCTTTAATTAAAATTGATATGTCGGAATTTGGCGAGAAGCATAATGTTTCGCGTTTAGTCGGTGCGCCGGCTGGTTATGTTGGTTATGATGACGGCGGTAAATTAACCGAAGCCGTGCGACGTCGTCCGTATTCGGTGGTGTTGTTTGATGAAATTGAAAAAGCGCATCCGGAAGTTTTTAATATGCTTTTGCAGATTTTAGAAGATGGCGTTTTGACCGACGGCCAGGGCACAAAAGTCAAATTCAATAATACAATTGTGATCTTAACTTCTAATTTGGGTGCGCGCGAGATGAGTCGTGAATCCGAGCTTGGCTTTACCGCTAAAACCAAAAAAGATAAGAAGGCTCTGGAAGCCGAATACGAAGCTAATAAATCCGCCGCGATGCGCGCATTGAAAAAATCGATGCGCCCGGAGTTGATTAACCGCTTGGATGCGATTGAAGTTTTTCATGCTTTGACGCACAAAGATGTGGATAAGATTTTTGACAATTTGATTGAAGAATTAAAGAAACGCTTGTCGCACAAATCAATTGGTTTGCGCGTGACGCCAGAAGTGAAAAAGTGGTTGATTGACAAAGGTTTTGATCCGCAAAATGGCGCTAGGCCTTTGCGTCGTACTATCGAAGAATATCTTGAATCGTTACTTTCCGACCAAATCATCGCTGGTAAACTCAAAACTGGTGATATTTGTGTGGCGAAATTGTCGCGCGGCAAAATTAAGCTCGAGGTGACCAATGAGTAAAAAACAAATCATCAGTATTATCAGTGTGATTGTAGTAGTTGGTGGATTGGGGCTTTTGATTGGTTTGAATCGCCAGTTCCTTAGCGACCAAATTTTAGCATTGACGTATCAGCCTAGTAATGAAATTGCGAACATCGAAAATTCTTTGCAACTCACTAGCGAGGGTCAACGTATTTTCCGCGCTTCGCAGCCGGCGATTGAAGACCAAGAAGCTTTTAATGAGCATTGCCAAAGCCATAATGTCGATGTATCAGTGTTGGGTTGTTATACCAATGCGCATATTTATCTTTATAATGTAGACAAATCAGAATTACAAGGTATCAAAGAAGCCACAGCGGCGCACGAACTTTTGCATGCGGCTTGGGCTAGGTTGTCTGATAATGATAAAAATGATATTAGTGCTAAACTCGATGCGTATTACAACGAACACAAGAATGAGCTTGGTAAAGAGATGGGTTTATATAACGAAGAACAACGCTTAGACGAATTACATTCGCGCGTAGGCACGGAAGGTAAGAATTTGCCGAGCGATCTCAGCGCGTACTATGCTAAGTATTTTTACAATCAAGCTCACATTGTAAGTTATTATGATTTTTATAATGGTACTTTTAAGGCTTTGCAGACGCAAGCCGATAAATTACTCGGTGAAATTGACGAGCTCAAAGCGAAAATTGAAAGTCAAACCAACGAATACAAAACACGTTCCGAAGCGTTGTCCAGCCAGATTGCAGAATTTAATCAATGTGCTAATACAGCCGATTGTTTTTCTAGTCAATATGAATTTAATAATCGTCGCAACGCTTTAATTGATGAGCAACAGGCACTAGAACAGTTGTATCAAGACATCGACCACAACATTCATATCTACAACCAAAAAGTTAAGACCTACAATGCCAACGTTTTCCGTACGCGCAATTTACAAAATTCGATCAACTCTAATAGTCAACCACCAAAGGTTTAAGAAAGGAGAATTATGAAAGACTATTTAGTACCAACAATTATCGAGGAAACTAATCGTGGCGAGCGCGCCTATGATATTTATTCGCGTCTCCTGTCTGAACGAATTGTTTTCTTGGGTGAAGATGTGAATCCGCATACTGCGAACATTGTGATCGCACAGCTTTTATATCTCGCGCATGAAGATCCCAATAAAGATATTAAACTTTATATTAATTCGCCGGGCGGTAGTGTGTATGACGGCCTCGCGATTATTGATACGATGGAATATATTAAACCAGACGTGCAAACAATTGGTATTGGTTTGCAAGCTTCGATGGGTGCGATGCTGCTTAGTTGCGGTGCGAAGGGGAAGCGTTGTGTTTTACCAAACTCTCGCATTATGATTCACCAGCCAAGTTCTGGTACGCGTGGTAAAATTACCGATCAAGAAATTATGCTTGAAGAAGGTATTTTCTTGAAGAAACGTCTCGCGGAAATTTTTGCCAAGAAAACTGGTAAAGATTTGAAGCAAGTTGAAGAAGACATGGACCGTGACAACTGGATGTCTGCTGAAGAAGCCAAGAAATACGGTATCATCGACAAAATTATTAAGTAATTAGTGCTTAGTCATCAGTGAATGGGTAATGGCAGCGGCGAGGGCGTCGGCGGCGTCGTCGGGTTTGGGTATTTCTTTGAGGCCGAGATGTAGGCGCACCATTTCTTGCATTTGTGGTTTGGTGGCGTTGCCGTAGCCGGCGATAGATTTTTTGATTTCGTTGGGGGTGTATTCGTAAATTGGTAATTTGCGTTGCTCGGCAGTGAGTAGAACGAGTCCGCGGGCCTCGGCGACGGAAATACCAGTGGTGATATTTTTGCTGAAAAATAATTTTTCTACACTTACAACATCGGGCTTGGTTTGGTCAAAAATTTCTTGCAGGGAATCGTAGAGTTCTTTGAGCCGGCCAGGTAACGGGGAATTTTTGGGTGTGGTAATTACACCGTAGTCTAGTGCTTTTTGACCTTCGATTAAGCCAAAGCCGCAAATGCCGATGCCGGGATCAATACCTAAAATTTTCATTTAACGTATTTAATTAAGGTTTCGCGGAGGTCTTTGACAGGAATGATAAATTTATCTTTGATAGTGGCAGGAGCGATGGCTTTGGTAAAGCCAAGTTTTTTGGCTTCGGCGATGCGTTGATCGGGACGGAAAGCGGAACGGATTTCGCCACCAAGACCAACTTCGCCAAATACGACATATTTTTCGGAAAGTTTACGGCCGGCTACGGCGCTGGCGATGGCGAGACAAACAGCAAGGTCGGCGGCGGAATCATTAAGTTTGAGCCCGCCCACAACATTAACGAAAATATCTTTGTCAGAAAGTTTGAGTTTGGTGCGACGTTCGAGAACTGCAATTAAAAGATTTAAACGATTAAGATCAAAACCAGAAGCGGTGCGTTTGGGATAGCCAAAATTGGTTTTGGTGGCGAGTGCTTGAATTTCGACCAAAATTGGCCTAGTACCTTCAACTGTGGCGAGAATAATACTACCGTCGGTGTTTTGACGTTCGGATAATAATGCTGCCGATGGATTTTGAACTTCTTTGAGACCTTTGTTGTTCATTTCAAAAATTGCGACTTCGGAAGTAGAACCAAAACGATTTTTGATGGCGCGAACGGTTTTAAAACCACCATAACGGTCGCCCTCAAAATTCAGAACCACGTCAACGAGATGTTCAAGGACCTTTGGGCCAGCCAGCGTGCCTTCTTTGGTGACGTGGCCAACGATGACTACAGCAGTGTCAGTGGCTTTGGCGGCGCGAATAATAAGATTACCGCAATTCGTGACTTGTGAAACGGTGCCGGGGGCAGAAGTGATTTCGTCGAGGGAAAGAGTTTGAATTGAATCAACGATGACGAGGTCCAATTCGTTACTCTCGATAGTTTTGGCGATATCATTGCCGGATGTAGAGCTGGCGAAAAAGAGATTTTTGGAATCGGCGCCGAGGCGTTGGGCGCGCAGTTTGACTTGCCCAGCCGATTCCTCGCCCGAAATATAAAGAACTTTGCGTTTTTTGGCAACCTCGGCGCAGATTTGCATCAAAATAGTAGATTTACCAATGCCGGGTTGGCCGGTAAGTAGGGAAACGGAACCGAGCAAAATGCCACCACCGAGCACGGTGTTGAGGTCGGGGAATTCGGTTTTGAGTCGCTCTTTAGCGTCGGACGGAGTGATTTTGTCAAAGCTATCAAATTTGAGTTTTTTGCCGGAAGCCTGGCCACGCGCGAGGGCAGATTTTTTGGTAGATTTAATTTCTGGTTCAACAATTTGTTCTATAAGTGTATTCCACTCACCACAATTCGTGCACTTACCCACCCACTTAGCATAGGTGGCGCCACACTGTTGGCAGACGAATTGGGTGTGAGGTTTGGACATATGATAATTATATCATAGAGCGAATTAGCGAGACAGGAATGATAGAATCTATCTATTTATTACCTAGGTTGGGCCGGTCCGTACGGGGTATTACCTACTCCACCACTATTATTTATTCTGTTTCTACTATTGACCCAGTTTTCAATAGCCTCGCGCTGATCAGAATAAGCAGCATCTCTGTAATTACGGCTTTGGCGGATACTATCAACTTTTTCACTAGTTAGATATTCATTTGTTAGATTGTATCTAATATCTCCTGCGGAATTTCTTAGAATCTCTGCATCACTTTGGCCATTTATAATTTCTTGACCTCTTCTTTGGCCTGTTTGAGTAGTAGTCCCATTAGCCCAGCCTTCAAAACCGTTTTCTTGAGCATCTGTATGTGCCGCGGTCTCAACCGCACCATGAGGGGCTTGGTTACTATAATCCTGCAAAAATCTTGATACTAGGCTACCTTTTTCGTATGATTTAGCGAACCCTTTTGCGTCATTACCTAAGAAAGCCGCAGTTTCTGTTAAATGTTTCATTCCGATACCCCGAGCATTTTTAGTTTTAATCATAGAATTAAATGTGCTTGCACCACCAGGCCGTGATAACATTTCTTGTTGCAATGCCTCCGCGCGAAGAGCATCTTTTGTACTCCACTTATTACGATCTTGTAATTCTTCCCAGGCGCCTACAACAGAAGTGAGAGAGGCCATTTCAGGATCATTCTGGATACTTGCACGATATGCCTCAACGTCTGCAGCTTGTTGTTTTTGGGCTGCTGCTTGAGCTGAGTTGATAGCTCTTTGCCCCATAATGCCCCATGGGCCACTTGATGCTATTTTACCGGCTAAGGATTTATTATTAAGATGTTTAGCATTAAAGTTTGTTTTTGCGCGAGTACGTGCATTTTGATACAAGTCTGTCCCTTTGACTTTCCCAGAGACAACCCTACCTTTACTTGTGAGACCACTCAATTTTGCTCCAAGAGTGCCCAGTGATTGCATAGCACTTTTTAGCACAAATGGTAATGCAAAGATCGGTAAAATTGGGAGTAACATAGCTAAGAAAATGATAAACCAGTTACCCGATTGCGTACCTAATAAAATACGGGAAGTGAGGTCTCCGGCCCCAACGAGGAGCCCCATAATTGGATAGAGAAGCAGCATTGCTTGTAGTGTTTTACGCCATTTATCGAAGAGCGTTTTTGTATTAGGCAGCATATAGCAGGCAAAGGCAATTGGAGCGATTACAACTAATAATACAACCAATGCTTGACGAACGGCGAGCAGACCAAATAAGAAGAATGCCCCAATCACTATACCAAGACCAGCAACTACAAGTGCGAGTAATATACCTTTAATACCGCCTGCAACTACTACAGCCCCTATGCCGGCTGCTGCACCAATAAATATTCCAAAGATATTGCCAGCCGTGGCTGCCCAACCTTGCGCAAGCCCTGCCGGGGGTTGAATTTGTATTGATTGTTGGCCGAGCGAGAATAAAAGATTTTGTATAGATGATCCCACAATATTAGAGACATCTACTAATCCTTGACAAATGAAATATGACAAGTTAATTAAAATTGCTGCAATAATAATTTTTGGTAGTGCTTTTTTGATGCCATAGTTATCTATACCGACGCTAGTTAATTGTGAGAAGATGACAATAAGTAAGAAGATTACAAGAGCAACATTAGCAAAGTTTCTCATAATTTCCCAACCACTATACGTTCCACCACTTGTATTGAGTAATTGAGGATCAATAATTAATGCTGGTTTAAAAATTTCGTCATACACCCATTGAGAAACGTCTCCCATAATTTTGAGAGTCGGGCATAGTATCCAGCCTAACGACGTTCCGGCATTACCTTCACAGGTGTTTTGGCCTGTTATAGAATTATTAGTGTTGGGAAGCGGTGTTGCATCCGGTTGAGGATTATTATCGTGCAAATCTACGAATGTATACTGCCAGTCGACTACAAGATAATTTTTGATTTCAAAATCGCTCCATTGGCTCAAAGCATTTTTAAATGAATCATTACCATTGGAATATTGAATGGCCTGGCTAGCATCGCGCCGGTTTGCATTGCTACCAGTCCCCTTGACGGACGTAACCCAACCACTGATATCGCCCCAAAGCCAATCAGTGAATTCTCGTGCATCTTTACCGTTACCATGAGGTCCTTTTAGAACATTGTTGTGATCCCAAGCATAACTACCAGTGAACCACCAATGGTAAGTATTGGGTGCCCAAGCTTCATCAGCACAACCTTCACCCCAGGTGCAATCAATTGTTCTTAATGCACGAATTTCTGTATTACTATAAACTTCTGGTCCATGGAGTAATATTAAGTCATTTTGGTCTGGAGCGTAGGAACCTCCTTGCCATGTGATTGTATCGTCCCATACTTTATGGTCTCCACCTGTATAAAAACAAAGACTATTACGTGTTGAAGTTATATAAGAGAAATATCCTTCGCGGCTATCTTCATTAATACCAGCTGCTTGTAGACCATCATCTGTAATATAAAAATGTTTCATGACTTTATAAGCTGGGGCAGAGCAAATATCTGTACCACCACTTGCTGGTGTTTCAAAATAATATGCTTGTGTGGGCTGTGCAAGAAAAACTGTAGAAATTACAGACAAGAAAAATCCCAACATACCAAATAAAAGACAAGAGTGTTTTTTGATTATATCAAACATTTTGTCCTCCTAGCTGATGATCGATATCCCAACATTTTTGAATAATGAATTGCAGAGCATCATGAACTACAATTGTAGAGCTGTCATTTTGTTTTTTGTCACTTTGAAAAGCTTTCATTGTAGATTGAGCGCATTCTGGTTCGATAGTTTGTCCTTGTATACAATCATTGGTCTTCATTGTGTCAAATAATGCGATAGAATTTTGTAATTCTATAATCGCTTTTTGGCCATATTCTTGAGCGAGAGGCAGGGACGACCCTATAAAGGGGGAATAAGTTTTTTGGATATAACTCGTAATTTGTTCGGTGGTGTTCCCAGCGAGATATTTTTGTGCAATATCATTTTGGTTCAATCTTTGGGTATTGGCATATAGAGTTAGAAAGTTAAAATTATCTTGGTAGTCCGATAGTAAGTTTGCTAGTTCTGAATTTTGTATGTTGGCATTGTTATAAGACTGAATAAAAGTATTAAATTTTTGTTGTGTACTATTAAAGAAAGCCGGGTCTCTGATAGTGGCGCTATTGTCGTCCGAATTTGTGATAGCGGACGCAATTTGGTATGTTTTTGATTCTGAATAAGGCTCGGCCAAATCATTGGTTGACTCTGTACCATATAAAGCATAATTTGCATATTGATTGAATGCTGGGCGTAATTTTGTTGTAGATGTAGCCAAAGGGCTATTGGGGTTTGCAAAAATTAAAAAGACAACGACAACCACAATAATTACGATGCATGCAATGATAATTGCTATTAAGAGTGGTTTTTGGGATTTTTTGGGTGGTTGGGTTGGTTGCAACATGATATCCCCAGTTTGCTGAGCAAATTGAGCAGTACGGGAAGCTTGAGAATTACCAATAAAAGTCGGAGCTTTGCGAGCGAGCGGGTTGACTGGTACACCGGTTGGCTGAGCAGGGGGAATTGGCTGAGTTGGATGATCCAAGGGCTGAGGTTCGGGTGAAGATACGGATTCTGGTGCTGGCTGAGGTGCGGGTTCGGGTTCAGGAGTTGGCTTAGGCGCATTGTCATCATGGGAAATTTTTAGTGTAGTGCCATCACTCGAGAGACTTGACGCGTCAAAATTCAGAGCGCTTGCACTCTGTTTGGCATCATCGACGCCACCCTGTTTTGACCTATCCGTCGAATCCATGGGTTTATTATACCATAAGCTTTATCATTTTTGGGGAAAATGACAACAAAAGGCATCCATGCTATAATTTGGACATGTCTGAGAAAAAGAAAAAAATTTCTGCGAGGGCTATTTTAACGATTATTACCCTGATTTTAGTTGCTTTTGTAGTGTGGGGTGCCAGGGAAAACATTGTCAATGCCTTTACTAAAGTTCTTCCGACTATGAATCTTTGGTTTGTGTTAGCCTTGATTCCGGAGCAACTCTTTTTCTATATTACGGCTGGACAAATGTTTTTCTCTTATATGTCGGCCAAACGTAATGCTAAGAAAATTCCGTTGCCGACCCTAGTTCGTATTTCTTTTGAGCTGAACTTTGTGAACCATGCTATTCCGAGTGGCGGTGTGGCTGGTCTTGGCTACATTTCGTGGCGACTTTTGCCTTATGGCTCATCGGTAGGGCAAACAACCTTCATGTATGTGTTGCGTTACATCATCACGGTTTGTACTAAACAGCTGCAAGTTTTTATTGCCTTGGCAATTTTAGTGTTGAGCGGCAGCGTGGTGCCAGGTTCGGAATGGGTGATTTGGCTGACAAGCTTGGTATGTCTAGGTATTCTGGGTGCGCTGGTACTAATTATTGTGATTGCTAATAAACGTAGTCGCATCGAAAAATTTGCTCAATTTTTGACTAAAACTATCAACTGGGTAGTGCGCAAAGTTACGATGGGGCGCAAAGAACAACTCTTCAAAGCGGAAACGATTGAGAAATACTTCCTCGACATTCATCATGACATCGTGTTGGTGCGACGCAATAAAAAGATTTTGATTAAGCCGATTTTATGGGGTATTGCTTATAGCTTTTTCGAAGTGGCAGCGTTCTGGTTGGTAGCGATGGGCCTCGGCCATCCCGAAATCTTCCCACAAATTATCGTCGGTGACGTGATTGCGACTATTATCGGTGCTGTGATGCCAACGCCAGGTGGTGTAGGTGGCTTCGAAGCCGTGATGGTGATGATTATGAGTGCGCTGGGCGTGCAGGCCGATCTCGCTTTTGGTGTAGTGATTACGACGCGTGTCTTGATCTTAATGAACACTATCGTGAGCGGTTACGGCTTTTATCAAAGCGCAATTTCTAAGATTGGTAAAAAGAAGAAGGAAGAAATTTTACAAGGTAAAGCGGAATCTTAATGGAGTCAATTTATACCGTTTCCCAATTTGTTGCTAGTTGTAATGAACAATTTCGTGGTAATTTTGCTGAAGTTTTGATTCGCGGTGAAGTGGCAAGTTTTAAAATCAATCAAAGCAAATGGGTATTTTTTGACCTCAAAGACGATAATTCTAGTATTGGTTGTTTTATGCCAGTGTGGGAACTACGCGTGCCAATTGAAGATGGTATGAAAATCGTAGTTTGTGGTACGCCAAAAATTACACCGTGGGGTAAGTTTTCTTTTACAGTTAGTAAGATTCGCCCGGTTGGTGAGGGCAGCATTAAGAAAAGTTTTGAAATGTTGAAGAAAAAACTGAGCGCCGAAGGCTTATTTGACCCAGCCAAAAAACGCTCCTTACCAGAACCACTCACGCGTATTGGTGTGATTTCTTCCACTGGTGCCGCCGGCTATGCGGATTTTGTCAAAATTCTCAATGAACGTTGGGGTGGTTTAGAAGTACAAGTGGCGCACACGCAGGTTCAAGGCCTAGATGCGCCAGACCAAATTATTTGGGCTTTAAAATATTTTAATGAGCACGCTGATGTGCAAGTAATCGCGATTTTGCGAGGCGGTGGCAGCGCAGATGACCTCGCTGCTTTTAATGACGAAAAATTAGTGCGCGAAATTGCAGCTAGTCGCATACCTGTAATTACGGGTATTGGGCACGAAGTTGATGAATCTTTAGCCGATCTCGCGGCTGATGTGCGCGCTTCAACGCCGTCCAATGCGGCTGAACTTTTGACACCAGACCGCAGAGCAATTATTTTACGTACTAAAGATTTGGCCGGGCAGATTTTGCTGAGAATTGAAAACGTGCGCAACCATATTCAACATCAAAAGAGATTATTAGATTCATTGAGTCCAGAACAAACGCTTAAGCGTGGCTATGCAATTGTAATGGGCGAGATCAAAACCGGCAACATGATTGAGATTACAACTAATGATAAATTAATAAAAGCGGAGGTAAAAAATGTTAAGTCAAAAAATCGCTAAACTCGACAAGCAAGTAGAATGGTTTTCTAGTGAAGATTTTCAACTCGACCAGGCGGTTAAGAAATATGAAGAGGCCATTAAATTAGCTCAAGAAATTGAGCACGATCTCGAAACTTTACAAAACAAAATCAAAGTTTTAGACAAAAACTTTGCCAAAGATTAATTTTTCCGCTATAATAAGCTTATGGTAAAAACTCCAGATTATATGTCACCACCACCGGTCGACCCGTTGTCGCCCGATCCGGCTATGACACCACCACAACCTCAGGCTTATCAACCAGGTGGTGCGCCTCGTCCTGCACAGCCAAATATGCCTTTGCCGGGTGAAAAACAAAATATTGGCCATATTATCCAGATTGTCGCGATTATTGTTTTGAGCATTATTTCAATTACATTCATTAGTCTTTTTGTTTGGAAATATATTGAATGGGATAAGGCCAGTACAAATTTGAATGGCCAAATTGGTAAGGCTGTTTCAGACGCTGTTTCTGAGACACAAACTCAAATGGAAAGTGAATTTGCCGAACGTGAAAAATATCCTTATCGGACTTTTTCTGCACCGGATGATTATGGTGGTCTTAGTTTTGAATATCCCAAAACCTGGAGCGTTTATGTCGCTAAGAACGCAAATGAAAATAAAGGTGACTATGAAGCTTATTTAAATCCTGGTGTAGTGAGCCCAGTATCCGCAACGACGATTAATGCTGTACGTGTCACTATTAAAAATCAGACTTTCGAAAAAACTGCCGCCGAGTACGATAAATTAGTCGAAAAGGGACAAATGTCGTCTAGTGTTGGGACGCTGAATAATGCAAATTATCCAGAAGTACAAGGTGATACTTATACACTTTATCGTGGTGAATTACCTAGCAAATTACGTGGTGCGGTGGCGCTTTTCAAAGTGCGTGACAAAACTTTTATAATTCAAACTGATGCCGAGGCTTTTATGGGTGATGGCGATCAGGGAGATTTTTTCCGTCCAGTTCTTGAAACAGTTCACTATAATAAATAATTTGAGCGTGTTATAATAAACCTATGGAGAGTGAGGTATCGGGTATTTTGGTGGCAGCACATGAGCTTAAAGCACCACTTGGTGTTTTGCGCCAGCTTGCCTTGTCCACGGAATTTGAAAAAGATCCAGACGAACTCAACCGCATCCGCGAGCAGATGGTGGATGTCTCTGAACGTGCTATTAAACAAGTGAATGATCTTACCAAGATTGCACGATTAGAAGACGGATTGTTCAAAATGGAACCGGTCAGCGTGCGTGGTGTCTGTGATGAAGTAACTAGGGAATTACAGTCACTCTTTATGTTCAATCAACGGGATTTGCGGATTCATTATTGTAATCGTTCGCGTTTAGTGATTGCAAATCGTGACCTGCTATTTAGTGTGATTTATAATTTTTGTCTGAACGCAGTGCATTATTCTGGGCATGAAACTTTATCACGCTTAGTGGTACAAGACCACGCTGGTAAGGTGCGTGTGAGTGTACGGGATTTTGGTCCGGCTCTGCCCATGGATATTTGGCGGGAGCTCAAACGTGGTTGGGTTAAAAAACCGACTAGTATTGCCATGCGTCCAGGTAGCTCTGGGCTCGGTCTATATATTGCGAGCAAATTTTCTAAATATATGAACGCGGAAGTTGGCGCGATTCGCCACCGGGATGGGACCAGTTTCTTTATCGAACTACCAATTTCGGAGCAGGCGAGTTTATTCTAATGATTTTTGTAATTGATGATGATCGAGTAATGGCGGAATGCATGGCGCGGATGCTGAAGCAGGTCGAACCGAACTTAGAGGTGCAAATTTTTTCGAACGGCATTGAAGCCGTCGCGGCGTTGAACGAAGCAACACCGAGCTTGATTTTTTTGGACGTGTTATTAGACGGACCAGATGGTTTTACGGTTTTAAATGAACTTGTGTCGTATACAGACACGGCTAAAATCCCAGTGGTGTTGGTATCTTCATTAGATTTGCAAAAACATGATTTGTCGAATTACGGCGTAGTGCAAGTTTTGCATAAAGACACCATGAAACCGGCCGATTTTCAGGCAATTTTGGAGCAGTACCATGGAAAGTAAATTTTTGCGCACCCAGGCTTTTGTACTTAGACGCACAAATTATGGCGAAACCGATCGGATTGTGAATTTTTTGACACCACAGGGCAAAGTGGTAGCGATTGCGAAGGGTGTGCGTAAAGAAAAAGCTAAATTAGCCGGTAATATTGAATTGTTTTGTTTGACGGATATTACAATCCATTTAGCGCAGGGGAATACCGAGCGTTTGGGAGTTTTAACGGGCGCAAAGATGATTAAAAATTATCCGGCCATTGCAACCGATTTGACTGCATTAGAATTAGCTTCAAAAGTGCTCAAACAAGTGAGTTATGCGGCCGAAAATGTTAAAAACCGTATCTTTTTTGACCTGACCCAGCAAGTTTTCGAGGCTTTAGAAAACAAAATCGACACCCAATTAGTTGAAATTTGGTTCGCGATTAATTTTGCGGGGGCCACAGGTGAAACCTTAAATTTTTATCGCGATACTACTGGTAAAAAATTAGATGAAACTGGACATTATTTTTGGGATAGCATTGAAAAATCTTTCCGACCTGACCCAAAGGGGAATATCACTGCGAGAGAAATCAAATTGGCGCGCTTACTTTCAACCAATAAATTAGCCACCGCAGCACGAGTTCAAAATCTTGACCAAATTTTGCCAGCACTAGCCGTAATTGCTTTTGATTAGTGCTATAATTGATGTATGGTTTGTATTGCCGCTTTTATTATCTTGTGTGTGATGGGCCTGTTTGTGGCTTTTCTCAGTATTTTTAAGAGAGATTTGGGCCGTCGTTATTGGACGGTTTTTAAGAAGGCTTGGGGCTGTGTTGGCAAAAAGGTCCGCTTACAAAAATGTGAAACTAATTTTAAAGATGATGTCAAAAACTCGTTATTGCGCAAAATCGTCTTAAAACACCCCAAATGGGTTAAGCCAATTTCAGTGGTTATTGAAATTTTGGCTGTCATTATCGTGGTAGTCGCAGTGTGGTCGCTAGTAGAAATGACCAAGGCACTGCTAGCACTGTGGGCGTTAGGCAGTTGTAATGTTTCTAAGCCTTCGGCCTGTACTCTCAGTTCCGCAACTTGTTCTGTTGATGCTGAGGAGCCAAAAAATCCAATCGAGGCCACCGGGCGCTGGTTTGAAGAATGGGGCGAAATTTTCCAAGCGATTCCAGATCGTTTGCGCGAGTGGAAAGCCGAAGATTATATGGTTCAACCGACAGTTTTTGCGCGTACCGATACTGCCGAGCCAGTCGACAAATTACCTTACGCATTAGATGTGGTGGATCCGGGCTGTGTGGCCTGTATGCAATCGTATCGCAATCAGTTGCACAGTGGTTTCTTCGCGCATCATAATACGGCCCTCTTGGTTTATCCAATCCAATTGTCGGATGGTTCTTATAAATTTAATAATTCTGAAATTATTGCTCGTTATTTTTATTCCACGGCCTTAACTGATAAAACTGCTGCTGCCAAAATTATGCAACGGCTCTTTACCGAATCAGATAAAAGCGGGACTAATTATCAATCCGTTTTTAGTAACCAATATGATCAAAAAACTGCCGAACAAACCTTAAAAAATTGGTTGAAAGATTTTGGATTCAATGACAAACAGATTACAGAAATTTCTAGTCGTATCAATTCTGATCAAATTAATCAAATCTTGGGTCAGGTGCGAGATATGGTTAATTTACAAATTCGCGCTAAAGGCATCCCGCTGTTAATTTATGACGGAAAGGCCCACACTGGGTTATATGAGGCGCGCCATGAATAGAAAATTTTTCGCAGCGATTGTCTTAGGTGGAATGTTAATGTTAGCACCGCTGAGCTATAATGCTGCGGCTATCTCAGATGAACAGAAAGCAGCAATTTCGGAAAACTGTACTTCTGTAAAGACCTCGTTAAAAATGCTCCAGAAAGCTGATAGCCGGACTCGCGTTTTTCTCGGCACATCCTACGAGCATATTTTAACCAATTTTATTTCGCCTTTGAATATCCGTCTGGCGAAAAATAACCATCCTGAAACTACTCTGTCTGAGATCCAGATTCAATTCGCCACTAAACGCAATAAATTTTCTGATACCTTCACTCAATACATGAAGGCACTCGAAACTTTAGGGAACACTGATTGTACGCACGATCCTGAGAATTTTTATAACAATCTTGAAAAAACTCGGGCTCAGCGCAAAGAGCTAAACCAGCTCTCAAATGATTTACGCGATTTAACCATCAAAAATATCGAGACCGTTAATAAGCTAAAGGATTCACTATGACGCGGGGTGGTAAGAATTTAATTTTACTGACTGTTGGCGCAATCGCAATTGCCACTGTTACAACAGGGGTGAGTTTAGCAGTTTATCATAATTCTGGTGATATCTACTTGGATCGCTCGCGTCCCGGATTTTTGCCAGACGAAGCGGAACAGTCTGAAGAACAAAATAAAGATACTTATAAATTTCCTGAATCTGGGAATTTAGATAAACAATCTTTAACAGAGTATTTGCAAAATATTCAAAAGGAAATGAACCGTTTAAATAAAGTTAAAAATCCTTTTGACGAATCGGCTTTGTCAGATGAAAACCTTGGTATTACAGGGAAGAAAGTTGAAAATACAGAATCTAACAGTGATGGTGTAGATACCAATCAAGACGCCCAGCATATTAATGATTAAGCAAAAATTGACCTAAACCAACGGTCGGCGGGGCCAGCGGTCATCAAGAGGATGAGATAACCTTGTTTTTGGAGATTTTTAAGTTTAGTAGCTAGAGCGTCATCAGAGGCGGCCGATTCTGCAACCTCTGAATTATTGAGGTTTTTGATTAAATCTTCAGGGGTGAGGACTGGTAAATTGGGGTCTTCGCGTGTGAGAAAAGTTGGTAGCCAAAAGACCTTATCGGCGTCTTGAAAGGCATCACGATATTGTTGTCGTATCTGATGTTGGCGGATGTTTTGATGGGGTTCGTAGACCAAAACTACTCCTTTAAGGTCATCTAATTTAGCCTGTTCTTGAGCCATAGATAAGGTAGCGGCAATTTCCTCAGGATGATGTCCATAATCTGAATATACCCCTGGGGCGATTTCTTCAAAACGGCGCCCGACCCCTGGAAAACTATTGAGAGCTGCAATAATTTCCGCCTCTGGCGTATCAGGAGTCATCATTTGGATGCACTTGAGTGCTAAAGTTGCATCGATACGCCTGGCTTCTCCTGGTAGGGTAATGCGTGGATCGATTTCTCCGCCTCTGATAACATGCTCGCTTTGGCTTTCGAATTGCGAGAAGGCTTGGTGGTATTCCGCCTCTGTTTTATAGATGTCGGGATGATCATAAGTAGCTACGGTAATCGCCCCAATCCAGGGGTGGAAAGCAAGGAAATTACGGTCATATTCATCGGCTTCATAAATGAAGAATTGGGCAGTTTGGTCGTAGTGTCCTGCACCAGTAAAGGGAAGGGTCGTTCCCACCAGATAGGAAATAGGGAGATGTAACTGTTGGCAGGCCCAGACTAGCATACCTGTAGTGGTAGTTTTTCCATGCGTGCCAGCTACAGCTACTAATTTTGACCCCTGTTTTTCAATTAAATAATTGATGAGTTCATCGCGTTTGGCGGTGCGAAGACCGAGTTTTTGGGCTAATTGCAGCTCTGGATGGTTTTGAGGTAGAGCTGAGGTGTAGACGAACCAATCTACTCCTGTTTTGTCATAACACTCTTGTAAAAATGCCCCATCTTGCTTCCCAAAATAGACAGGGATATCTCTCTGTAACAACTCATCAGCTACATCGCCCTTTTTTAGGTCGGAACCACAGATTTTTTCGCCAGCATCAGAGGCAAGCAAAGCCAACGCCCCCATGCCCGTACCAGAGATACCAGAGATATAAATATTCATATCTTTATTATACAACAAAAAATCCACCCTGTTTTTTGAAACAGGGGGATCTTCGTACCTAAATAATATTTAGCGTGCGATATTATTTCTTCTTGAGTACCAAGAAGCCGTTGCGAGGATTCTCGACAACTTTGCGATCTGCTGGAAGGTCGCATGGTTCGCCCTTACCACCATTAGCATCTTTGGTGAAGAAGTAAATAGTTTGTTGTTTGCCACCGCGTAGAGTAACAGTAGTTTTGTGTAGGTAATAAGTGATACCTTTACCGTTTACGTGTTGGTAAGCCATATGAGGTTTCCTCCTTTAACTATTATTTATACCTCTATAATACAGGGTCAAACAGATATCGTCAAGGGGTTTTTTGGTTTTTTTGGGACTTTTTTAAAATTAACAGGGAAAGCCTTAAGATCAACCAGATGATAATTCGGGTGATAATAACAATAATTAAGATAAGACAAAGGATAATGGTGAATCCAGCCCAGGTAGGTGCCCAAACAGGGGAGGCAAAATCATAACGATAGAGTTCGGTAGAAGGAATTTTAGCAGTGGTGGTATCTGTTAAATTTTGCATCTCGGGGTATTTGTTGAGCTCATTGGTGACACATTCGATATAGAGAGGATTATCCCAAGTCCAGCCATTTTGAATAGCAATGGGCTGACAGACAGAAGTAGCGGCATTATAGATGTTGCCGTTGGGGTTAGAATCATCAGCGATTTCAGATGTGATTTTGTCGATAGCGGCTTGGGCATCGCGTTTATAGGAGTTTTCCAGATAAAACGGTCCAGTACCAAAAATAAGTTTTTGAGTACCGTTATCGTCAATTACGTTCACAACAATATGAGAGAAAGTGAATTTGCGTAGTTCTTCTAGATTGTTTGTGATGGCCGCAGGGTTATTTTCCTGATCAGCTTGCAAAACCGCTGAACGCAGTTCGGTCATTTTGATATGATCAAAACGTAGAAAAGTGGCGGCGATAAATACTAAGGGAACGAGAATTAAAAACAATTGCCAAGTTTTGACGCCACGCACCTTCTTCAGGGCGTGGCGTAAGGAATAGCGGAGATTCTTTTGAGATTTACCACCCATAGTAACCTAATTATACCACAAGCGGAATGAATAATTGGTTATTATCGACCTATTGGACGTTGTGTAACACAGCGGATGGAAGCACCTTCGGTACGGTTGTGATAGCTTTCTACTGGTTGTACACCGGTAGGTAGTGATTGCGCATCTTTTTCTATATAGCCAACACGTAATGTATAGGCATTCGGGATCCACATCGCTTCATTTGTGGTATTGTCTATTGGTGCGTCACCAGCAGTATTAAACCACCACAGACCCATAGAACCTGCTTCTCTGATAAAGGCACCCATTAAACTATTGACAGGACTTCCTTCGAGATAAACTATACCAGGCAGATTGAATTTAGTCGGCTCGTCGAAGACTCGCCCGTTTTCATCATACCAACCCCAACCATTCCACTCCTCGTACGGGAGATAGTATTTGAGCATGTTGAAATAATCATTATCACTTAGAACAGATGCTTTACCGTCTTCTGCATATTGCGGTAGTTGCCAACCTTTAGGACAGATGGAATTACCAACCGATCTAAAGGCAGATTCATCACCAGTACCAGCCGTAGCAGCATTCCAGTTATAGAAAACTTCAGGGCGCCAGAGAGCCGAGTCAGTGTCTGTACCTGGGTCAATAAGGATTTGAGGGACATTTAAGGAGTCTGCTTCCCAGTCGCTACTGCTAGCAGGCAAAGTAAAGTCCGTGCTCACATTAGATAATTCCGGTGTTAATAATATGGATTGATCTCTGTCACCAAGGCGAAGATTTTCAGTCATCCAACAACGATCATCTTGTAAGTGGGCAATGTAATATTTGTTGAAATCGCGTTTATCGAAAACTGGAATTTGCTTATCCATCTCAAAAGTTTGGCAGACTTCATCAGTTACATCTTGGATGAATATTGTTGGCATAACACCAAAGACAATATGTCCAGTATAAGTACCAGTTGGGACTGAATCGTCAAGTTTGGCGGCAAAAGTTAAGTTTATGTTTGTACCAGCTGGAGATTCAGTACCAGTGACATACACAGCTTGGGCTTGTTCGTCGCCCACAGCAATTGGCGCATACTGTTTATTACTGTTCAAAATCCCATAAGAATTAAGAGTGAGGGAGCTAGGGTCAGCAGAACTTGTGAGAGCTGTAGCATCAATCTTAGCCGAACCATCAGCATTATAAAGAGCATTATCATTTTCCATGTAAGCATAGATAGCAAAACCATCAGGCATATCATTAGCAAGGGTAATCGTAGTATCACCTGTGGCTACCTGTCCTTCTGGTGTAGTAACGATATCAATATTAGTTTCTAGTGTTTCTGGAGTATCACCAGAGATACCAGTGGAAGTCATGGCTAGAGATGGTACAAACAGACCGAAACTTACAGCCAGTAAGCCTGTACCAAGGAATAGAGACGACTTTTGTTGATGGCGTTTGTACTGCAAAAGCAAGATCACGGCAATTACAGCAAAGCCGAGAATAATAGCAAATAGTACACTACAGCCAATGACACCAAGATGACCTACTAGACCAGTACTTGAAGTCACAAAACCAGTATTAGGTACAGCTGGTGTAGCATTATTAACGTTGATATTTAAGGTTTGGTTGATGATTTGTTCCATAATATCCCTTTATTTTTATATGATATTAATAGCCAAAACAAAACCAACTTTGTTTGTTGCAATGACCTCTACAACCCCTAATATAGCACAAGCTTTTTAGATTGTCAATAGGTTTTTTAGATTTTGTACATGATATAATGAAAAAGGTGTGGGGGCATAGCTCAGTGGTTAGAGCAGTCGGCTCATAACCGATTGGTCCCTGGTTCGATCCCAGGTGCCCCCACCAAAATTAAGACAAAAAAATAACGCCCCTCGCGGAGCGTTATTTTATTGGCAAAATTAAGCCATGCGATTCATAGATTTGCCGAGCAAAACTAAGAAAGCGATGTCGCTGATCAAGCCCAAAACAAGAACTACAATTGCCAAAATAGCAGCAACGGTTGTAGCACCGACTAAGGCTAAGATGCTGACCACCAAAGCACCGACCAAGGTGACTACGATGATGTTCCAAAGCACGCGAGCGGCATTGGCCAAGCCTTTTTCTTTGCGGGCATCGGCCAACTCGGCGATACCTTTGTAGACGCAGTAAATACCAACAATCTCAAGGATGGTGGTAATAATGCCAAGCACACGCATGACGACATCGGTGCCGAAAGCGTTTGGCCAAATGGCAGCCAAAATTGAAACCAAAATCTCAATGAAGAGAGTGGTGAGCGCCAAAGTGAAGGCATGGTTAAAGTTGATATTATCTTTGCCGGCTTTTTGGAGACCGACCAACTCGATAATTAAGGCGAGCACGACTAGCAATACGCTAACTAAGGCAAAAATACCCTTAGCTAAATTACTGCCGTCAAATACGGAGGTCAAAACGAGACCACCAGCAATGCCGCCAAAAATAGCGAGGAATTGCGCAGCAAAAACCTGCTTGAGGCCTTTAGCCGCATTGACAAATTTTGTCATTGTATTACACTCCTTTGTTAATATTAGTTCCATTTTAACATAATTTAAAGCTTTTGTGCTAAAATTTAAGCATGGGCACATTGAGAACAAAATGGCAAAGATTTCGATATCGTCTGAAGTTTGATTATTTAACTTTTACTAATGTGGTTTCAGTCGCAGCGGTTGTGTTAGGTGTGGCTTGGACTTGGGGGGCAGTTTCGTCTGTGACGCGTAACTGGGAATTGGCACAACAACTCACAAACAATAAGCGTCAAGTTGAAGTTTTGACTTTAGAAACTGAGAATTTGCAGCTTGAAAATGAATTCTATAAAACACCTGAATATCAGGAACTTTCGGCTCGTCGTTTGCAGAATAAAAAATTGCCAGGTGAAACCATGATTTATTTGCCGGACAACTCCAATGAAGCTAAAAACAAGCACCAAAACGCCTCGGCCAGTACAACTGTAGCAGCTAGCAGCAATTACAATAATTTTGATCAGTGGATGATGTTTTTGTTTGGCAATAATAACCAAGAAAAATAGTTGTCTTTATCTTAATTTTGCGCTATAATCATAAGTATTATGGAGGATGATAAAAAGGGAGGCAATTCTGCGTCAAATCCGACCTTTCGTGTGGCGGATATTGAAGGTAGTAAGGCCGGTCAACAGACCGACCCGTTTGTGAATGTGCATAAAACTGGAGCCTGGAAAGCAAAACAAGCCAGTGCAAAATTTAGTCAGTGGATTGCGCAACATCATAGGGTAATCTTTTTTATCTGTATAACGATAGTTATCCTAGCAGTTGTTATCTTTGCTGCGGTTGTCTTTATTCCACAATTAACGAAGAACAATATGCAGAATACAACCCAAAATCAAGTTACTGTTGATGCGAATGCTAGCGTTGATAGTATTCGCGAAGAATGCGCGAAATTAGTTTCCGGAAATGATTTTAGCCAAGTGATTGCTTGTTGGCAGGGTTATATTGATGCTAATGAGAACTCTAGTAATGAGCGTAGGGCAGAACTTTTGATTGGACGAGCCGATTATCTCAAGACTTACTATCCTAGCTGTCATGAACTTGCCGATCAAATCATGCAAGATTTATTGCGGAATGAAGAAATAAATCACAACGCTCTGTCTGCTTCTGCTGTTATGTCCTTTGCCTATACGATAGGGGATCAGCAGACCGCTGGACATTGGAGACAAATAGTTATGGATCGCACACAAGATAGGGGAGAAGAATATGTCCATGGCCAAGGTTGATAGAAACATGTTTAAGCGATGTTTTTTTGGAAATATCTTATTTATTATTTTAATTTGTTTTTTGTTATGGGGGATAATAATTCTTATACCGAAGGCACAAAATGTCCAGGCCTATAGCCAAACTTGTTGGGATATAGCTTATCGACAAGGGTTGCAGGATATTCCGTCTGTTCAATATGCATGTAATAATTATGATCCAAGTTCAGGTGAACGTGGTATGCTGTGGTTCGCAAATACATATAGTCCTGCAAGTCCAGTTATAGAATCTAATCAAGAGTGGGGGGAAATTGGAATTGGACTGTTCGGTGCCGTTTATCCTAGTGCAGCTTGGGCATCATGGATAAAAGCAAATGGAGCCGAGAATGTGATTTATAACCATAACTACTCACTAGAGGGATGGATACCCGATCTTTGGCGTCCGGCTTTTGGTGATGGTTTAGGGAGTAGTAATGCGACGCTTAATATAGATAATTTTAAAGCTACAGCTACTTCCGTTATCCAGACTGATCGTGGTATTGAATATTCTCGTCCAATCCCTGTATGGCGTTGTTTTGGTATCGCGCCTCAACCCGACATAGGAGGTAGGTGTTATTCTGATGATATTTGGGTGAGGCTTGTAATACGAGGTTTTAATGCTTATTTCGAATCTGAATCTACCATACAAGAGGTGTATCAAGAAGACGGTCAACAAAAAGTGCGTCAAGAGACCACCTCTCCACGCAATGGGCGTGGCAGCATTAATATTGTTACTAATGAGAAGCGCGATGGGGAAACGGATCCAAAAGATACAGGAACAACGACGTTAAAATATTCGCATAAATTATTTCGTACGGATGGCAACGGACAAGGTCGCAATGCCATCGTCCATAATCAGGGTGTGACTAGTGACAAGTTCCGTGAACAACATAGTTGGGGGATCAACGAACGTGATACAACTATGGCTCCTTATTCAACATATCAAGATGATGTAATGGCCGAAAAAGACCAAGAATTTACCTTTTCACTTGATCTTGGGAAACGTGCCGATACTAATAATCCGATTTGTCAATATCTCAACCATGATAGTAGTGTCTTAATGCATTTTGATGGCTATGTCCTTTCGCGTGGTCAATGGGTTGATTCTGGGGCTTGTGCGACTGTAGGGCATCCATACAACTTTCTCTTGACGGATGATATTACACTGAATCCTTCTAAAAAAGATGAGGGAATGGTCTATGCTGGTGAATCAGCTACAGCGAATTATAATATTTATAGTGCACCCAAAGATGATGATCGAGCGCATACTGATAGTCCAGCTTCAACCGAAATTAAAGCTGTTAGCTTTACGACTTCCGGTAATCTTGATCTGGGTAATTTAGAAGGTGGCCATATTAGCGCTTCTGACGGCCCGGAAAAGTTTTGGAGTGATAAAGGTTTTAATAATGTGCGCGAAGCAGCTCACGCGACTCGGGCAGTACCGACAGAAGGCCTATCAAATCAGACTTTTGACATAAATGTTGACGACGTAGAAGTTGGTACCAAATTTTGTGTGGCTGTTGCTGTTTCGCCATCAGATAGTGGCGAAGGCGAGGATCGAGGTTACGACGGGCATTTAAATACTGACTGGACTATTTCTAACGCTTCCTGCCGCACCATTGCTAAAAAACCGTTGGCGGCTGCCAAAATTGGCCAAGTTTATGCTGGTGGTGGTATTGAGACAACAGCATCGACAAAAGTTAACCTCAACAAGACCTTTGGCTCCTGGGCTGAATATACAGCTTTATCCAAAAATGATATAGATTATTTGGGTTCAGGTGCAGTTTTGGCGAAAGGATCACCACAATCTACGGTGTGTAGTTATGCATATTCGCCACTTAGTATTGCTAACTCACAGTGTCAAGCAGGTTCAGGGCAAACCAGTAAACGCCCCGGCCAAGCTACCGGTGCAATTAACAACAACGCTTTCTTGACCCGTATTTTACAGTTGTATGATTCTGTGCCACGTTGGACGAGCGGAGAAATCGGTGGTCAAACTTTGGCTAGTGGTGATGGTGAGTTAGTAATTTATGCAGACAATCCCGTGACTATTACAGGTGATATTCATGTCACCGGTTCATACAAGAGTAGTACACAAGTGCCACAAGTTATTATTATCGCGCCCCATATTAATATTGCAGACAACGTTCTCAATGTCGATGCTTGGTTAATAGCCTATGGCGATAAAACTACCCACCAAGGTGGCATAGTTAATACTTGCCCAATTTTTGAGCGAGGATCTAGTGGTACGGAGATTTGTAGCGAGCAACTAATGATTAATGGTCCCGTTTTTGCCCAACAACTATTGCTTAATCGTAATCACGGAGCGGGTCCAGAAAATGATAGTAGTACACCAGCCGAGACTATTAACTTAACCCCAGCTGCCTACGAATGGGGTTACGGCTCATCACGTAATGATAAAGACGCACAAGTCTTCGAAGTTTATGATCAAGAATTACCACCGAGGTTATAAAAGATGTTAAAGCAAAAATGGTCACAGAATAAAAAAGGTTTTACGATCATCGAAGTGTCATTATTTTTGGCGATTTCAGGTTTGTTGATTGCTGGCGTTGTAGCCGGCACGGTTGGGACGATTAATAATCAGCGCTACAATGACACTGTGCAAGGCGTGGTTGATTTTCTGAATAATTTATATTCATCTGCCGCCAAGGTTCAAAACAATAAAACTGGTACTGGTAATGGTGATAGTGAATGTTATAAAGAATCGAGCCAAGAGTGTGGTCATAGTGAGATTGCAGTGTATGGTGAAATGGCTGTGTTTGGGAAGGATAAAGATGCTGCTGAAAATAAGTCCGTTGTTTACACATATCATTTGAGTGGTAAGGCTGAGGTGCCCTCCAATGCAAAAGATAAATCTTTGATGGAAATTTTAAATGCCATTGAAATTAAACGAGATGACGAAATAACGGATTCTTTTAATCCAGTTTGGCAGGGCGAGATTCAAAACACAAATACCTCAGAAATTTACCAAGGTGTGGTGGCGATTGTGCGTTCACCAATGGACGGTGTGCTGTATACTTTTCGTTATGACGGCGAGGAAGCGGTAAAGGCTATTGGTAGTTCGGGTTTTAATAGAGGTTATTTTACAAACCCTGATAATTATAAAATGGACGACACAGACCTTTGCATTCAAGGCGATAATGGCAGAACCGGCTCCAATCGGCGTGATATTCGTATAGCGGGGAATGGTCATAATTCCAGCGCGATATCTCTGATTTCAATCGATGAACTAAATGACAAGGGGGAGAGGTTAAATCGATGCCAGTAAAATTCACGAAACGATTTGGGGACACGATGATTGAGGTGCTGATTGCCTTATCGGTTTTTGGTTTAATTTCAATTTTATCAATTAATTTAATGAATAATGGTACGAATACAGCCGAATCTTCTCTCGAAAATACTATGGTACGTAACGAAGTCAATGCTCAAGCCGAAGCCTTACGTTTTGTGCATGGTGCGGTGACGGCCGGTGTGAAAGATCAAAAAATGACAGATCTTTGGAGTGCTATTACGCAACAGGCCATTAGTGCCGGTAAAATGGAAGGGTATATTTATCCACCTGAAGGTACTAATAGTGCTGGACAAGTTTTGAGTTGCCAGAACTACTATCTTAATAGTGATTCGGAATATTTGGGTGGACGTGGAGCATTTGTGTTGAACACGCGTCGCCTTTTGACTAATGGAGCAGACGGCGCTGATAAAACGGCATTGCAAACATTTGATGATGGGACTTTTCGCGAGGCTTCACAATCATCTAATTATGCACGGGTGATTTATAAAAATGATGCAACTAATTTGCAGACTAATACTGAAGCGACAAATTTTGCGGCAGCTGAGGGTATTTGGGTAATTGCAGTAAAAAGTGCTACGACCATTGAGGGTCAGCCACAATTTTATGATTTTTATATTCATACTTGTTGGTACAACCCTGGACGTGACAATCCAACTACAATCGGTACGGTCATTCGCTTGTATAATCCAGCGGAAGGGGGACAATAATGGTTAGGAACGTGCATAGTAAAAAAGGTTTTACATTAGTTGAATTATCATTGGCTACGGTTTTTGTAGCGGTTTTACTTTTAATGATTGCAACTATTACGATTAATGTTTCAACAATTTACCAAAAAGGTTTAGCTTTACGTAATATTAATACAACGGGCCGTGATTTAGTGGATGATTTGAATCGTACGATTAACGCAGCGCCACTGAGACCACTTGAAAATCAATGGCAATATTTTGTCGCGCGTAATGGTGAAGATGCTGAAACTAGAACACCGGTACAACTAGGTGGAGTATTTTGTACTGGCCGTTATTCATATGTCTGGAATACTGAATACCAATCACGTCAACAAGCAAAGCCGATTATAATTAAATATAAAATTAGTGCAGAGTCGGAGAATACGATTGAGCCAACTTTAGTGAAGTTTTCTGATCCCAATCGTGATGCTTGTGTTGTAGCCGATGATAAAGGTCAGCCAAGCAGTCGTAATTTTGACCAAAATACGACCATTGATTTATCGTCAATAATTTTAGGTCAGGCACCAGAAGAAATGCTGTCCGAATCTGAATTAGCTTTAGTGTTGTATGATTTTGCAATTTTCCCAGTCTCACAAGTTGACACTACCTTACAGACTTTATATACGGGGACTTTCATTTTAGGAACCAAACGAGGTGATATCAATATCGCGCGTCAGAATGATTTTTGTAAAGTAGATGCGGAACACGACCCGCAGTCATTGTCAGGAGATTTCAACTATTGTGCGGTTAATAAATTTAATTTTACGGCTCGGGCAACTGGGAGTTAAGGAGGAATAATGTCAAACAAGATTTCAACGAATTTTAAGACTAAAAAAGGCGCAGCATCGTTTTACGTAGTGATTTTTACGACTCTAGTGCTTGGAATTATTACGATTAGTTTTGTGCGCATTATGTTGTCTGAAGCGACTCGCACGACAGATACAGACCTCAATCAGTCAGCTTATGACTCCGCTTTGGCTGGCGTGGAAGATGCTAAATCTGCTTTGAAGAAAATTAATCAAGATCCTAGTTTAGCGGAGCAATTATTCCCGAAAGATCCTCAACAAACTCCAGAATGTAATACTTTGACAAAAATTCTTTATGGTCCTGGCAGTGATTTAACCAAGGATGTTCAAATTGCTGAAAAAACTAGTGGGGAAAGCCGTGAAGCGCAAGCCTATACTTGCGTCAAAATGACGAATATTGTTGACGATTATCGGGCTACTTTGACTTCTAATACGCGGATGAAGGTTGTACCATTGCGCATTCGGGGTGGTTTTTCGCAGGTAAAATATTTAAAGGTTAGTTGGTATGCTAAAACTGATGGTGACGGCGTTAAATATTTACAAAATAAAGATGCACAAAATCCACTTTATTTTAATGAGAATGGTGTTGCCGAAAGCCCTGACCAAAGCGTCTTAGCCCCGCCAGTTTTGACAGCCGAATTAATCCAGACTGATACATTGTTTAATGCAGCAGAATTAGTAAGTGATGCGCGCACAGCAGGAACCGATCGTAGCACAGTTGTCCTTTATCCAGTAAAGAGTGGTGCTAGCGACAAAGATATTAATGCTGATGAAATGCGACAAGCCGCTGACCCATATAAAAACAACGCTAACCAACCTTTCTATGTTAATTGTGTGGATTCAGCAGATCAAGAATTTGTGTGCGAAAAAACTTTGCAACTACCGTACACTATTAATGGTAGCCAAGAAAAGGGTGACGATACTGCGTTTTTGCTCATCGCTGCTCCATATGGAAATTCTGATACAAAATTCAAAATTACGGCACTGGATGAAGAAAAAAATGTTTTGCAATTCGAGAATGCGCAATACCAAGTTGATTCCACGGGTCGCGCCAATGACATTTATCGTCGTATAGAAACTCGTCTAGAAATTGGCAATGCCAACTTCCCATTCCCAGAATACACAATTGAAGGAAGTAATGCGACTCAAGGTAAAGCTAGTATTTGGAAGAATTTCTGGATTACCAATAATTGTCAAACTACTGTGAATGAAAAAATTGGTGGTGAACAGTATGGCATTACGGACTGTCGTAATAGCGGTACGCCATAAATCTCTGATTTGACAAACTCACCCCTAGGTGTATAATAGTAAAATACCGTGGGGTAGAGCAGTCTGGTAGCTCGTTTGGCTCATAACCAAAAGGTCGGTGGTTCAAATCCACCCCCCACTACCATAACGGCGCCATAATCGCCCCCCCGATTACGGTGCCATTTTGGTATTAAGCAACTACTGAACCGGCCGCATAAATTCGTCGATTACGAGTGCGACCGTTTTTGTCGACCATAATTCCGTTTTGGTCGTAATTAATACCGGCATTTTCCAAACCTAAATCAGTAAATGGTTGATAGCCGGTGGCTAAAACCAAAGTATCGGCTGTGAGTGATTTGGCAGAATTATCAGTATGATAAATGATTTTTGCGTTGTGACTGGATTTGCCAGGTTCTACTGCTACCACGCGGGCGTTTTCAATAATTTTGACTTTCAAATCTTGACTCAGCCACGCAGCAGTCTCAGCGCTAGTTTCGGTATCAGCACTTGGTAAAATGCGTGGTGCTTGTTCTAGTAAAGTTACATTACTACCGAGCTCGGCATAATACTGCGCAATCATACAACCAGACCAGCCCGCGCCAATAATCGTGATTTGTTTGGGTGGATATTTAATCATGAAAGTATTATCAGAAGTATAGCAAGCGACGGTTTCAATACCATTAATCTTAGGATGCGCAAAAGCACTGCCAGTTGCAACTAGAATTTGATTTGCCGTGATAGTTTCGCCATTCACGACGACTTCGGCCTTACTGACAAAATTTGCAAAGCCATCAAGACAAGTTACGCCGGCATCGGTTAATTCTTTTTTGATGGCATTGCTGGCTTGGCGCACTGTGCGATTGCGATAATTTAGAACTGTCGGATAATTATAACGTAAATTTCCGCTCGAAATCCCCATTTTGACGCCTTGGCGGGCGAGATAATAAAGATGCGAAAATTCCAAAGCGGTTTCGTAGGGTAAATTGCGAGTGTTGATTTCGGCACCACCCCATTTGTGAGCTTCGATCACCGCAACTGATTTAGTCTCGTTAAGGCAACGCAAAGCTGCCGCGCGACCAGCCGCGCCGCTACCGATAATGATATAGTCGTAAGATTTTTGCCTACCCATTTTATATTATTTTACCACGGTTTTTAAAAACATAAGCGAGATCGGCGTGATATTTTTTGAGTTCTTTGGCGATGCGTAAGTCCAAATCTTTTTTGGTGATGGCCGAGCGTTTTTTGGCCCAGGCTTCTACTTGTTTCGCGACTTGTTTGGCAAAATCTTCTACTGCGCCAATTTGTAAATCCAAAATTTTGGCTTCGTGCAAAATTGCATCCGTGACTTGTTTTTTGTCAAAATAAACTGCGTGGGGGTCGGTGCGAATTTTCATAGTACCCCCTGGACTTTAAAACTGAAAATAAAGATGGCGAGCACTAAAAAGCCGATGCCGGTGATGATGCGCAAGAAATTTTTATGCTTGACGCGCCAACGCTGAACCTCCACGATGGTTTTGCCACGACGGAAACAGCTGCACATAATAATTAATGGCAGGATTGTGATTAATGCGTAGATAAAGACCATTAAAACTTGTAATTCGTTTGGTAATTCTAAAACGCTGTTGGCGGTGACAACAAATAAGATTAACGAAAATGGTAATTCCGCAAAACAAGTCAAAAGCCCGAGCGAAAAAGCTTCGACACGGTTGTTAGTGGCCTGGGCGCGACCATCAATAAAACGTGCCACCACGCGCGGGATCCACAATTCTGAACCTTTGCCCCAACGGTAATAAAACAGCCACATTAATAATGTTAGTAGCGCGAGAATGCCAACGATGATGAGTAGCCATTCCGCGCCGAGTGGTCCGCGCCAAATATTCAAAATTACGTAGCACATGGCGCAGACGCCAAGGAACGACAAAATGCCAATGCCAGCAACATAACTACGCACCAAACCACGGGTTTTTTTGCGGATATGTTTGCCACGGCTGGCGTGATACAAAAGTAATAAACAGCCCAAACTAATCTGCAAAGTCGCATGAATAATTGCTGCGAGAATGATTGTGCTAACAGGGATGACCGTTTCCATATTTATATTTTATCATGCTTATGGTTGCATTTCAAACTCTAAATGTGCTACACTCCGGGCCATGAAGAAATTTATATCAATTTTTATCATTAGTTTTTTTGCTCTTGCGTCGTGTTTTTCAATGTTGGTTGCAGTTTTTGCCGAGCCAATTGATGCAAAACCCGTTTTACAAATCCGCGCCCTCAATCCTGGCTATACTGTCGAGGGCAAACAAAATGTCGGCGAGTTCATCGAACTCGAAAAATCGACCGACACCACACTTTCGCTCACTGGTTATGCTCTCCGCTATACGAATGGGAGTGGCACGGCAAGTATGCTATTCGAATTCCCAGAGAATAGCACCATGACCGGTGAGGTTCTCCTCCTGCGTCTAGCCAGCTCGCCTGAGGCGAGCATGGCGGACGTCAATTACACCAAAACTTTGGCGTTTGCGGCTGGGCCATTGGAACTTTTGCATAATGGCGAAGTGGTGGACAGCGTGTGTTGGACCGGTAAAGATGGTTGTTATGCTAAATTTAGTAGCGGGAAGCCGACAACTTTGGCGCGCAACGAAGACACGGGATTATTTGAACATTTAGCAGTTTACACACCCGAATATGATCCAGATAACCCGTCTTATCATGACCCACCGGTTGATCCGGACCCGCCCGTGGAGTCACATTGTCGCGGTTTGCAATTTTCCGAAGTTTTGTCCTATTACGAAAATTCTAAAGACGAACAATTCGTGGAAATTTATAACGCCACCGACCACGATATCGATGCGACCGGTTGCCAAGTGCGTTATAAAAAGAAAGATTATTTGCTGAGTGGCGTGATTCCGCCGGATGGTTATTTGGCGCGTTATGCAACGGATTTTACGATGACCAAAAATCCGACTTCGTCCAATGATTTGGATTTGATTGATACGGACGGCACTTCGCTGGATACTTTAACTTATTATAACGGCCAGAAAAAAGCGACGGCTTATGCGGCTTTTGGTTATCAAAATGGTGGCAAAGCGCAATGGTTACAAACTTATCATCCGACGCCAGGCGAAGCCAATGATTATCAAAAATATAAAACTTGCCCCGTAGGGAAGGCGATTAATGAGGAGACAGGGAACTGTGTGAACGAGACAACTCTTGATACAACTTTGGCGCCGTGTCCGGCTGGTAAATATCGTAATCCTTTGACTAATCGTTGCAAATCAATTGATTCAGACGATGACGAAAAGGCGCCTTGTCCTGAAGGTTACGAGCGTAATCCCGAAACTGGCCGTTGCCGTAAAATTCGCAATAATAATGGTGCTGATTATGAACTAGAGCCAGATAGTTTTGGAGATACTACGACTTTTATTGCGATCGGAGTGATTGCGATTATTGTTGGCATTGGGTTGACCTATATTATTATCCAATATCGTCACGATATCGCTCGCGTTGCACGTAATTTGTGGCGCAAAGTGAAAAAGTCTTGATTTTTGAGGTTAAATTTGTTATGCTTATATTAGTTAGCCTTTTGGCATGATTAAGTTTAGAAAGGAATAAAATAATGGGCATAAAATCATTAGTAAAAGATAAAAAAGGTTTTACGATTATCGAGGTAGTCTTGGTGCTGGCGATTGCTGGTTTGATTTTCTTGATGGTATTTCTTGCGCTTCCTGCAATGCAACGTGGCCAACGTGATACGCAGCGCAAAGACGATATGGCGCGCTTTAACACGGCACTCAACAATTATTCTAGTAATAATAACGGCAGTGTTCCAAAAGATTGGAATGCATTCAAGACTAACTATCTATTGACGAATGGCGATAGCTTCAAGGATCCTTCCCAAGCTGAAAATGAATCATACAATGTCAAATATGAAGGAAAAGCAAGTGGTGATATTACACTTGATAAGACATTTGATGATAATGGTTTCACTATCCATGTCTATACCAATGCTAAATGTAATGGAGAGATGATTCAAAATGTCGCGGGCGGCCGTAATGTCGCTTTTCAATATAAGCTTGAAGGCGGCGGCGTCTACTGCGGTAATAACTAATTCGATTTTATGATTCCGCTGATTCCGGCATTGATAATACTCTTTATTATCGGTGCCGGTTTTGGTTCTTTTGCATGTTGCCAAGCTTGGCGGCTGCGTTTGAAAGCGACTGGTAAAAAGTCGCCGGGTCAGCGCTCAGTCTGTATGCATTGTCGCAAACAACTTAAGTGGTACGAAAAAATTCCGATTTTGTCTTGGCTTTTTCTACGGGGAAAATGTCGTTATTGTAAAAAACCGATTGGTAAAGCCGAAATTTTTACTGAAGTCGGGTTAGGATTGGCTTTTGCGGGTGTGAGCTATCCGTATTTTGCGAATTATTTGCCAGATGGCAGTCTAACTTTTTCGCTCACCACGGTGGCTTATTTTGTTTTGTTGGCGCTGTTGGTAGTTTTAGGAATTTTAGCCGTTTATGACGGTAAATGGGGAGAATTACCTCTGTTTTTATTGATGATAGCTATTATCGGTGGCGCTATCATAGCCATACTATTAATGGGGGTCAAATTAATTGCCTATGTGAGCATTGGCGATATTTTATTGAATTTGTTGGGCAGTATAGTGATTTTTGCCGGACCATGTTTCTTAATTTACAAACTTTCCAAAGAAAAATTAATGGGCGGTGGCGATTGGCTGTTAGCCTTAGGCTTAGCCTTGGCGCTAGGCGATTGGTGGCTGGCACTTTGGGCTTTATTCTTATCAAATTTGATTGGTAGTATAGTGATGTTGCCGTCAACAATTAAAACCAAAAATCACAAAGTTTATTTTGGACCGTTTCTTGTGATCGGTTTTGTCCTAGTTGTGACATTTTCACAATTTATCAGCAGTATGATGATAATATATTAGTCTGTAGCGGAGTGGAATTTTTCGTGCACTTCTTTGAGGTGCTGGTCAGTGACATGGGTATAAATTTGGGTAGTGGAAATATCGGAGTGGCCGAGCATAGCCTGGACCGAACGAATATCAGCGCCATTCATTAGTAAATCGGTTGCAAAAGAGTGACGCAAAGTGTGTGGTGTGACGTGTTTAGTAATGCCGGCTAGTTTGGAGTATTTTTGAACAATGCGTTCCACGCTGCGCGCAGAAATGCGACGAAAATCACCGGAAGTATTGGGGATACTTTGGTTGCGGCTATTGTTTAGAAATAGCGCCGGCAAATCATCAGTGCGCGCATCAAGATATTCCTGAACACGATCGGCGGCAGCCTTGGAGATAAAAATCGGGCGGTCTTTACTACCTTTACCACGCACAATAAACTCGCGACGTTTGAGGTTGATAGAATCGCGATCTAGACTTACTAATTCGGACACACGTAAACCGCCAGAAAACAGCATTTCAATAATAGCGCGGTCGCGCAGACCATTTTCAGTATCGGTAGGGATGACATCGAGTATCCGTTCCACTTCATCATAATGCAGAAATGTAACTTGGGGACGTGAAACTTTTGGTAAATCTACTAGTGATGGATCGAGCGATTTGATACCACGACGTGACAAATATTTGAGAAAACCGCGCAGAGCGATTAAATGATAAGCTTGGGTGATGGCGGATAATTTTTCACCGTGCAAACCTTCGTAGCGATTAAGCCGCAGACGATATTGACGCAAAAGTTCCGGGGTAATTTTAGCGGGCGTGAGAGTTTCGCCGTCCAAAATTTCATCAGCCATTTCCACAAAACGCATGAGATATAATTCGTAATTACGTACGGTATTGAGCGCGCGACCTTTCTCGACTTCTACATGTTCGAGAAAATCCTGAATCAGAGTCGAAATATCCATAAGCCCATTATAGCAAATATGATATAATATAGAAAATTAACAGGAGTTTTTATGGCAGAAAAAAAAGTAAATCCAAAAACACAAGATTTAGTACAGCGCAGCCTAGTGGTTTGTAAACCAGACGCCGTGCAGCGTGGTATCGTTGGTGAAATTTTACAACGTTTTGAACGTGTGGGTTTAAAAATCGTTGGCATGAAGATGGTCATGCCAGATGAAGACCACTATCGTGCACATTATGAAGATATTGGCGAAATGATTACTCGTCGTGGGGAACAAGCTTTCCAATACAATGTGGCTTATATGATGACTGGCCCAGTAATTGCGATGGTGCTTGAAGGCGTTGAAGCCGTGCCTTTGGTACGTAAATTGGTTGGTCCAACTGAACCAAAATCGGCCGAGATGGGGACTATCCGTGGTGATTTTTCACATATGAGTTTTGGTTATTCAGATGCTAAGGGAATTGGTGTGCCAAATCTGGTTCATGCCAGTGGTAATGTTTCTGAAGCTAAACGCGAAATCGCGCTCTGGTTCAAGCCAGAAGAACTCTACGAATACACTGACGTCCGCGCTAAATTCACGCGCTAAAAAAATGGTGACCCGGGTGCGAGTCGAACGCACAACCTTCTCCTTAGGACGGAGCTGCTCTATCCATTGAGCTACCAGGCCAAATTTGTTATAATTATAGCATGAGTGAGATGGAATTCGAAGGCCAGCACGAAGACGAAACTGTCAAAATGGTTTTTCGTCGCCATATCTTAACTGCTACCAAAGGGCTGGTGCTGTTGGTGGTATTTATGGCTCTTGGGGTTGTACCTTTATTGATTTGGCCGGATCAACCGATTTTGTTTTGGGTGTTTTGTGTTGCAGTATTAATTGGTTTGTTGGCTTGCGGTTATCACTATATGCTATGGTATTTTTCGGTTTTTATTATTACCGATCAACGTATTCGTCAGATTAACCAGCGTAGTCTTTTTAAAAAATCCGTCACCGATATTTTAATGAGTAAAGTTCAGAGTGTTTCGTATGATATCCCTGGTGTCTTTGCAACGATGTTTGGTTATGGCACTCTGTTGATTCAGGCTCAAGTAGGCGATCTTGAAATCACCAAGGTCTCCCGTCCCGCCAAAGTTTATGATAAAATACAAAGTATAATGGGAAAATTCAAGAATGAGCAAAAAGTCTAAGAATGAACCAAAAACTGAGAGCCAGAAAATCGCCGAACGCCGCGAAGAGGTTTTGTCCAAGGGGCGTAAGTTTCGTTATCCGATTCAATATACCAAACACCGTGTCGTGATTAACACGATTATTATTGGTGTTTTGGCTTTGGCAGCTTTAGTGGGGCTTGGTTGGCTAGGGCTTTACAAAATTCAAGACACTGGCGATATTATCTATCGTGTCACGCAGGTTTTGCCGGTAACAGTGGCATCAGTTGATGGTGAACCGGTGCGTTATAGTGATTACTTAATGGTTTATCGTAGCAGTATTATCACAGTGGAGCAGCAGAGTGGTCAACTTGGCAATAGCGACGAGGCGAATGAATTGCGCAATAATTACAAACGGGCTGCACTGAACAATGTAGAATCTTATGCTTATGCAGATAAATTAGCCCGCGAACGCAATATCACGGTTGGTGACGAAGAAATTCAGAATATGTACGACGAACATCGTAAAGTTGGTGGCGACGAACGGAGTGAAGAAAGTTTTGCAGCGATTTTGAACAAGAATTTTGGTATGACTCCAAATGAATATAAACGTTTATTGCGTTTTTCAATTTTGAAGGCAAAAGTTGCTCAATCAATTGACACGCAGGCACAAGGGCTCGTCAAACAAATTGAAGCAAGTTTAGCCGAGAACCATAATGATATGGCAAAAGTTGCCGAAGGTTTAGGTGACAAGGTGCAATATGAGGAGACTGGTGATCTAGTCAGTTCGACCAATATCGATGGTGGTCGTGCGAATCAAGCGATGAAGCTGGAAGCAGGACAAGTGAGCCCAGTTTTCTTATCTTCTAATGGCGATGGTTTTTATTTTGTAAAACTTAATTCCAAAAAAGACAACAAAGTTAATTACAGTTCCATTAAAGTGCCGTTTACAACTTTTAACAATCAGTTAACTAAGTTGCGCGAAGCTGGCAAAATTGACGAGGCCATCCAATTTTAAGGTGGTATAATAAAAGCATGCGGGTGTCGTATAACGGCTATTATGTTTCCTTCCCAAGGAAGAGACGAGAGTTCGACTCTCTCCACCCGCACCATTTTTTATTGAGTATTTTATTTGCACTGTTAATTGTTTTTCCTGTCAATGCTCTGCCGGCACCAACTGTTGATTTGGTTTCTCCCCGCGTAATTATCTACAATTTGAATGATGACAAAGTTTTGTATGAAAAAGATGCCGACACCGAAACACCAGTGGCTTCGCTGACAAAGCTCATGACTGCCACAATTATTTTGGAAGATAACTTTACGCCTACACAACAAATTACGGTGACAGCTGACATGCTCAAAGGTCTGGAAGAATTTGCTATCGTTGGCTTGAAGCCTGGCCAGCAAGTTAGCGTGGATGAATTAATGTACGCCTTGATGCTCCCGAGCGCAGGCGATGCAGCGCAAGCTCTCGCCATCAATAACAGCGGTTCACTTGATCAATTTGTTGCCAAAATGAATACAAAAGCGCAAGAGCTCGGTCTGACCCACACTCACTTTAATAACACAGTGGGTTTTGACGATAATAATTATTCTTCAGCACGCGATATTGCAACTCTGACGAAATACGCTCTTAATGTGCCAAGCTTCCGCACTTATTTTGAAGCCAACGAGCAGTTTTTGCCATCATTAAATCAAATTGTTGCCAAAACCGTGCGTTCAACCGCGCAAAGATATGGTCTGGACGCTAATGCGATTCTTGGCGCCAAAACAGGCTACACTGATGCTGCTGGCGTTAACCTATCCTCGACTTCTACGCCGCTTAAAAATGTTAATTATTTGGCGGTGACTTTGAATGCTCCAGCCGGAACCGCCTATAATGTCACTGATACGCTCGCGCTTTACCATTATTATGACGATAATTATAGTTATCGCACGGTCAAAAATGCTGATGAGGGTGTTCTAGATATTGCCGTCAAAGACAGCGCGCAAAAGACTTATACTATCACCGCGCCAGAAGAAATCAAAATTTTCTTACCCAACGATTTAGATTTGTCGCAATTAGAATATAAATATGACGGCATTCAGGAAATTCCGCGTGGCACCAAAGAGGGTGATAATCTCGGAACGGTCACAATTAGTTGGAACGGGGAAACGCTTTATACTTTTACGGCCACCCTGCGCCAAAAAATTGATTTTTACCCCTATGAATTATGGATTATTTTAGGTGTGAGTGCGTTTTTGTTTGTGATTTTTGTGATTATGAAACTCAAAACGCAGAAAAAGAGACGACACTGAGCCCTACCCCTTGAAAAATTGTGCAAAATGGTGTATAATATACGCCGTCTATGGAAAGTGACAAGATACAGATTAGGGGTGCCAGGCAACACAATTTGCAGAATCTCAACGTCGACATCCCTCGTGATAAGCTAGTAGTCATTACCGGTCTATCTGGTAGTGGTAAGTCTAGCTTGGCTTTTGATACGATTTATGCCGAAGGGCAGCGCCGATATGTGGAATCGCTTTCTAGTTATGCGCGTATGTTCCTAGGTGTGATGGATAAGCCTGCCGTAGATACGATTACGGGCCTGAGCCCCGCGATTTCGATTGACCAAAAGTCTACTAGTCGCAACCCCCGTTCAACTGTCGCTACAATTACAGAGGTGTATGACTATTTACGTCTTTTATTTGCCCGCGTGGGTGTGCCACATTGTCCGGTTTGTGGCAAAGAAGTGCATCGCCGCAGCGTGCAAGATATCGTGGATGAGGTGATGAAATTGCCACTGGGTAGCAAATTGATGCTACTCGCGCCAATTGTTCAGCAGAAAAAAGGTGAATTTGCTCACATTCCAGAGCAATACCAGGCCAAAGGTTTCGCGCGCGTACGTGTGGACGGTGTGGTTTATGCGCTGGATGAATTCCCGCAGTTGGCGAAGCAAGAACGTCATGATATTGAAATCGTGGTGGACCGGTTTATTCTCTCGCCGGACTTGCATGCCCGGATTGCTGGCTCAATTGAGCAGGCTTTGGAGCTCGGGCAGGGGATTATTAAGCTGCTAAAAATTAATGATAGTTCTACAGCGATTAGCGGGAAAAATATCGACAGTGAAAAAACCGAAATTATCACTTTTTCGCAACGCTATGCTTGTGAAGACCATCCGGAAGAATTGATTCCCGAGCTCGAGCCACGTTTGTTTTCTTTTAACGCTCCACAAGGTGCCTGCCCGACTTGTACAGGTTTAGGTACGCGTCTCGAAATTGATCCGGCGTTAGTTTTTAACCCAAATCTAACTATCGCCGAAGGTGGTATCCGTCCTTTCAATCGCATCAATCAGGATGCGTGGTGGCTGAAACGTTTGCAAGCTGTGGGCGCGAAGCATGATTTTTCGGTTTATACACCGATTAAAGATTTGTCGGATGAAGCTCGACAAAAAATTCTTTACGGCACCGGCGACGACAAATACAAAGTCAAAGTTTCTGGTAGTGGACGTCTCCAAGAAGGCGTAGAATATATGACGACTTATGAAGGCGTAATTCCAATGTTGGAGCGCCGCCATCGCACCACCGAATCGGACTGGGCGCGTCGCGACATTGAACGTTTTATGCGTGTACGCGAGTGCCAAACTTGTCACGGCCAGCGTTTGCAACCGGCGGTTTTGGCGGTAACTGTGCACGGTTTTAACATTATGGAAATTTGTAAATTTGATGTTGATACAATGCTGGAAGTTTTGAAAAAAGATCTTAAATTTACTGATGATGAGAAGTTAATTGCCGAGCCGATTATCAAAGAAATTCGCGAACGTGTGCAGTTTATGCAAGATGTTGGGCTGGGTTATTTGGAGCTTGGCCGTGCAGCTAATACTTTGTCTGGTGGGGAAGCGCAACGGATTCGTTTGGCCACGCAAATTGGCTCTGGTCTTCAGGGCGTGCTTTATGTTTTGGATGAACCTTCGATTGGTTTGCATCAGCGTGACAATAATAAATTAATTGCAACATTAAAACATCTACGTGATTTGAAAAACACTGTGATGGTGGTGGAACACGACGAAGACACGATGCTGCAAGCGGATTATATTGTTGATATTGGTCCAGGTGCCGGTAAACAAGGCGGTAAATTAGTTGCTGCTGGTACTCCCAAAGAAATTATGAAAAATAAAGATTCCATTACTGGACGCTATCTTTCTGGCGCGGAAAAAATTGAAGTGCTAAAAAAGCGTCGCAGTGCTAAACGTGGTCAAGAACTCGTGGTCCGTGGTGCGCGCGAAAATAATCTCCAAAATATTGATGTGCATTTTCCGCTTGGCGTTTTGACCGTGGTGTCCGGTGTTTCCGGTTCGGGTAAATCTACATTAGTGAAAAATATTCTCGCCAACGAATTGCAGGCGCGTCTGCATCGTGCTCAGACTGTGCCGGGTGAACATGACGGCATTGATGGTATTGAAAATCTCAATAAAATTATCGTGATTGATCAATCACCGATTGGTCGTACGCCGCGCAGTAATGCCGCGACTTATACAGGGGTGTTTACGCAAATTCGTGAACTTTTTGCTGGTCAGCCGGAGTCGGAACTTCGTGGTTACAAACCTGGTCGTTTCTCGTTCAACGTCAAAGGTGGGCGTTGTGAAAATTGTCAGGGTGATGGCGTTAACAAAATTGAAATGCATTTCTTGCCGGATGTGTATGTCAAATGTCCAGTTTGTCACGGCCAGCGTTATAATCGCGAGGCTTTGGAAATTAAATACAAAGGCAAAAATATTGCACAGGTGCTCGATATGACCGTTGATGAAGCTGCCGAATTTTTCGCGAACATTCCAAATATCGTTGGCAAGCTAAAGACTCTGCAAGAAGTAGGCCTGGGCTATATCAAACTTGGTCAATCAGCCACGACTTTTAGCGGCGGGGAAGCGCAACGCATCAAACTCGCAACCGAACTTTCGCGCCGTTCGACGGGTAAAACTCTTTATATTTTGGACGAGCCGACGACTGGTCTGCACAGCCACGACGTTAAAAGACTTTTGAAAATTCTGAATAAGTTGGTAGATGGCGGTAATTCGATGGTGGTGATTGAACACAATTTACACGTAATAAAATCGGCGGATTGGATTATTGATATGGGTCCAGAAGGTGGTGCTAAAGGTGGTAAAGTTATCGCTACCGGCACGCCAGAGCAACTGGCTAAATCCCACACCACTCCGACTGGTGAATACCTCAGAAAAATGTTATAATTTTAAGTGTATGGCGCTGTCGTTCAACGGATAGGACATACCCCCTCTAAGGGTACAATGCTGGTTCGATTCCAGCCAGCGCTACCAATCAAGGAAAATTATGATTTATTTAGACTACGCAGCAGCAACACCCCTGTCAGACTCCGCGCGTCAAGCCATGGAGCCGTATTCGCAAGAGCAGTTTTTTAATCCTTCGGCGGCGTATTTACCGGCGGTGGAATTGCGTCATGAGTATCAAGCTGCCAAAGATAAGTTGGCGCATGTGATTGGCGCGAAAGGTGCGGACCTTGTGATTACTGGTGGTGCAACCGAATCGATTAATTTAGCTTTTGAGGCTGTAGAAAACGGTGCGGAAATTTTGATTTCTGGCGTGGAGCATGATTCGGTGATTGAGCCGGCTCAGCGCAAAGGCGATTGCCAGATTATTAAAGTCGATAAAACTGGTCGCATTCTACTGGATGATTTTAAGAAAAAACTCAGCGCTAAAACCCAATTTGTTTCCTTGTGTTTAGCTTGTAGTGAACTCGGCACGATTCAGCCGATTGCGGAAATTGGTATGCTAGTTAAGGCCGAACGTCAGCGTCGTTTGCGAGCTGGTGACCACACGCCGATTTATTTTCATTGTGATGCATCGCAGGGCTTGGGACTTCTGGAAATTAAAGTTAGCCGTTTGAATGTTGATTTGTTGACGCTCAATGCTGGTAAAATTTATGGGCCGAAAGGCGTGGGCGCACTTTACGTCGGGCACCAAGTCAAAACTCTAAAACCTTTAATTGTCGGTGGCGGCCAAGAGCTCGGCCTGCGCTCTGGTACGGAAAATGTAGTGGGGCTGATGGGTTTTGCGCAAGCTGCAGTTGACGCGCAGGAGCACATTATCAAAAACCGCAAAAAATATCAGAAACTCACACAGATTTTGCGTGAAGAGTTGGGCAAAAATTCGCAACCGATTTTTCTCGGTAACAAAAAACACCAACTCGCGAATTTTTGCCCCCTCACTTATCCCGGCCTTGACGCCGAGCGCTTAATTTTCTTATTAGAGCAACAACAGGTCTATGTTTCTTCAGGCACAGCCTGTTCGGCCAATAGCCGCACCAAATCAAAAACTCTCCAGGCAATTGGCCTGACGGACGAAGAAATCGCCGGTTCACTCCGTCTTACACTCGGCCGAGATAACGACGAGCAAAGCATTTGTAAGGCTGCCAAAATTATCAATCAAACAGTTGCTGCTGAATTACAAAGATTACACGATAGTTTATAATTCATGATACAATATAAGCATAACTATTAAATAGGGAGGCATTTCTCATGGATGAAAATCAACCAATTAACAATCAACCTACACCACCACCGGTACCACCTGTACCCCCTGTACCCCCTGTAACCCCTGTACCACCAGCTCCTAATCCAATGGTTCCGCCAGCTCCTGCACCGATGGGTCCAGATTTTCAGCCGCCGAAACCCGATACAGGTTTAAACAAAGGTTTAATTATAGGACTAATCGTGGCCGGCGCAGTAGTTTTGGCTGGTATTGGTTTTGCAACAGGCTTTGCAATTGGTCGTAGTAGTGTCAAGCCGACTAATAATTGTCCAACGAACGATAGTACTACGTCTCAAAGCACTACTTCCGCAAATACCAATGTCTCGACAACCTTAAATGGTGTTTGGAAAATGACCGACGCCAGCCTTATGCAGGTTCAACAAATGTATCAAGGTTTAACAAACTCCCAGTCTGATCAATCAAATACAAGTGCCAAAATTCGTCCAGTGACAATCATCCAGGACAATACCGTACGTTTTTGCGCCGACGAAACGCTCAATGATTGCGACACGAGTAATTTGACAATTTCACAAGGACAAGCCGCTCTTGATGCAGTTCAAAAAACTGAGCAAGAAGTCAGGAATATTGTATCACAGGCTAACGCACAAAATCCGACGTTCACTTTGAATGATGTTTATTACTTAAACCAAACTAGTGAGCAAAGTTCGGAAGGTATGAACGCCAGCATTAAAGTTGGTTCTTTGTGGGTGATTTACACTACTGATACAGGTGAAGTTGGAGCTTTAAATCAATCATTGTTGCCAATGACTTATACAAAAGTTTCTGATTAATCTTCGACAGTTGCTAGTAATAATTTAGCCCGATGTAAAATTTCGGCTGATTCATCGGTATGTAAAACCCAAATTGGCTTGGAACCTTCAGCAGCAATATTTTCGGGGCCGTTACTGCCGGTAGCGGCTTCGTTTTTGTCAGCATCCATTTCAAAACCAAGATAACCGATTTTCTCACAAACGGCTTTGCGCACTGGAGCGGAGCGTTCACCGATTGTGGCAGTAAAGACAATTGCGTCGGTGCCGTTCATGGCAGCAGCCATTTGCCCAAGCGCAGTTTGAACGCGATAAACAAACATATCAAAGGCTAATTTGCCACGTTCATTTTCACCTGCGGCAAGTTCGATGATTTGGCGCATATCGTCGGTTTCGCCAGAAACACCTTTTAGACCACTTTGTTTGTTTAAATATTCTTCGAGATCTTGCGGATCGTCCATTTTGAGCGCGCGACCGACCGCAAAAGCTGCAGCTGGGTCCATCGAACCAGAACGCGTAGACATCATAATACCTTCAAGTGGCGAATAACCCATGGTGGTATCAAAACTTTTACCATCTTTGACGGCGGTGAGGGAAGCACCGGAACCAAGATGACAGACAATCGCGCGTTCGGGCAAGATTTTTTCGCGGGTCATGGTCTCGACCACGGAGCTAATCGAGAGACCGTGTGCACCGTAACGTTTGATTTCATTATCATCAGCCAATTCGACGTCAATTGCGTAATATTTGTGTAATTTTGGACGACTAGTATGGAAGGCAGTATCAGAAATAGTCAAAACTTTGGCTTCTTTAAACTCTTCCACAAAAGCTTCAATTTCATCGACGACTACTGGTACATGTAGAGGCGTGCGCTTTTTAGCGCGTTCCAATTGGCCGAGCACTTCGTCGTTCACAATATGATCTTCGGTAAAGAAATCACCAGTAGCAACCACGCGAGCTAAAATCGCATCAATTGGTTGCGAATCAGAGATAATTCCACGTTCAGTTAAAATTTGTCGTACTGCTACGACCGAACCACTCAAGCTATGGAGTACAAGATCAAGAGGTTCTTTAGAACCATCGGCATTTTCAAAAGTACAGATGATTTTGCCGTCCTCGAACTCGAAGTGCAGACCACACACGAATTCATCTTTAGATTTGGTAATGTGGTAGAGTGCGTATTTGCGTGAGCTACTACCAGGGTTGGTGACTAAGATTAATTTGTTTTCCATAGCGATTATTATATCATATAAGCTTGACAAAAATAAACGTAAGGAGTATACTGACGACATATTAGGTTATGTAAAGTTTAGGTCAAGAAAGGAACTCTATGAAAAACTCTAAACGAATATCAAATATTATTGCTGGCAGCGCATTGGTATTTGGCTCGATGGTTACTCCAAATGTACTAGCCGCCATGCCAACTTTTGCTGAAGAAGCAGCTGAACCAAATATTCCAACAGTTTTTGTTACAATGGCAGATGGTTCGACCGAACAACTCTATACTGCTTCCGGATGTCAGTCTAATAAAGCGGGCACCGCTGAATATTGTGCTGAGGGTAATGTACTGACGCTCAAGAATTATGATGCTTCTAATATCGGCTCGACTGATCTAGATGACCTTGTTGTTGTTTTAGAGGGCAACAACGCCATACATAATACTTCTAGTCTATTAGGTGCAGTGATTGCATCAAGTGGTAATTTAACGATTAAGGGAACCGGTACACTAAAAAGTACAGATGCCGGTGTTGAATTGATCGGAGCTAAAAAAGATATTATCATAGAATCCGGTGTTATTGATTTTACAGCTGACGGTAGTCAATTATTCCGTGTTGCGGATAGTGATGCCCATCATATTACTATTAATGGTGGCGAGATTAATTATACAGTTAAAGAGCCTGAAGGTGATAAAGTTTTTGGCGCAATTGTTTCTAATATGTTAGGTGGAACTTATTTCACGATGAATGGTGGGACAATTAATGCACCAAATACACTTTTACAGGCCGGCTCATATTATTCACAAGATAAAAGTGGTAGTAAAGTTTTAATTAATGGCGGAACATTAAATGTTACTCAGGTGGTGGCGAATGATTTTGAAATCACAGGTGGCAATTTAACAGCAATCGAAAACCATCCAGACGCAAATTTGATTTTGACTTATGGTGTTGCCGCATTCAAGGGTGGTAAGTCAACTCTTCAAAAACCAGTTGATGAGTTGTATCCATTTGCTATTGTTGAAAGTGGAGACATCGTCCTTGGTCAAGATATGTGCATGAGTGGTGATGCTAAAATTATAAAACAGGATACAACAAGCGCAATCATGATGGGTAGTATGGACACCATTGTGATTGAACAGGGCACTTGCCCAGTCAATCCGCCAGCACCAGACCCAGGCACAGGTGACAATGATAATCCCAAAGTTCCGAATACTGGCTTTGAAACTTCCCAAGCAATTTTAGCAACAATTGTTGGTTTGCCTACTATTATTGCCGCGGTAATTCTTGGCCGTTTCTTCTATCGTCGTTATAGCCAACGTGTAAGTTTTAAAAAATAATAGATTAAAAAACCAGAAAGGAAAAACAAAAATGAAAAAACAAAAATTAGTCTCGGCGCTCGCACTAGGTGCTGTGGCGATGGGTGCAGGCGTTACGCTTGGGCTGACGACAGATAGTTCAGCGTTGTCTGTGATACCGTTGCAGATTAACCCAGAATACCAGCAATATCGCGAAAGCGTACAGGCTGGGCATGCTAGTGACTGGAAACTTATTCCAACACAGTATATCAAAAAAGTTGATGCTGGATTATTATCCGATATCAATTTTAGTGCTAATGATACCTTACCAACATCTTATGATTTACGTAAGGAAAAATGTGGCGATGGAGACTGTGCTACAAGGGTCAAAGATCAAGGGTACGAAGGTATTTGCTGGGCTTATGCAACAACGACTGCTATGGAATCGAGCTTTTTGAAATCGACTGGCAAAAAGATTGAATTGTCACCCAAACAGCTTGATTATGCAATTGCAGATCCCGCTACGGCACTCACCGACTCAACTAGTAATAATTACTATACCTTTATCAAAGGTCTAGGTGTCGAACGTGTTCTAACTGATGGCGGTAATTTCCAACTTGCGAACTTCTTTATCGGTAGCCAGTATGGTGCAACTTTGGAATCGCCTTTCTTCGCTGGTATGCAGGCTAATGATCCAGATTTGAGTGCATATAGTAGTTACGAACAACGCGCAGCGGTGAGTCCTTATACCACCAAAATGCCTTCTAGTTTAATTTTTAACAATTCTAAAGAAAATAATTATGCCGCGACCTCGACTACATCATATAGTATTAGTAGTACAGATTCAGAGATTGTACGTATGGCAACATTACAGGGGATCAAACAACAAATTATGGCTCATGGCGCTATGTCGCTTTCGACTTTTTTCAACAGAAGTTCCTCGATTTGTTATGATGCTAGTACTCAGACAATCATGGACCACGGTAGCTTGAAGTGTGGTTCTAGCAACGGTCATGCCATGAGTATTATTGGTTGGGACGATGATCATATGTATAATGATCCGTCTACTAATGCTATGCAAAAAGGTGCCTTCTTGGTCCAAAATTCTTGGGGTGAAGGCATCCCAGAAACATATGTCTGGATTGCGTATGCTTACGATTTGACCGTTGATGGTATTAATACGGTTGAGCAAAATCACTGGGATATTGTTTATGACGAAGCAAATGCCCAACAACTTGGTGGCGTCACACGTGCCGCTAATGAAGTGATTGCTAAATATCATGCTAATGGCGAACAAAAGATTAATCAAATCGCCTTGAATGATTTTATGGCTTACACCGGTGCTGGTAAGGCATGGGATGTGTACGTCAGCACGACTGGTCAAGCGGCAGATTTTCAGCCAGTTGGCACAATTAATGTAGACACAATACTTAGTGCTGGCCGTCGTCAAGCTAGCTTAGACAAAGATATCACGGTGAATGGCGATTTCTTAATTAAAGTAAAGTCGGCGCTTGACGGGATGGAAATCCCTGACGAAGTAGCTCCGATGTTTGCAATCAACGCTTATGCGACTGGTGATGTTGGTCCAACTCCTACACCTACGCCGGACGACCCAGATATTCCAGTGCCAAATACTGACGGTGGTGGGGAATTAATTGGTGCGCCAAATACCGGGTTCTTTAGTGCTAGCAATGCAGTTTTGGCTACCATCATCTTATTACCTTTGACAGTTGCTGGTTGTTTTGCCGGTCGTGTGCTTTATCAGCGCTATGGCAATAGAGTCAGCTTCAAAAAATAATAGTTTCTCTCAAGAAGTGCTATAATATAGTTTATGGCAAAGAAAGATTATTATGAAGTTTTGGGCGTGAGCAAAGACGCCTCTGATGATGAGATTAAGAAGGCCTACCGCAAGTTGGCGGTGAAGTATCACCCCGACAAAAATCCAGGTGATAAAGAGGCCGAAGCCAAATTCAAGGAAATTTCTGAAGCGCACGAAGTTTTGAGTGATAAGCAAAAACGCGCGCGTTATGATCAATTTGGCCACGCCGGCGTGGGCGGTAATGCCGGTAATCCATTTGGTGGTGCGGGTAACCCATTTCAGAATGGTAGCTTTGACTTTAATGGTCAATCGTTTAATTTTGACTTTGGTGGGGCCGGCGCGCCTGATCTCGGTGATATTTTGGGTGCGATGTTCGGCTTTGGGGGCGGCGCGCGCCGGCCCCGTCGTGGCGTCGATCACCAAACCACTGTTACCATCACTTTTAAAGATGCCATTTTTGGCACCACTAAGTCCATCAATCTGAACGGCAAATCCATGAAAATCAAAATCCCTGCTGGCATTGATGATGGCATGTCGATTCGTCTGGCCGGCAAAGGTGGGGAAGCACCAGAAGGCGGTGAACCGGGCGATCTTTATGTCCAAATTCGCGTTAAACCACACAAAAATCTCACCCGTGAAGGTGTTATTATCCTATCCGAACAGCATATCCCGATGGTGGATGCTGCGCTGGGTTGTGAAATTGACGTTGAAACCGTTGACGGCGAAATTACCATGAAAGTTCCAGCTGGTACTCAATCTGGCACCCCGTTTAAACTATCTGGTCATGGTGTGCCGTATCGTTCGGATGGCGGCCGCGGACCCCATATTGTCACTGTTATTGTGGATACGCCTACCAAATTGACGCGTAAACAAAAAGAATTACTGCAAGAATTACGCGAAACAGGTGGCAAAGGCCATTTCTGGAACCGTTAATGATTGACTTTATCCCCGTTTTATGCTAAAATGAGGGCGTGAGTAAGTTAGAAATTATTGGGACTAACACGCTGGTTGATATTGACGAATATCGTCATGTGCCAGCGAAGGTTGATACTGGTGCCGATTCATCGGCAATTTGGGCGAGCCAAATTGAAGTCAACAAAAAAGGCGTACTGCGCTTTTCATTGTTTGGTCCCAAGAGTCCGTATTACACTGGTAAAGTTTTTGAACGCAAAGATTACAAAACCGTTAAAGTCCGTAGTTCTAATGGTCAAGAACAAACCCGCTATCGTGTTTGTATCCCTGTTACGATCAATGGTCGCAAAATTCGTGCAACTTTCACATTGGCCGATCGTAGCCGCAATCTTTTCCCAGTTTTGATTGGTCGCCGTACGCTTAAGCACAAGTTTTTGGTGGATGTGTCGTTTAACGTGATTCCAGAACCAACCAAGCAAACCCGTCCGCTTAAAGAAGAAGTGCTCAAAGCCGAGCCCGATATCAAACCTCAGACGAAATCCACTCAGAAAACTAAAGCTGCTCCTAAGACCAAAACAGCCCCTAAACTAACCACGGCCAAACAAAAAGCCAAAATTCGCGAGTTATTGCATGCCATCATGAAAAGCGACGGTTATATCAAGGTCGCGCCCAAGAGACCACGTCGTCTTTATTTTGAAAAGTATAAATATAGTTTTGGTTTGTCGTGTGTTTTGTTCCGTATTTACACACTTTGGCAGAGTAAAGATGTTGATTTACGTCCGGAATTTTTGAAAATTTACCCACTTTTGCGTTTACGTCGTTTTGCTAATCGACTTTTGACCGATCCTAAGGCACTTTTGCATTTGTCTAGCTACGCGGTTAATATTATTTGTCTGACCGAACTTCTGTATCCTCGCCATCAAGATGTGGTCAATAAACTTTCCAAAATCGCGCTGAATATTGACCCCGATGCGCAGCCGGCTCTTTATGTCGATCTCTGTACACAGATTATCATTGCCGATTCACATTATTTCCGTCGTCCGGTTTCAGCTCGCAACAAACTACTCTTGCGCCAACTTTTGCGTCGCGCGTTTGTTTATCGTATGAGTTTTGACAATCAGCTGTCAGAGCAGGTTAAGCAAAAATTCCTCGCTTGTACAAAATTAGTTGGTCAAGAAGCTAAGTATCGCAACGAAATGGCTCAGGCCGCTAAAAACAAAAAGGTGAAGTAATGAAAATTGCGATCCTGAGTAACGGGCCGGGGAATTATTCCACTAAGCGTCTTAAAGAAGAGGCTCAAAAACGGGGCCATAAAGTTGATGTCGTTAAATATAAAGATTGTTATTTAGCGCTTGATGAAAAACACCCCTATGTTTTTCACGATGGCCACAAACTGACTGGCTATGATGCAATTATTCCACGCATTGCCAATGGTATGACCCGTTATGGTTGTGCGATCGTGCGTCAATTTGAAATGCAAAATATCTGGACGGCTTCCAGTTCGATTGCAATTACCCGTGCGCGTGATAAATTGCGTTCGGCCCAGATTTTGACGAAGGCCGGTGTTGATACGCCTAAAACTTTGGTCTCGCGTAACACCGCTGATGTGGAAGATCTGCTCGATGAAATTGGTTTGCCGGTGATTATTAAATTGTCATCTGGTACTCATGGTAATGGCGTGGTTTTGGCTGAGACCAAAAAATCTGCCAAATCCGCTTTGCAGGCGCTTTATATGTACAACGAAAACGGCACCAATATTTTACTTCAAGAATATATCGAAGAATCTGCCGGTACGGATATTCGTGCCTTTGTGGTTGGCTCCAAAGTGGTGGCCAGTATGGAGCGCAAATCTTTGGATGATGATTTTCGTAGTAATTTACATAAAGGCGGAGGTGGCAAAGGCGTGAAGTTGACCGCCGAGGAAAAACGTACGGCTTTGAAAGCTGCTAAAGCTATGGGCCTACACATTGCTGGTGTTGATTTGATGCGTTCCAAACGCGGACCATTAGTACTAGAAGTCAACGCTTCACCTGGTTTTGGTATTGAAAAAATCACCGGGCACAATGTGGCCGAAAAAATCATTGCTTACGTAGAGCACAATGCTAAACGTCGCCCCAGCAAAGACAAAGTTGGCGCATAATTAGCCCACATGTTATAATATACTTATGGTTATTATCATTGCCCTTGCAGTTTTAGTCTTTATCTTTTTCTTTTTGCGCAAGCATACTGGTCCGGCACATCTGGCGATGATTGCGGGGTTATCAGTCTTTGAATTATTTGGTCTGGGGTTGGTGCAGTGGCTCCACGGGTTGGATTTTTTGCGGGCCGCTCCGGAAAGTTTACTCAAAAACTCAGTTTATTTGGCTTTAATAGTCGCTTTCCCAATTATTTTATACTTGCGGAGCGGCCGCGGCGGCTTCGGCGGCATCTTCCGCTTCATTGAGGCACTCATCTTTGCTGCCGTGATGGTCTCATTAATTTCCGAACCTTTAGCCTATTTCTTCCCGTTCGACAGCCTAGCCACCCAAATCAGTAATTTTATCCAAACCATCAAGGGCCCAATCGTGGCCGTTGGTGTTATTGCGGCTTATGTTGATCTGTTATTTGCCTCGCCGATGCGTCGCCGTCGTCGCTAAAGTCAATTTTAATCGTGCGGTGTTCTGCTGGCAATAAATCTGCCACGCTGGCACCCCATTCTATTACCACTACGGCGTTTGGGTCTTGCAAAGTCTCGGCCAATTCTTCAGACATAATCCCAGGGTCCGGTAAACGATAAAAATCATAATGTACCAGTGTGCCGGCCGTACCATCTGGACGTACAAAAGCATAGCGTTTAGATATATTAAAACTCGGGGAAGTGACGTTGTCGCGCACGCCCAAACCAGCCGCAATTCCACGCGTCAGAGTGGTTTTGCCAGCGCCGACATCGCCGAGCAGCTCTATCACTGCCGGCAGCTTCAATTCGTGTCCTAACTTCTCCCCATACGCCATCATCTCATCAGCATTTTTCACTTTCATAGCTCTATTATAACATTTTGCCCAGAAACTCCCTTGACAAATCATTCCGCTTGTGTATAATAGAGAGCATACAAGGTCATGAATTGATTTGTATGTAATTTGTTATCAAAGATAAGAGAGGGTCAAACATAGGGTTATGAAACTCAAACACTCACGAAAACAAAATTATGCTAAATTTATTTTCGCCGCTGGTATCATCGGTATCGGTGGGCTTTTGCTTGCGCCGGAATTTTATCTGGCCGCCAACGCCGCAGAAGACAACGCTATTGATCCAAGCAAATACTCCGTCTCTATCTCTTCCTCCAACACCATCAATCTGAATCTCGAAACCGTCCCCTATACTAATGTCATCCGTGCCGGCAAAGACACCGTCACCACTGCTATCACTCATCCAGCCAGCACTCAATCCAAATTCAGCCTCTTCCTCTCTATGGAAGGTGCAGATAATAATCTCAAGAATGGCACTAGTGCCATCCCTGCCACCTCTGGCACCATGGAAAACCCCGTCGCCCTCAAGGGTAACGAATGGGGCTTCGCTCTTAACCACAACACCACCGGCATCGCCACTAATGGATTCAATGACAGCTACGATATTCCCGCCCCAGACAAAGAAAACTCCAAATGGGCTGGCGTCCCCACCGTAGGGAACGAGCAGCTGCTCCAAACCCTCTCGATGAACCAATCTAGCACTAGCACAGATGTTTACTACGCCGTCTCGGCCAAAGACGATCTTGCCGAAGGCACCTATACCGGTAACGTAGTCTATACTGCCATGTATAATGCTTCAGAAAGCAACGAAATGACCCTTTCTCCCACCTCTGGGACTACAGATACGGAAATCACCCTTACCACCGCTGCCGTCACCTCCATGGGCGACCCCGGTGATGTAGAGGTAAAACTCGGTGATACTGTCTGCCCCAACCCTACCGCCTCTGTTACCGCCCAAGGTCTAGTCCAGATCAAATGCAAAGTCCCCACCCTCCCCGCCTCTGGCAACTACACCGTCACCGCCAAACTAGACAAAACCGGTGTCACCTACACTGCCAACCAGCAGTTTGCCTATACCAAACCCCTGATGTTCAATGTCTACTACGATGCTAATGGTGGCTCAGGTGTACCAGATACTCAGACTGGTATCCCCGAGGGCTCTGCTACCGATTACACCTTCACCCTCACCGAAGGCACCATTCCTACCCGTTCTGGCTATACCTTTGGTGGCTGGACCACAGTATCCACTAACCAAGCTGGTGCTTACTCTCCAGGTAGTGAACTCTACCTCACAAAAGACGCCCCCGAAACCACCCTCTACGCCATCTGGGTCCCTAACTCCGAAATGGGCTTCGGCTCTCTTTCTGGTAGCACTGCCAAAATGCAGAACATGACCAGCACCGTCTGTGCTAACGCCTCCATAGGTACTACTGGCCGTCTCCAAGACACCCGTGACTACAAAATCTACTACGTCACCAAAGAAGCAGACAACAAATGCTGGATGACCCAAAATCTAAGCCTAGAACTCAGAACAGATAAAGCTCTCACTCCTGCAGATTCTAATGTCTCTGCC